>JACHTQ010000012.1 GCA_020135845.1 Campylobacter sp. W0018 | reverse complement strand
TTTTATTCCTTTGCTTATACCGCCACTTTTAAGTTTGTTTAATCGCTTAAAGATAGATCGTAGAGCAGTTGCTTGTGCATTAACTTTTGGTCTTACAACTCCTTATATGGTTTTGCCTGTCGGATTTGGTTTGACTTTCCAAGATCTTTTAAAAGATAATCTTGTAAAAAACGGCGTTAATGTAACTTTAAATGATGTTACTCATACGATGTATTTTGCAGCTATTTGCATGATTACTGGGCTTTTTTTAGCAATTTTTGTTTTTTATCGCAAACCAAAGGAATATAAAGAAATAGAATTAGCTAAAATCGACTTAGAAAATTTGCAAATGACGCGTAAAGAATGGGGTGTTTTAGCCGGATTGATTTTAACTTTAATTTTACAAATTATCACTATGAACTTGCCTTTATCAGGACTTTTAGGCTTTATTTTAATGGTTGTTTTAGGCGGGGTAAAGTATAGCAATGTTAATGAGATTTTTGATAATGGGCTTAAGACAATGGGATTTATCGCCTTCGTTATTCTTGTAGCGGCGGGTTATGGAGAAGTTTTAAGACATGGTGGAGCGGTGCAAGAACTTGTTAATTTTGTGATTCCATGGATAAAACAAAGCAAATTTTTAGCCATCTTTTTAATGCTTTTAATCGGACTTATCGTAACTATGGGCATAGGAACTTCTTTTGGAACGATTCCTATCATTGCTACGCTTTTTTGTCCTATTTGTATAGAGCTTGGTTTTAGTATCCCTTTGACGATTTTTATTTTAGGGGTAGCTGGAGCCTTAGGAGATGCTGGAAGTCCTGCTAGTGAAACCACAATGGGAACAACTGTGGGTTTAAACGCTGACAAACAGCACGATCATATTAAGGATACTTGTATACCAACTTTTATTTTTTATAACGGCCCTTTGTTGATTTTAGGAAGTATTATTGCTATGTTTTTATAGTGTCTAGTTTGTATTTTTATTTATGTTATAATCCTTATAAATAGTGAAATCAATTTATAAGGAGTAAAAATGAATTTAGAGGATATTTTAGAAAAAAATCAAAGCATAGGACTTTATGATTCTAAAAATGAGCATGATGCTTGTGGGATTGCTGCTGTAGCTAATATACGTGGTATTGCTTCTTATAAAGTTATTTGTAATGCTTTAGAAATTTTGATGAATCTTGAGCATAGGGGAGGTTTTGGAGCTGAAGAAAATTCAGGAGATGGAGCTGGAATTTTAATCCAAATTCCACACGATTTTTTTAAAACTCAAGAATTAGGCTTTAAGCTTCCAAAAAAAGGTGATTATGCCGTTGCACAAATGTTTTTGTCACCTAATTTAGAGGCTAAAGAGGAAGCTAAGGCTATATTTTTACAAGGTTTAAAAGATAAAAATCTTGAATTTTTAGGTTTTAGAGAGGTTCCTTTTAATCCTAGCGATATAGGAGAGAGTGCTTTAAGGGCTATGCCTTATTTTTTACAAGCCTTTGTCAAAAAGCCTGATGAAATCAATGCAGGAATTGAATTTGAAAGAGTGCTTTATAGTTGTCGTCGTCTTATAGAAAAAAGGGCTTTACATGTGCCTAAATTTTATTTTTCAAGCTTTTCTTCTAGGACTATTGTTTATAAAGGAATGTTACTTTCTACACAATTGAGTGATTTTTATCTTGATTTTAAAGATGTCAATATGAAATCAGCCATAGCTTTAGTGCATTCTCGTTTTTCTACCAATACTTTTCCAAGCTGGGAAAGAGCACATCCAAATCGTTATATGGTGCATAATGGTGAGATCAATACTATACGAGGTAATGTTGATGGCATCAGATCAAGACAAGATTTGATGCAAAGTGATTATTTTGAAAATTTGGATGAAATTTTTCCAATCATTGCTAAAGAAAGCAGTGATTCTGCTATGTTTGATAATACTTTAGAATTTTTGGCTTTAAATGGTAGAACTTTAGAAGAAGCTTTTATGATGATGGTACCTGAACCTTGGCATAAAAATGAAAATATGCAAAGTCATAAACGTGCATTTTATGAGTATCATTCTTTATTGATGGAGCCTTGGGACGGTCCTGCAGCCATAGTTTTTACAGATGGTGTGATTATGGGGGCGAGTTTAGATAGAAATGGTTTTCGTCCTTCAAGGTATTACCTTACAAAAGATGATATGTTGATACTTTCTAGTGAGACAGGGGCCCTAAAAATCGATGAACAAAATATCAAAGCTAAAAAACGTTTAGAGCCAGGAAAACTTTTACTTGTCGATACTGCAAGGGGTAGAGTAGTAACTGATCATGAAATTAAAGAACATTATGCCAATGCTAAACCTTATCAAAAATGGCTTACAAATTTGATCGATCTTGAAAAACAAGATGGTGGAGTTTATGAGCATAAATTTTTAAAGCAAGATGAAATTTTTAAACTTCAAAAAATTTTTGGTTGGGATGAAACCAAATTTAGTATTAAGACTATGGCGCAAAATGCTAAAGAAGAGATTATTTCTACTGGAGTTGATACACCTTTAGCCGTTTTATCTAAAAACTATCAACCTTTATATAATTATTTTAAACAGCTTTGTGCGCAAGTGACTAATCCTCCACTTGATTATATACGAGAAGAAATTGTAACCTCTACAAGAATTTATTTAGGTTGCGAAGGAAATTTGTTAAAGCCTGATGAAAAGAATGCTAAGCGCGTGAAAATTTCTTTACCAATTATCAGTAATGAAGAATTATTTAAAATTAAATCTTTGAAAAATTTTAAGGTGAAAGAATTTTCCATACTTTATGATTATTCTAAAATGAATTTAGAAAAAGCTTTGGATAATCTTTTTATAGAAATAGAAAAAGAGATAAAAAAAGGAACTTCTATCGTGATTTTAAGCGATAAAGGAGCCGATGAAAATAATGCTTATATCCCTGCTTTGCTTGCGGTTTCTGGGGTGCATAATTATTTAGTGAGAAAAAATTTAAGAACCCATACAAGTATCATTATAGAAAGTGCAGAACCTAGAGAAATTCATCATTTTGCTTGTCTTTTGGGTTATGGTGCTACTGTGATTAATCCTTATTTGGTCTATGAAAGTATTTATAAACTCATTCAAGATAAAGAACTTGATTTAAGTTATGAAAAAGCGGTGGAAAATTTTATCCATGCAAGTTCAAATGGTATAGTAAAAATCGCCTCTAAAATGGGTGTTTCTACTTTGCAAAGTTATAATGGATCGGCACTTTTTGAATGCTTGGGATTAAATTCTAAAATGATTGATAAATATTTTGGCTCTACCATCTCTCGTATAGAGGGTATTAGTTTGCATGATTTTGAAAAAGAATTTCTTCATTTTTATAAAAATGCTTTCAATGAGCAAACTTTTAAAGAGGAACATTTAATTGATCCTATGATTGTTTTTAATCTTCAAAAAGCGTGTCAAAATAATGATTATAAAATTTTTAAAAAATATTCTTCTTTGGTTGATGAAAAACAAGTAACATTGCGTTCTTTAATGGAATTTGATTTTAATGAAGCTATCAGTATCGATAAAGTAGAAAGTGTAGAAAGCATAGTAAAACGTTTTAGAACCGGTGCAATAAGCTATGGATCAATTTCTAAAGAAGCTCATGAGTGTTTGGCTATGGCGATGAATAAAATAGGCGCAAAGTCAAATTCAGGTGAGGGCGGAGAAGATGAAGAACGTTATGAAAGCGATAAAAATTCTGCTATAAAACAAGTTGCAAGTGGCCGTTTTGGAGTGGATTTAAATTATTTAATTCATGCAAAAGAAATTCAAATTAAAGTTGCCCAAGGTGCAAAACCTGGAGAAGGAGGGCAATTGTTAGGTTTTAAGGTTTATCCTTGGATAGCAAAAGCTAGACATTCTACCCCAGCTGTTACTCTTATTTCTCCGCCACCGCATCATGATATTTATTCTATTGAAGATTTGGCTCAGCTTATTTATGATTTAAAAAATGCAAATAAAGACGCGAAAATTTCAGTCAAACTCGTCAGTGCAAATGGTATAGGAACCGTTGCTGCAGGTGTTGCAAAATCAGGAGCTAATTCTATTTTAATTTCAGGTTATGATGGAGGAACAGGAGCAAGCACTAGAACTTCAATTTCGCATGCGGGAATTCCTTGGGAATTAGGGCTTGCTGAGGCACACCAAACCCTTATTTTAAATAAACTTAGAGATAGAATAAAATTAGCAGTTGATGGCAAACTTATGACCGGAAGAGATTTAGCCATAGCAGCGCTTTTAGGAGCTGAAGAATTTGGCTTTGCAACAGCAGTTATGATCGTAATGGGTTGTAGTATGAATAAGGTTTGTCATCTTAATACTTGTCCAGTTGGAATCGCTACTCAAGATGCAAAGCTTAGAAAAAACTTTAAAGGTAAGGTAGATGAGGTTGTTAATTTTATGTATTTTATAGCCGAAGAATTAAGAGAATACATGGCTAAATTAGGTTTTAAACGCTTAGATGATATGATAGGTCGCGTGGATAAACTTCATCAAAAAAGCGCGCAAGCTAAAGCAGGAAAAATTAATTTAGATAAAATTTTAAAATCTTTATCCACTTACAATAAAACCGCAGTGCATTTTAAAGATTATAAAGATAATAAACTTGAAAAAACGATTGATTATAGAATTTTACTCCCACTTTGTAAAAATGCTATAAAAGAACCGATCAAACTTTCTTTAGAAGTGGGCAATCAAAGCAGGACTTTTGCTACTATGCTCTCAAGTGAAATTTTAAAAACTTATGGAAAAGATGCTTTAATGGAAGATAATATTCATATTAAAGCTATAGGAAATGCTGGAAATAGTTTTGGGGCTTTTTTGATCAAAGGGATCAAGCTTGAGATTATCGGAGATAGCAATGATTATTTAGGTAAAGGTTTAAGCGGTGGAAAAATCATTGCTAAAATTTCAGACGAGGCGACTTTTTCACCTGAGGAAAATATCATCGCTGGAAATGCTTGTTTGTATGGTGCAACTGAAGGCGAAGTTTATCTTGATGGTATAGCTGGAGAGAGATTTTGTGTGAGAAATTCAGGAGCTAAAGCTGTGGTTTTAGGAATGGGAATTCATGGATGTGAGTATATGACAGGTGGGCTTGTAGTCGTGCTTGGTGATGTGGGTGCTAATTTTGCAGCTGGAATGAGTGGAGGCGTTGCTTACATACTAGGAAGGCACAATGAAGTTCATGTTAATACGGAGCTTGTGGATATTAAGGATTTAAATGCTAAAGACGAAAAAGAATTAAAAAAGATGATAGAAAAACATGTTTTTTATACTGATTCAAAAAAAGCTAAGGATGTACTAGATAAATTTGATAAGAAAGATTTTTTTAAGATTATGCCAAGGGATTATGAAAAAATGCTAAAAATGCTTGAAATTTGTAAGCACGAAAAAGATCCAGATTTGGCAGCTTTTTTGAAAATAACACAAAAGTAAATAAACTAAAATGATAATTTCATTTTAGTTTAAAACTTTTTCTATGTAGTTTGCAAGTTCCAAATTTGGCTATTAATTCTCTGTGAGTTTTGGTACCATAGGCTTTATTTTTTTCAAATTCATAATAGGGGAATTCTTTAGCCAAAAAATTCATAACTCTATCTTTACTTACTTTGGCAAGTATGCTAGCTGCGCTTACTTGTAAAATTTTAGCGTCTGCCTTAACTAGAGTTTTAATACCACTAATTCCAAAATTTGTATTGCCATCGTATAAAAAATGAGAATATGTTTTAAAATGCCTTTTTATAAGCGTTAAACCTATTTTTAAACAAGTGCTAAGCCCTAGAGTATCGATTTGTTCAGATGAAAAAGCTAAGATGAGATAGTTTGAATTTTGTATGATAATCTCATAAAGTTCTTCGCGTTTTTTTTCGCTGAGTTTTTTAGAATCGCAAAGTCCGTCTATTTTTTTATTAAGCTTGCAAGCTGCCATCATCATAGGACCTGCTAAAGCTCCGCGTCCTGCTTCATCTATGCCTATTAAATTTTCATCATACCTAGGTAAAAGTTCATTTTTTGAAAATAAAAGTTTCATAGAGATATTTTAACCAGTTTTTTATTTTATATTCTTTATTTTGTTTAAAATGTTCAAGGTCAAAGGTTTTATAAATTTGGATAATTTTTTCTTTTTTCAAAAAAGAAGGATCTATTTTTATACCGATTAAATTGTCTGAATTTTCACTTATATATTTTTCTAGGCTTATCCAATTTTCATTAGTTTGATTAATCGTTTTTTCTTTTTTAATAAAAGGAAAATGGTAATTTGTAAGTTGTGTTTTATAAAAAGTGATATTAGGATTATTTATTGTTAATGCTTCATATGATTTTAAATTATTATATTGCGATGCTTTTTTAGGATCAATTTCATTCCAATCACGAGAATCCCCTTTAACTAGAGCTTCTCTAAAGCATAAATTTTCATTTTTAATAAGCCAATGATCTATTTCATCTATCAATAAAGTCTTACTCGTTGGTTTGGGAATGATGTAAACTTGTTCTTTAATTACAGCAAAATCCATTCTTGCTATGGATACAGCATCATTTTCATCTTTAGGAATGTAAAAACTTTTATAAAGTTTTTGGGCATCATAAATTTGATCCATGTCAATTTTGATAAACCATTCTCCCTTAGGAATAAAGCTAAGAACCCAATTATAGTAGTAGTAGAGTTTATTTTCTTCTTTTTGAGGATTTTGCATTTTTATAGAATAAGGATATTTTTTGGGAATAAAATTGGGATATTTTTTACAAAATTCTAAAATAAATTCCTCACTTCCATCATCACAATCATTATAAGCAATAATACCTCTTTGTATTGCCGGAAGAATACTCTCTAATGAACTTTTTAAAGTTGAAATTTCATTTTTTACCCTTATAAAAGCCCAAGGATTCAGTGGAGATTTTGTATTTTTTGAATTTTCATCTAGATCAAAAAAAGCCACAATACCCCGCCCCCTCATTATTCATTTTTTGAATAAAATACCCATTAGTAAAAGAATGAATTTTTTTAGTATGCTTGGATTAATTAGAGTATTAATATCGTTTAAATTAATCTCTTTGATCATTATAATGCCTATATTAAAGATGAAATTAGGTCATAAAACAGACCTAATTTAGTTGTTGAAGCGTATTTTAAATTTATTAACCTAAAAATTCTCTTTTAAAATATTCTCTTGGAGCTTTACATAAAGGACAAGCAGCAGGAGCTTTTTTGCCACGATGGATATGTCCGCAAACTTCGCAAACCCACAAATCTTCTTCTTCGCTATTAAAAAATTCTTCTTCTTCAAGCATTTTTTTAAGAGCTAGATATTCTCTTTCATGTTCAATTTCTACCTTTCCAATAGCAGTAAACAATCTTGCTATAGCTTTTTTACCTTCATCTTCTGCAATTTTTGCAAAATTTGGATACATAGTTGTATGTTCGTAATTTTCACCTTCTGCTGCGGTTACAAGATTTTTTGTTGTCACTTCTAAAGGTTTGCCATCTACGATTTCATGATAAGCTTTAAATTCAGCTCTTGCATGCCATTTTTCATTTTCGGCAGCTTCTCTAAAATGTCTAGCAACTGCATGCCATCCTTCTTCTTCTGCAACATCAGCAAATAAGTCGTATTTGTTTCTAGCCATAGATTCACCCGCAAAAGCTTTCATGAGATTTACAGCTGTCAAATCTGTTGTAATGCATTGCATTTCTTCGCCACAACAGGTAAGTTTTCCTCCACCTACAACTTGAATTTCAACTTCATTGCCGCATTTTGAACATTTATAAGTTTCGTATTGTCTCATTTAGACTCCTTCTTTAAATATGAGTGCGTATTGTATTATAAAAAAATATTTTTGTCAATTGATAATTTTTATCAATTATAAATATTTGATGAAAATTCAAAGCATCTAGTTAAAGATGCTTTTATATTTCAACTTCTTTCGTGATGCGATTTCTTATATCTCGACGCACGATTTCTATACCCCAAAGCCAAACTATGTGTCCAAAAATTTCAGATAAATGTTCATCAAAAGGAATTTCTGAAAGCGGTGGAACTTCTGCAATTAAAGGCATAACAATCACATGGGCAAAAAGATAAACAAAAAATCCAAAAACAGCTCCTTGATACATTGTGATTTTATGCCATTTTTCTGCTATCATACAATATGCGATTGCAAATACAATAGAAAATCCCACATGGACTATAAAAATTGACAAAGGCATTTGCATACCTGAAAATGTATAAGTCCAATCTGTAGGCAATCCTAATTGCTCTAGAAAAATTTTAGGCGGAGTTACGCGTTCTAATATATCTATTGGCCAAAATACATTAGGATTTCGTGGAGGAAAAGGCACTTCCCATCCCCATTTTACAATTGCACCAAAAACACCTGCTAAAATCCCTATAAAAAATGCTAGAGTGTATTTTCTATCAGTTTTCATAGTCCCTCCTTTTTAGATTTTTGATTACAATTTCATTCTACTGCATTCAATATATTTTGTCAATAAATTTATTTTAAATTTTAAAGTATTCTTTAAGTTTTGTACATATTTCGAAAAAATTGACTCCATCTATAGTGCGGTTTTTTTCGAAAAATTCATACATTCCTAAAAAACCACCTTCAAGCTCTTTGGATTTAACACCATAACTTATGCTAAGTCCTGCTTCTATAAAAGCAGCGAGTTTATCGCAGTATTTTAAAGCTTTTCCATCAATTGCACCAAAATCATTTTCATTAAAAGAACTCAAGCTTCCGCTACAAAGTTCTATTTTTTTATTTTTATAGGTGCGATTTTCAAATTCGTTTTTTACAAAATTAGGTTCTCCAGCTCTTCCTTCTCTAATGCCTAATATAAAAGAAAATTCCGCTCTTAAATTTTCAGGTACAAAAGGAAGAATTTTTTCATTGATTAGTTTCATTTCATAATCATTTATAATTTCATGAAGACCTTCTATGCCATATTTAACAGGACTAATAATATCTCTTGTAAGGCTTTCTGGCAAGTCGTGGAATAAAGCGCAATAAAAATTATTTTCCAATCTTTTATCACAAGCTTTGATTTTTAAAGAATAAAAATAACCCAAAATTGCAACCACTAGCATATGTCCAAGCACTGCAGTTTCTGGAATTCTTGGAGTTTGTGCCCAACGTTTTTGAAAACGCAATCTTCCGCTAAGATCGATTATTTTTGCTATTTTTTGATTTAAAGCGATTTTTCTAGCTCCTATTAACTCATAATAATCTTCTAACTCTTCTTCAACTTTGTTTTTAATATCATCAATATCATTTAAAAAAGCTGAGGTTTGATAAACGATATTAAATTCCCATCTAGTAGCAAAATAAGAAGCGGCCTTTAAAATGAGTCTTTCTTTAGCATAGGAATTATTATTAAGATAATTTTCAAAACGTTTAAGAAAATTCCCATCTTCAATATCTGCTATCATGGGCTCGATTTTACTTAAAACCCAAGCGTTAACCTCATCTTTTTTTTGACGTACGATTTCATGATAAACATCAGGGCGTATATCAGTAACCACAACGCGACTTAAAAATTCAAAAATACCTCCTTCTATGATCATTTTCATATCCACATCTTTTTCCATTTTGGCAATAAAATAAGCAATAATAAATTTATGCGCTTGCTTATCAAGCTCAACTAAATTCGCCATTCTTGGGTAATCATTCCAGCGACTAATAGAAGCGGCTTTAAAAATATGTTCTATGAGTTTTATATTTATCATAAAATTGCCTTTTTATAATTTTAGATTAAAAAATTCGTTAAAATTACAAAAATTATAACAAATTAAGGATAAAAATGAGTAAAAAAGCACTTTGCATAATCAGTGGTGGAATGGACAGCACTTTGTGTGCTTATTTGGCAAAAAAAGAAGGTTATGAGATCGTAGCTTTGCATTTTGATTATGAGCAAAGAACTCAAGAAAAAGAAAGAGAATGTTTTGAAAAAATTTGCCAAGCTTTAAAAGTTGAAAAATCTTATATTTTGGATGTAAGTTTTATTAAAATTATAGGAGGAAATGCTTTAACCAATAAGGATTTAAATATACCTAAAAATGAACTTCTTTTAAATAGTGACATTCCACCTATAACCTACGTTCCTTTTCGCAATGGAATTTTTTTAAGTATTGCAGGATCTTTAGCCGAAAAAGAAAATTGTGAAAGTATTTTTATAGGGGTTGTGGAAGAAGATGGCAGCGGTTATCCTGATTGTACTTGTGAATTTATAGAAAAAGCAGAGAGTTTTATCAATAATGGAACGAGTAAAAATTTTAAAATCTCTTTAAAAACCCCGCTTATAAATCTCAACAAAGGGCAAATCGTTGAGTTAGCTTTAAAAGAAAATGTGCCTTTGGAGCTTACTTGGTCTTGTTATGAAAGCAATGATGAAGCTTGTGGAGAATGTGATAGTTGTTTGCTTCGTTTAAAAGGCTTTAAAAAAGCAGGAGTAAAAGATAGGATTAAATATAAAAATGATTAGACACTATAAAGAATTAAGCAAAACTCAAATAGAAAATCTTTTAGGGCTTTGGGAAGAAAGTATTAAAGCAAGTCATGATTTCTTAGATGAAAAGAATTTTAAAATCATTAAAAAATATTTAATGATTTTGATTTTAAAAAATTAGAATTTTTATTTGCTTATGAAAAAGATGAATTGACAGGTTTTTTAGGTTTTCATCAAGAAGAAATTCAAATGCTTTTTATACACCCTTTGTTTTTTAATCGAGGTTTTGGATCTCAACTTTTAAAAAAGGCGATGCAGGATTTTAAGTTAAATAAAGTAGAAGTTAATTTTGACAATAAAAAAGCTTTAAAATTTTATCAAAAATTTGGCTTTCAGATTGTAGAGGAATATCAAGATGATTTTGGATTTAAGCTTTTAAAAATGCAAAAGTCCTAGTTTAACTAGGACTTGAGTTTTAATTTAGAGTAAAGAGTTTATTAGCTCCATCTTGATAAGAAAGAATATTGATTTTTCCATCTTTAAAGAAAATACTTCTTGCATTAGTTATAGTATTTGGAAAAGATAGGGTTTTGACAACTTCTTCTTTAACCGGATCAATCACTGCTATAACATTATGATTTTTACTTAAAGCGTATATTTTTCCATCTTTATCAGTCATTGAAGTGATATAAAGATCCCCTAAAGTTTTACCTTCTTTAAGATCTGCTTTTGGTGTAAATTCTGCAGATAAAATAAGATCTTTTAAAGAGTATTTAGAGACAACAAAGGTTTTAGCATCTTTATTATTTGGAACTGTAGCAAGATAAAAATATCGATCATCTGTAGTCATGCTTGCTACGTGATTAAATTTAGATCTTATAGTGCTTAATCTTGCACGACCCAAATCTTTTCCTTGACCTTCAAAATGATTAGCCCCTTTTACAAAATCAGCATACTGTAAAGCATCATTTGCGTTTGGATTTTTCTTAAATCTTAAAAGAGTTTTGTTAGAACCCATAAGGATAAATTTATCATTCATGTAAGGAATAATTCCTATGATAGGATCGATACTTGCTGAAAAATAAGGATCAAGTTCAAAACTATCTTTTGTGGTGAAATTGTTATCTAAGAAATAAACATCCCATTTAGAACTTGCTACAAATTCATTATTGATAAAATCTAAAGTATTAATTGCTTTGTTTAAATTGATAGTTTGTTCATCTAATATTTTAAGATTTTCATCAATTTTTGCAAATGGAGAATTATTAACATCATTGTCAAATTTGATTCCTAATTTATCGCTTGCTGGCGCAAAAGCATAATCAGGAGCTTTAACATCACGTTTTCCCAAGAAAGAGATGTTTTGCCATAATCCATTCCAGCTATCTGTACTCCAAATTATATATTTTGGATTAAGAGTAAATCTTACAGGATCTCCTTGACCTACATAAGGAAATATACCAGTTCCAACAAAGGCTTGAAAAACATTTGAGGCTACAATAATAGTGCTAATAACAACAGCAGCAAGTGAGAAGCTAGTGTATTTTCTAAATTTTTCGCCATTTAATTCTTTATCAAAAGCACTGAATTTTGGTGCAAAAATGAAAATTAAGCCTAAAAGCAATACAACTGCCCAAAATACAACTTCAGCCCAAAAATAGGTATGAATTCCAAAAACAGGTAAGCCAAAACCTTGATCCAAATCTTCCATAGCGTGATTTCCAAAATGGGCAAAAGACTGGTAAAGACCTGCTGCAGTCATGATTAAAAGAGCGGCTAGATATTTTCCTTTCATTCCATAACGAACTATAAAAAGAGCCATTACCCCGATAAAAATCATCGCTTCTCTTTGTCCCCAGCAAAGCACACAAGGGCTGTCAGCTAAAAAATAACCAAAAATAATATTTGCAGTTCCTACAGGTAAAAGTATGATTAAAAAACCTGCTAGGCACATTAAGGTATAAAATTTTTTTGCTTTATTAATTTCATTCATTTTTTATCCTTTTTACAAATTCATTATGGTTAAAAGTCCAGTTGATTTGTGACCAACATAAAAAACAATCATCATAAGCCAAGCTATCATCACTAAGCTAAAAGCCAAATTTTCTTTTTCTGGTTTTTTAATGATGAGTATTAAGGCAACAAAAATTAATAAAAGTTCCAAAAACTCCATAGTAACTCCTTTTTAGGTAAAGTTATTAAATTGTACCTCATTAAAATAAAATAAACATAAAATATTTAATCCATATTTATAAAATACGGATTAAATTATTTGAAATTATTAAGTTTTTGTGAAAGTTTAGAAGCTCCATTAAAGACATTGCTAGAAATATTATTAACTTCGCAGGAAAGATCCTTAATAAGATTAGCAAGTTCATTTACTTTATCGACGCTGTCTCTTAAAATAAACATTTTTTCTTGCACCTCTGTACTTTTATCTTTCATAACTTGAGTCGATTTTATAGAGCTTTCCAGCTTGTGCATAGAGTTAATAAGTTCTTGTTGCAAACTATTGGTTTTCTCTGAAGTTTCTTTCATAGATTCATGAATTAGATCCATTAAAGATTTGTTATCATTGATTTGTTGAACGATGGTATTAACAGTGGCATTGATACTTAAAAGAGATTTACTTGTTTTATCAGCAAGTTTTCCAACCTCATCAGCAACAACAGCAAATCCTCGTCCATGCTCTCCCGCTCTAGCTGCTTCAACAGCTGCATTAAGAGCAAGTAGATTGGTTTGATCGGCTATATCTCTAACAGAATTAGTAATTTCGATGATATTGTCAGCACTTTGAGTTAAATTATCCATATTGACAACAACATTTTGTTCTTTTGCGTTATTTTCGTAAATAAGATCAACAAGTTGAGTAAGGGTATCTCCTACTTTATTCATGAGTAAATGCATATCTTGCATATTATCAACGCTTTCTTGTGCTAAATTTCCAGCTAATGCGATGTGATCATCTAAAACATTAGTGATTTCTTTCACATTTTCAATTTGATTATTTTGAGAAGTTGAACTCTCTTCAAGGGTATCAGCATTATTTTTTAATTGTTTAGAATTTTTATAGTTAGCTTCTGCATTTTCGATAGCTTCAAGTACAGAATTTTGTACAACCGAAATAAAGGTGTTAATATGTGCCGCACTTTGTCCTAATTCGCTTTTTGGATCTATATTTAAACGAGAGGATAAATTTGCCTCTTCGCTGGCTAGATTGGTGCTTAGTTTTTCTAAAATTCTCACAGGAATAATAATTTTTTTCAAAGTAATAGAAATAAACAAAATCAGCAAAACAAAAACCAAAGCAAAAACTCCAATCGCTACGTATAGTTTTTGTATATTGATTTTATCAATATTTGACTGTGTGATTTGATTAAGGCGATCAAGCTCTTTAGCCAGTGTATTATTAGAATAAATAGTTGAATCACCCTGCATAATTTGAATTTGTTTTAAAATCATTTTGTAATGGGTTGCGAAAAGCTCTAAAGTGTCATTATTTTTCATCAATGATAAATTTTGTATTAAGGCATCTAAATGCTTTAAAGTACTTTTTTCTAAAACATTTTCTGTTGCAATAATTCTAAGGATAGAATTTATTGTTTTTAAATTTTTAGAATCTTTTTTACTTAAGTTATTTTCAGTTTCATCAAAATAATCTTTAGCTAATTCAAAAAGATAAAATTTAGAATTGACCGCGATAGAATTAGCTGACTTAAAATGATCTAGTTGCGCTAATTTTTCTTTAAAAATAGTTTCAACATAAGAATCATCAATCCCTAGTTTTTTTAGTTTTTTTAGCATATCTTTCATTTGTTTAATTGCTACAACACTTTCATCGTAATTGATAAAATCAAAGCTATTTTGAAAAACTTTATCGATGCGTGTATTTAAGATTTGAAGGGTTTGTAGAGTATTTATAATTTCTTTAGAATTTTTACTTGAAGTGTAATTATTAAAAATAATTCCTAATAATATAAAAATAGCAATTAATGTGCAAATTGCTAAAAAAATAAACTGATATAAAAAAGAAATTTTTTTATTAGATGTTGTCATCATATTCTCCTGTTAGGCTTTCTAGAAAAGCTACTATATTATCTACGGTTTCTTGGGTTAAAAACTTTCCAAGTTGATAGTAAGCCATAAATTGAACACAAGCATCTAAAGTTGGTATACTTCCATCATGATAATAAGGAGCTGTTTTAGCTATATTTCTAAGACTTGGTACCTTAAATACCATCTTATCGCTCTCTTTTTTTGTTATCTCATAGCGTCCTAAGTCTTCTTGATTAGGATATTCTTGAAAAATACCAATTTTTTGAAACATATTGCCACCTATATTTTGTCCTTGGTGGCAAGAAATACAACCTTGAGCTTTAAATTCTTCGTAGCCTCTTTTTGCTTTTTCGGAAATCGCATTCTCATCCCCCTTTAAATATTTATCGAAAGGAGAATTTGGGGTGATAAGTGTTTTTTCAAATTCTGCAATTGCATCAGCTATATTATCTACGCTAACCTCTCCATAAATATCTTCAAAACTTTTTACATAATCAGCATTCGCATTAATTTGTTTTAAAAGAAATTCTGGAGTTAAGCCCATTTCCTTGGGATTAAATAAAGGCACCTTTGCTTGATCTTGTAAATTCTGCTCTCGCCCATTCCAAAATTGAACAAAATTAAATACAGAATTAAAAGTGGTTGGTGTATTAAAAGGCGTATCTAATTGATTATTTACCCCATTTGAATTTACGGTATTATCAACTCCATAATTATTAATATTATGGCAGGTATTGCAAGATACTTTTCCATCTTTGGATAAAGAAGTATCCATATATAATTTTTTTCCAAGAATAGCTTTTTGTTTATCATAAGGTATTTTATCTGGAAGCGGATCAACCATATCGATTGCAAATGATGTTGTTATTAAAAGTAGTATTGTATAAAATATTTTCATTGGTTCTAATTTCCTTAATTTTATTATAAAGTTTTATAATCATAATGTAAAATTTATTAATTAATAATAAATTTTAAAAGTATTTTGCTTAGATATGTAAAGCTTTGATAAATTCATTTTCAATATTTTTTTTAGAATTAACGATAAACTGACAATCTTTAAAAGTAAATTTTAAAGATTTGGCGTGCAAACATAAGCGTTTTGCTCCTGTTAGATTAATTCTTTCTTCTAGATTTATTTTTCTATCTAATATCGCTTCAATCTCTTCTTTTTTTAAACCATAAAGCGGATCACCCAATATAGGATGTTTTGCATGATATAAATGAATTCTTATTTGGTGTTGTCTTCCTGTTAGAGGTTTGCAAAGTAAAAGTGTGCAATCGTACTTAGGAAAAAAATTCAAAATTTCAAATTCAGTCAAAGCTTTTTTTCCTTTTTCACAAATTTGCATTCTGGTTTTTACATCGTGATAATTTTTGACTAAATTTATGCGAGCATTAATTTTAAAATTTTTTTCTATTTTTCCCGAAATCAAAGCTAGATACTCTTTTTGAATTTGTTTTTTTTCAAACATGGTTTTAAATTGAATTTGAGCGTGTTTATTTTTTGCAACAAGAATTAACCCACTCGTTTCTTTATCAAGACGATGAGCTATAGAGGCTTGTTTTCCCCATAAATGCCAAATTTCATCACTAAGACTGTATTGACAATGTCTTCCATTAGGATGGCTAAGAACGCCACTTGGTTTTTCAAGTACGGCAAAATCTTCATTTTCAAATACAATCTCCACTCCCTTTGGATGGGTTTCATAAACAATTAATTCTACGGTTCCATTTAAAATTTTATTCTTTTCTTCAACTAATTTTCCATCGCAAAAAAGTCTTTTTTTATCGATCAGTCTTTGCGCCTCATTTATGGGAATTTTCAAGGCTTCCATAAGGACTTGAAATGCCTTTTTTCCATTATTAGGTAGTTTTGTTTTGATATAGGGCATTTAACTTCTTTCTTAGAATTTTTTAGATAGAATTCCATTTTTTCATTTTAAAATTATAGCTAAAAAGGTTTAAAAGCATGGTTGCAAGATATAGCAGAGAAATTATGGCTAAAAAATGGGATATTAAAGCCAAATATGATGCATGGCTAAAGGTAGAATTAGCGGCTGTAAAAGCTTGGAATAAATTAGATCTTATTAACGATACTGATTGTGAAAAAATCTTAAAAAATGCAAAATTTGATATCGATAGAATTGATGAAATTGAAAAAACAACTAAACATGATGTTATAGCTTTTCTTACAAGCGTGAGTGAAAGTTTAGGAGAAGAGAGTCGTTTTGTGCATTATGCAATGACGAGTTCTGATTGTATTGATACTGCGGTTGCTTTGCAAATCAAAGAAAGTTTAGAGCTTATTTTAGAGGATATCTCTTTACTTTTAGAAGCTATAAAAAAACGCGCCATAGAACATAAAAATACCTTAATGGTCGGAAGAAGCCATGGAATTCATGGCGAACCTATAACTTTTGGTTTAGTTATGGCAATTTGGTATGATGAAATTTTGCACGCTAAAGATCTTATAGAGCACGCTAAAGAAGTGATTAGTTATGGAAAAATCAGTGGCGCAATGGGAAATTTCGCTCACGCTCCTTTGGAATTTGAAGAAGAGGTTTGCAAAAATTTAGATCTTAAACCTGCTCCAGTTTCTAATCAGGTTATCCAAAGAGATCGTTACGCACAAGTAATTTCAGCTATTGCCATTTTAGCTTCATCTTGTGAGCAAATTGCTGTAGCAATAAGACATTTTCAAAGAACGGAAGTTTATGAGGCTGAAGAATTTTTTAGCACAGGACAAAAAGGAAGTTCAGCAATGCCACATAAGAGAAATCCAGTTTTGAGTGAAAATATTACAGGGCTTTGTAGAGTTCTTCGATCTTTTGTTACACCGGCATTGGAAAATGTTGCACTTTGGCATGAAAGAGATATTTCTCATTCTAGTGTAGAGAGATTTATTTTACCTGATGCTTTTATAACAGCAGATTTTATGCTTGCGCGTCTTACGAATTTGATCGAAAATCTTTTAGTTTATCCAGAAAATATGATGAAAAATTTAAATCTTACTGGAGGACTTGTTTTTTCTCAACGTGTTTTACTAGAACTTCCTTTTAAAGGAATTAGTCGTGAAGAAGCTTATAAAATCGTTCAAAGAAATGCTATGAAGGTATGGGCTGATTTACAAAATGGCAAAGAGGCGATCAATAATAAAAATGAAAGTTTATTTTTAATCGCACTTTTAAATGATGAAGATTTAAGAAAAAGTTTAAGCGAGGAAGATATACGTAAATGTTTTAATTATGATTACTATACAAAAAATATTGATGCTATTTTTGCAAGAACATTTAAATAATTAAGCAAGGGAAACAATGAAAGTTATAAAAAGAAATGGCCGAACGGAAGAATTAGATATTTCTAAAATTAAAAAATGCACTTCTGATGCTGTGAGAGACCTAGAAGGTGTGAGCCTAAGCGAATTAGAACTTGATGCAAAAATTCAGTTTAGAGATGGAATTTCAACCGAAGAAATTCAAAAAACTCTTATTAAAACGGCTGTGGATAAGATAGATATTGATTGTCCAAATTGGACTTTTGTTGCTGCTAGACTTTTTTTGTTTGATTTGTATAAAAAAGTTAATGGAATGAATCGTTATAATCATTTACGTGATTATTTTGAAAGAGGAGAAAAAGAAGGAAGAATTTTACTGGGCTTAAAAGAAAAATATGATCTAGATGATTTAAATGATTATATCAAGCCTGAGCGCGATATGCAATTTACTTATTTGGGTGTTAAAACTTTATATGATCGTTATTTGATTAAAGATAGCAAGGGTATGCCTATAGAACTTCCACAGCAAATGTTTATGGCTATAGCCATGTTTTTAGCACAAAATGAATTTAATCCTGGAGAATGGGCTAAAAAATTTTATGATTTGATTTCTAAATTTGAAATTATGCTTGCTACTCCGACTCTTTCGAATGCTAGAACCACTAGACATCAACTCAGTTCTTGCTATATAGGAAGTACTCCTGATAATATTGAAGGCATTTTTGATTCTTACCAAGAAATGGCACTTTTATCTAAATTTGGCGGTGGTATAGGTTGGGATTGGTCTAAAGTTCGTGCTATGGGTGGAAGTATAGACGGACATAAAAATGCAGCTGGGGGAATCATTCCTTTTTTAAAAATTACAAATGATATTGCAGTGGCTGTAGATCAACTTGGAACTAGAAAAGGTGCTATTGCGGTTTATATAGAGCCTTGGCATATGGATATAGGTGATTTTATAGATTTAAGAAAGAATTCCGGAGAGGAAAGACGTAGAGCGCATGAACTTTTTCCTGCTTTATGGATCAATGATCTTTTTATGAAAAGGGTTAGAGCTAATGACAAATGGACGCTTTTTGATCCTGCTGATACAGCCGATTTGTGCGATTTGTATGGTGAAGAATTTGAAAAACGCTATAAAGAATATGAAAAAGATGAAAATATAGTTAAAGAAATCGTAGAAGCCAAAGAGCTTTGGAAAAAAATATTGTTAAATTATTTTGAGACAGGTTTGCCATTTTTATGCTTTAAAGATACTGCTAATAAGGCCAATCCAAACTCTCACGTTGGAATCATTAGAAGTTCAAATTTATGTACTGAAATTTTTCAAAATACCAATCCTAATTATTATCAAATTAAAGTTGTTTTTGAAAATGGTGATGAGAGACATTATGATGAAGAAGAGCGTGTTATTATAGATGGTGGCCATGAAAAATCAGCTAAGAAAATTTCGACTTTAGATAGTATTGATGGTAACAAAGTTTATATAGTTGAAAAATATAAAAATGACGGTAAAACCGCTGTGTGTAATTTGGCAAGTGTTAATTTAAGTAAAGTGCATTCTAAGGAAGATATAGAACGTGTTGTGCCTACGGCTATACGTATGCTTGATAATGTGATTGATTTAAATTTCTATCCTCATAGAAAAGTAAAAGATACAAATTTAAAATCACGTTCTATAGGGCTTGGAGTTATGGGAGAAGCACAAATGCTTGCTGAAGCTAGAATTCATTGGGGAAGCGAAGAGCATTTTGAAATGATTGATAGAATTATGGAAAAAATTAGTTTTGAAGCTATAAATGCAAGTTCTAATTTATCCATAGAAAAAGGATCTTATCCTGATTTTCAAGGATCAAATTGGAGCAAAGGAATTTTCCCTATTGATGTTGCTAATGAACAAGCTAAAGCTCTAACTTTAAGAGAAGGTTTATTTAATCAAAGTGATTGTGATTGGAATAAACTTAGGGAAAAAGTAAGAAAAGATGGTATGAGAAATGGGTATTTAATGGCAATTGCTCCTACTTCTTCTATATCTATTTTGGTGGGAACCACTCAAACTATAGAGCCTGTTTATAAGCGTAAGTGGTTTGAGCAGAATTTAAGCGGTATGATACCTGTTGTTGTTCCAAATTTAAGTCTTGAAACTTGGGAATATTACACTCCAGCTTATGAGCTTGATCAAAGAATTTTAGTAAAAGCAGCTGCCATACGTGGAAAGTGGATCGATCAAGGTCAAAGTTTAAATATCTTTTTATCGCTAGATAAGGCAAGTGGAGGCTATCTTAATGAAATTTACCAACTTGCCTGGGAGCTTGGCGTTAAATCTACATATTATTTAAGAAGCGAAAGTCCTAATAGCGAAAAAGTCAATGTAGCTGATCGCAGTATAGAATGCGAGGGATGTCAGTAAAAAAATTATTGAAGTTTTTAATCTTTTAAAACTTCAAATTCAAATTGATTAAAAAAATGATTCTATTTTTTTCTTCATTTCTTTTGCATCATTGATGCGATTAACTTCATCTCTAAAGGCTGAAGCTTCTTTGTGTCCTTTGGAATACTCATGTAAATGTTTGCGAAATATATTCACGGCTTGATTTTTATAATGCTTTAACATTTCTTCAAAATGGGTTAATATAATTTCTTTTTTTAAGCTTTCTTCAACTTTTTTATTGTGTTTTATTTCATAAAAGATCCAAGGATTACCTATACTTGCTCTTCCTATCATTAATCCATCGCATTTTGTGATATTATAAACCTCAAGCGCGTTATTTGCATTAATATCTCCATTAGCAATGACAGGAATTTTTACACTTGCTTTAGCAAAGGCTATAGAGTCATAATCAGACTTTCCGCTATAAAGTTGTTTTCTTGTTCGTCCATGAATGCTTACAAAATCAACGCCTAAATTTTCACAAATTTTAGCCATTTTTTCAGGATATTTTTCATTAAATCCTAATCTAAATTTGACACTTGTTAATCTTTTTTTATTGGTTTGTTTGATCACTCCTACTAAAGTTTTAAAAAGCTCTAAATCATTTAATAAGGCGCTACCAGCACATTGCTTAACTACTTTATTTACAGGACAGCCGCAGTTAAAATCTATGCCATCTATAAAATCGATTTGATTAAGAAATTCAATAGCCTTTTTAAGTACTTCTTTGTCTCCCCCAGCAATTTGTACAATATAAGGTTTTTCAAGTTCTGAACGCTCTAGCATGTGCAAAGTTTTAGAGTTTTCATACACTAAAGCATTAGAGCTTATCATTTCACTGATAGTTACATCAGCTCCAAATTTTTTAACCACATTTCTAAATGGCAAGTCTGAAAAACCTGCCATTGGAGCCAGAAACAAGGGTTTATTGGTAAAATCTATCATTGTATGAGGTGATTTAAATCAAATTTTATGTTATTTTCTTTAAGGATTAAAAAGGCTTTAAAATCGCTAAATTTTTTTTCATCTTTTCTAATTTGCTCTCTTAGTTCATCTAAAAGCCCAAATTCAGCAAGTAAGTATAAGTACGCTTTTAAAGCTTCATTTTTTTCATTTTTTATTTTAGAAAAAATTCCTAGTATTGCATCTGGATTAAAAAATTGAGTGCTCATTTTTGCAATGCTTAAATATTCTTTTTCATTTAA
The DNA here is from genome assembly GCA_020135845.1 of Campylobacter sp. W0018. Taxonomy (GTDB): domain Bacteria; phylum Campylobacterota; class Campylobacteria; order Campylobacterales; family Campylobacteraceae; genus Campylobacter_D. Next base: position 19,457 of record JACHTQ010000012.1, on the reverse strand, counting down.
GAGAGAGTGGGTGAGCAAAACTTCAAATTCAGCGGTATTAAGTTCAATATTTCCATCTTTAAAGCGTTTTATTAGATTTAAAATTTGATGAGAATTTTTAGAAATTTTAATATTTTTGATTTGTTCATAATTGCCTTTTTTAAGAAGAGTATTAAAGGCTAACTCCTCAAATTCATCTTTGATTTCAGTGATGTTTTTTATTTTAGAATAGGCATAATTTACATCATTTTGAATGCGATTTTGTTCATTCTTTAAAAATAAAATATTGTTATTTGGGAGTTTGAATTTAGAAATATTAGCACATTCTTGATTATTTAAAGCATCAATAAGGTCTAAAATTTCATTGATTTTGGTTTCGTTTGGAATTTTTTCATGGGTTTTTACAATTTTTGCTAGTTGTGCCACTTTTCTAAATTCTTGAGTATAAAAGCTTGTATTTAAGTCTTTTTCTAAAAGCAAATTTTGGATATAGTTTTCGAATTTAGCAGAGTCTTTGAAGAAATGTTTGAACTTAAGAGTTAGTAAAAAATGGTAAAAAATCATGTGAAAGGTAGCAAAAATGATTAAAGGGATTAAAGGCAAAATCAACCAAATCATAATCGGAAGTTCAAAATTATAAGTGCTAAAATTTAGACTATAACTACCAAGTTTTAAATACCAAGCAAATGTAAATATTATAAGAGTATAAATAAAACTAGCTCCCAAAAATAGCTTAATTTTCATAGATTTTCCCTTTTTTCTAAATTTTCATGACAAGTGATGCAGTATTTTGCGTGAGGTTTTATCTTAAGTCTCTCAATCGCAATTTCTTCTTCGCAGAATTCGCAAATGCCATAATTATTATTTTTAATTTTATCAAGAGATTCCTCAATTTCTTTTAATTCTTGTTTCAAATTAGCACTTATAGCAAGATCAATTTGAGAATTTGTTTCTATTACTGAAAAATCAACACTATCACTAGGAACACTATTGTGTAAAGCTTCAATTTCTCTGGAATTGCTTTGCAAATCTTCTTTTATATTTTTTTTTCTTTGCTCTAGATTATCTTTAAAAAAGTTTAAGTCGTTTTTTTTCATGAAGTTTCCTAATTCATTTATGGTAAGGGTGATTAGAGTTAATGCAAAAGGCGCGATAAATTTGCTCTAAAAGCAAAGTTTTAGCAAAATAATGCGCTAAAGTCAATTTACTCAACGAAAGACTAAAATCTAATTTTTCTGTAAATTCTTTTCTCAGTCCATAAGCCCCACCTATAAAAAAACTTAATTCAATTTTATCTTGTATTATTTTAGCAAATTCCAAACTTGTTAGCTCTTTGCCTTTTTCATCAAGGGCTATATTAAAGCCTTTTTTGTAAGTATTAAATACCTCTTCATAACTTTTCTTTGCTAGTTCTGGATTGTTGAGATTTTGCGCGTTGGCTATTTTTTTATTAAAAAGATTGTATTCTTTGATCGTAGCAAATTTAGATATTAATTTAAAATATTTTTTATCTAGAATTTCAAATTCATCGCTTTTTTGTATATAAAAAATATTAATCTGCAAATCAGTTTCCATAAAAAAACTTAAGCACATCGCTAAGATATTTTTTCATTTCAGATCGTTCAATTATAGCATCTATAAGACCGTGTTCTAGCAAAAATTCGGCTCTTTGAAAACCTTGTGGTAAATCAGTCCCTATGGTTTGTTTTATAACTCTTTCACCTGCAAAGCCTACCAAAGCTCCTGGTTCGGCAATCACTAAGTCTCCAAGCCAAGCAAAAGAAGCACTCACGCCTCCCATAGTTGGATCTGTTAAGATGCTTATATAAGGAATTTTTTCTTTGCTTAGGAGTTTTAAAGCAGTACTTGTTTTACTCATTTGCATTAAAGAATAGGTGCTTTCTTGCATTCTGGCACCCCCGCTCGCACTTACAATTACTAAAGGGTTTTTATTGCTGATGGCTCTTTGTATGGCTCGAACTATTTTTTCACCTTCTACTGATCCTAAGGAGCCTCCCATAAAAGAAAAATCAAACACAACTAGTTGAGTTTTAATCCCATCAATTGTACATTCCCCGCTTACAACTGCAGATTTTTTACCTGTTTTATTTTGATTTTCGCTCAATCTTTTTTTATAGGATTTACTATCAACAAATTTTAAAGGATCGATGGCTTCTAAATTAGCATCAAATTCTACAAAACTATTTTCATCGCTTAAAAGATTGATTCTTTCTATGGGAGAAATTCTCATATGATGAGAACATTTAGGGCATACATTAAAACAAGATTCTATTTCTTTATAATACATTAAAGCATGACAGCTCGGGCATTTTACCCAGTGATTTGGTGCTTCTTTTACGCTAGGTTGTTGTCTTCTAATTTTTGAAAAAATATCTGCAAAATTCATATAAATCACCTAAATTAGATTTAAAAAATTTAAGAATTATATCAAAAATTTCTTAGCTTTTCTTGCAAAAAGTATTTTTTAGTATAAATTTTTATGAAATGAATTTTATTTGCAGTAAGCGTTTAAATTTTTAGATGATTAAGACATCTAAAAATATTAAAAACGAGTTCCTAGATTGAATTCAAAAGTACTTGTATCATCGCCTTTTTTCTTATTTAACGGTTTAGCAAAGATAAGTTGCAAAGGCCCTATAGGAGTGATCCATTCTAAACCAACACCCGTACTCATTCTTTTGATTTCATCTAAATTTTTACGTCCTATCATACCATAATCAAAAAACATACTTCCACGAAGTTTGATTCTGTCTATCAATGGAAAACTAAGCTCTACGGAATTAGCAAAAGCTATAGTTCCACCTACTTCATCACCCCATTCATTTTTAGGGCTTACGGTTCTGCTTTCAAAACCACGAATTGAGCGAATGCCACCCAAATAAATTCTTTGATTAATTGGCAAATAACCTCTATTCCAAACTTTATAAAAACTTGCTTTATAGCGATAAATAAGATCATAACCTATATAATCTTGCAAGCCTTGATAAAAATTAAATCTAGTGCTTGAGGATAGAAATTTTTGATCTCCTCCGATTCCAGCATACTCAAGACTTGTTGAAGTGATGATCCCTGATCTTGGTAGATAATAATCATCTGTATTATTAAATGAAAGAGCTGGAGCTATGGAGCTTTTGATACTTTTTCCAAGATCATAACCTGTTCTTAAAAGAGTTGGGCTAAGATGGTAAATATCACTTTGCTCTAAATTGTAAGTTAAACTTGCGTTAAAATATCTTGCAAACTGACGCCCTACAGTAATATCAAATCCATAATTTTTTTCTGAATAATTATCCCATTCATAATCATTAGAATAAAGAGTTCCCCCTAAACTATATTGACTATCAAGAACCCTTGGATCAATTAAGCTAATTCTTCCTGATAGTGTATCATCGCTTTTATCCACGCTTATCGAACTTTTAATTCCTGATCCAAAAATATTTGTATCAGAAAGAGAAGCATTTAAAAGTAGTCCATCGCTTGATCCATATCCTATACCCCCAGAAATTGCACCGGTTGAAGCTTCTTTGATATCAACAATAAGATCGATGTGTGTATCATCAACCTTTTTTTCTTTAATATTAACATCATCAAAGTATGAAGTTCTTTTTAGGGCATTTTTAGATTCACTTAGATCTGTTCTATTATATAAATCGCCCTCAGTGACATATAATTCTCTACGTATAACACGATCAACTGTGCGAGAATTATTTGCAATAATTACATTTCTAATATAAACTTTTTCATGAGGAATAACTTTAAAATTAATTGTAACTTCATGGGTTTCATCATTTTTTTGGATATCTGGATAAACTTCAACAAAAGCATAACCTAAATCAGCACTTTGTGTTTCTAAAGTTTTTACATCTTTTCTAACATCTTCGATATTGATAATTTTACCAACACTAGAGCGCAGATTTTTAACTGTTTTTAAATTCTGTTTCTCTTCAAATAAAGGATTTTCTATAGAGATATTTTTAATTTTATACGGTTTACCTTCTTTGATAAAATAAGTTAAATCAGCTTGATATAAATCTGTATAAGTTTTTAGATAAGGGGCTGAAACTTGTACATCCAAATATCCTTTTTTCATGTATTCATCGCTGATTCTTGCGCTATCATTGTTTAATTCAAATATTTTAAGCTTTCCGTCATTTCTTCCCCACATCCAGCCCATAAATTCTTTTTCTTTGTTGATAACAGCAGGTTCTATATCAGAGTAAGATAGCTTTTTAGCTCCGCTTAAATAAACATTATCAATAATAATATTTTCTCCGCGATTTACTATAAATTCAAGTTCTAAACCGTCTGTATTGTTTAGGGTTTTTGTTTTATATTCTACAATGGTGTCAAAATAACTTCTTGCTTCATAGTAGTTTTTAATGCGTTCGCATGCTTCTTTAGCACTTGATTCATCAAATAAATTTCCCTTTTTAATTCCAAGCATGCTTTCAATTTGTTTACGATCATTAGAAGCAATCCCTGTAACTGTGATTTTAGCAATACTTGGTTTTTCCGTAACAATAATGTTTAAAATGCCATTATTTTCTTCTACAGCAATATTATCGAAATAATTTTGCTTATAAAGATTGAGTATAGCTTGATTAACTTTAGAAAGATCTAGCTTTTCTCCAATTTTTAAACCAGTAAGATTAAGCGCACTTGTATTTGAAAGATGATTTAAACCGGTGAATTTAATTTCTTTTATAACAGTAGCGCTACTTAAAGTAGCCAACAAACAAACACTGATAATTTTTTTCATTGATTTTTTACCTAAAAAATAAGCTTTAAATTACAAAATTATGATTATATCAGAAAAATTTTAACAAAAATGATGTATTAATTATTGTTTTTAGCTCAGTCAAACTTCTTATAAGATTTTTAATCTATCTTATATTTAGTGTTTACCATATTTTTATAAAATTTTTAAAAACTGTAATTAAGATTTAATTTTTTAGGAAAGAAAAATGGCAAGAAGAAAGAAAAGAGCTTTTTATCTGTATTTTTTAATTTTTATTGTTTTGATAGCTTTTTTTGTTATAAAAAAAGAGGATATGGTTAGAAAAAGCTTACCTCAAATTCTTATGCCTGATATTATCTATACCAATCTTGAAAAACCTATTTTTGTTCATATTAAAGACAAGAATCATTCTATTGAAAATGTGAAAATTATCTTAAAAAAAGATGATCAAGACTCTGGAACGTTAATCGCGGATGAAAAGATACAAAAATTAAATGATATTACTTTGCAAGTTGATTTGCCAAAAAATAGCGAAAAGTCAAAGTCTTTTATCATGGAAATTATTGCTAAAAATGATTGTTTTTGGAATATCTTTGATAAAGATAAAGCAAAAAAACAAATCGCGATTATAGTCGATAATGCTTCTCCTAAAATAAATATTTTAAGCAATTCTTACCAAATTGAGCAAGGCGGGGCAGCTAGTGTTGTATTTTCTGCAAAAGATGCTAACTTAGACCAAGTTTATATCGAGACAAATAGAGGAAAGATCTTTAAAGCAACTCCTTATGTTAAAGATGGTTATTATGCATCCCTTATTGCTTGGGATGCAAGGGATGATGAATTTAGGGCTTATGTGGTTGCAACGGATAAGGCTGGAAATACTTCTAAAGAGCGCATAAGGTATTATTTTTTAAATAGAAAGTATAAAGTCTCTAATATTAATCTTACAGATAGTTTCTTAGATGGTAAAATTGAAAATTTAGCTCAAGAATACGCTCCAAAAGATAATAATTTTACGCGTTTTGATAAATTTAAATTCGTCAATGAAACTTTAAGAAATGATAATGAAAAACTCATACATGAAATCACTTCAAATGTTTTAGAAGATAAAATTAATGATTTTTCTCTTAATTTGTTTTTGCCGCTTAAGCATGCGTTAAAAGTTGGAGATTTTGCTGATCATAGATATTATTCTTATAATGGTCAATTTGTTAGCGATTCTTACCATATGGGTATAGATTTGGCTAGTGTTAGAGAAGCTCCAATCTTTAGCAATAATTCTGGAAAAGTTGTATTTGCACAAAAGAATGGAATTTATGGGCTTAATTTGATTGTTTATCATGGCTTTGGTGTTTATAGTCTTTATGGACATTGCTCATCTAAAGATATTGATGTTGGTGAAAAAATAGCCAGTCAAAGTGTGATCGCAAGAACGGGAAAAAGTGGTTTAGCTCTTGGAGATCATTTGCATTTTGGGGTTTTGGTTCAAGGAGTAGAAACACGTCCGGAGCAATGGCAAGATAGAAAATGGATCGAGGAAAACATTTATAAAGTTTTAAATAATGGAAAAAAAATAATTTTAGGACAAAAACAATGAAACAATTAACCTTAGCAAGATCAGTAAAAGGTGTAGGAATAGGACTACACAAAGGCGAACCTATTGAAATTACTCTTGAACCTTTAGAGGCTGATAGCGGCATAGTTTTTTTTAGAAGTGATTTAAATGCAAGTTACAAAGCGATTCCTGAAAATGTAATCAATACTCAAATGGCCACTGTTTTAGGAGATGATCGTGGTTTTATTTCAACGATAGAACATTTAATGAGTGCCATAAATGCCTATGGAATTGATAATGTGCGTATTGTTTTAAATGCAAACGAAGCTCCTGTTATGGATGGATCAAGTATTAGTTTTTGCATGATGCTTGATGAGGCAGGAGTTGTAGAACTGGATGCACCTAAAAAAATTATGGTTATTAAAAAACCAATAGAAGTAAGAGATGGGAATAAATTTGTAAGATTGATACCGACTAAAGAGCCTAGAATTAATTATACAATCAAATTTGATAATGCGGTTATAGGTGAGCAAACTTATAATTTTGAATTCAGTAAAAAAAATTATATAGAAAATATCGCAAGGGCTAGAACTTTTGGTTTTTTAAAAGATGTTCAAATGCTTAGAGATAAAAATTTAGCGCTTGGCGGCAGTTTGGAAAATACTATAGTTGTAGATGAGAGTCGAATTTTAAATCCTGAAGGTTTGCGTTTTAAGGATGAATTTGTAAGGCATAAAATTTTAGACGCTATTGGCGATTTAACCTTGCTTGGATATAGAGTTTTTGGCGATTATATATCTTTTGCTGGAAGTCATCATTTAAATCACTTGCTTACTAAAGAGGTGTTAAAAGATAAAGAAGCTTATGAGATTGTCAGTCTTGAAAAAGCAAATGAAAAAGCTTATGAAAAGGTTTTTGCATAAAAACTTCTCTCTTGCTTAATGCCTTATATAAGCCTTTAATGCTTGGTATTTATCAAAATAATTTTCTTGTAAAAAGCATAACAAGCGATGAAAAAGCGAGTGAATTTATACCTAAAATTTTACAAGAATTACTTCAAGATTTCACCTTTGATGAACTTATTTATGCTAATGGTCCAGGTTCTTTTATGGGGATTAAAATTTCTTATGTAAGTTTAAGGACTCTAAGTATAGTTAAAAATATCCCCTTGTTTGCAATCAGTGCATTTGAATTAAATAATAATCAGCCCATTAGTGCGCATAAAGAAATGTGTTTTGTAAAAAAAGGGGACCAAATTGTTTTAGAAAAGACTGTTTCAGGAGAGTTTATCTTACCTTCAAATTTAAGCAAGCTTAATAAAAAAGATGATAATCTACCTTTTTATTTTTTACCTGCAATTTAAATAATTTTACTAGGGATCAATATTGAAAATTTTAGTACCCGCAACGAGTGCAAATTTGGGACCAGGATTTGATTGTCTTGGTTTAAGCATAGGGCTTTTTAATAGTACCATCATTGAAAAATCCAATTTTTTTAGCATCAGCATTTATGGAGAAGGCAGTGAAAATTTAAGCCTTAAAAAAAATAATATTTTTGTGAGTATTTTTAATGAAGTTTATGAAAGATTGAGTGGAAAAAAAGAAAAATTTCGCTTTATTTTTGAAAACAAAATTCCCTTATCTAGAGGTCTTGGAAGCTCTTCTGCTGTCATTGTTGGAGCTATTGGAGCGGCTTTTGAAATGGCAGGATTTAGGGTTGAAAAACAAAAAATCTTAAACGAGGCATTAAAATATGAAAATCATCCTGATAATATAGCTCCGGCAGTTTTGGGAGGATTTGTAGTTTCTGTTGTTGAAAATGAAAATGTTTTTAGTATAAAAAAATCCATAGATGAAAATTTAAGTGCTGTTGTAGTTATTCCAAACGTATTTATAAGCACAGAGCAAAGTCGTACGGCTTTGCCATCAAGTTTTAATCTTAAAGAGTGTGTGTTTAACTTAGCTCATTCTTCTTTTCTTACAGCTTGTTTTTTGGAAAAAAAATACGATTTATTGACTATAGCTAGTAAAGATTTAATTCATCAAAATCATAGAATGAAAAATTTACCCGAACTTTTTGAAGTGCAAAAAATTGCTTTAGAAAACAAAGCTTTAATGAGCACTCTTTCAGGATCAGGTTCTAGCTTTTTTAATCTTGCTTATAAAGAGGATGCAAATTATTTAAAACAGCAACTTGAGAAAAAATTTAGAAATTTTAAAATTTTGGTTTTAGAATTTGATAATAAAGGTTTTGAAATTTGCTAAAAAATGAAAAAAAAAGATATAATTCTAAAAATGCAGACAAACATAAACCGGTTAGAATGTGCGTGGTTTGCAAAAATCGTTTTTTTCAAAAAGAATTGCATAGATTAAAGGTTTTTAAGGCGGAGTTATACCAAAATTTAGCTTTTGGTCGTAGTATTTATTTGTGCAATCATTGTCTTTTAATAGAGGATGAAAAATTTCAGGCCACATTCTCGAAAATATGTAAAAAATTAAATATAAAAATCACTCAGCAGAATATAAAGGAGATCGTTTTAAATGGCAAAAATTAGAATTCATGAAATCGCAAAAGAATTAGGATATGATAGCAAAGAAATCATCGAAAAGGCCAACGAATTAGGACTCAATATCAAAACCGCATCAAATGCCGTAGAACCTGATGTTGCTGCGGGAATTTATGAATACATACAAACTAAAGTTATCCCCGAAGCTTTTAAGAAAAATATCAAGCAAACTCCAGCAAAAAAAACAAAAACCAAAGTAAAAGAAGACAAGGCTCAAACCGCAAAGACGACCACTGTGGCAAAACAAGAAAAAGTAGAAACGATTAAGTCAAAAGAAGAAGTTAAAGAAGAGCCTAAAGAAAAAGTTCAAGAGAGTTTAGCGAGTGCTACTTTGGCAAAAAGAAGAGGGCTTGTGATTGTTAAAAAGAAAAAAACCGAAGAAGAATTTGCAAAAAAAGAAGAACCAAAAAGTGCTGCTGAAACTCCTTCAAATCAAGAAAGAATTAATTTAAAAACAATGTTTTCAAATGCTGATCTTGATGATTCTGCAAAAAAGAAGAAAAAAGATAAAAAACCTAATATCGCAGTCAAAAAAGAAAATACTCAAAAAATGGATCTTTTAGGAAATCAAGATTTTGCTGAAATTTCTTTAGATGATGAAGATGAGGTTGTTTTGCCTGATTTTAGTGTTAAAGAAGAAGAAAAGCCGAACAATATGGTTAAAAAACAGCCTAATTTTTTACGCCAAGCTGTGGGTAATTCTGTTAATTTTGCTGAAGGCGGAATTCAAAGAAGGAGTCGTAAAAAACCGCCTAAAAAAGTAGAAAAAAAAGAAAATGAAGCCATTACAAGCGTTGAAATTCCTAAAGAAATTAGAGTGTATGAATTTGCCGATAAAATAGGCAAAAGCACAAGTGAAGTGATCTCAAAGCTTTTTATGCTCGGCATGATGACAACTAAAAATGATTTTTTGGATGAAGACGCTATTGAAATTTTGGCTTCCGAATTTGGCATAGAAGTAAGTATTACCAATGAAGCGGATGAATTTGATTATGTAAAAGATTATGAAACTCAAGATGATGAAAAAGATTTAATCACTAGAGCACCTGTTATTACGATAATGGGGCACGTTGATCATGGTAAAACTTCATTGCTAGATTTTATCAGAAAATCTCGTGTTGCAAGTGGTGAAGCAGGGGGAATTACCCAACATGTGGGTGCTTATATGGTGGAAAAAAATGATCGAAAGATCACCTTTATCGATACTCCAGGTCATGAGGCTTTTACTGCAATGCGTGCAAGGGGTGCAAGTATAACCGATATCGTTATTATCGTTGTAGCTGCTGATGATGGGGTTAAACCTCAAACAAAAGAAGCGATCAATCATGCAAAAGCTGCTAATGTGCCTATCATCATAGCGATCAATAAGATGGATAAAGAGGGCGCAAATCCTGATATGGTAAAAACACAACTTGCTGAACTTGAGATCATGCCAGTAGAGTGGGGTGGAAGTTATGAATTTGTAGGTGTGTCTGCTAAAACGGGTATGGGGATAGAAGATTTACTTGAAATCGTGCTTTTACAGGCTGATATTTTAGAGTTAAAAGCAAATCCTAAAAATTACGCAAAAGCAAGCATTATAGAATCTTCCATACAAAAAGGTCGTGGTGCAGTTGCTACTGTGATAGTGCAAAATGGAACTTTAAAAGTAGGCGATACGGTTGTAGCGGGTGTTTCTTATGGAAAAATAAAAGCTATGAGTGATGATCAAGGTAAAGCACTTAAAGAGATCAAGCCAGGTGAATGTGGAGTGATAGTTGGTTTAAGTGAAGTGGCGCAATCAGGCGAAATTTTAATCTCTGTTAAAACCGATAAAGAAGCAAGAGAGTATGCAGCTAAGCGTTATGAATATAATCGTCAAAAAGAACTTAGTAAATCTACAAAGGTTAGTATTGATGAGCTTGGGGCTAAGATCAAAGAAGGCAATATCAAAGCTTTACCGGTTATCTTAAAGGCAGATGTTCAAGGAACACTAGAAGCTTTAAAATCAAGTTTAGAAAAATTGAGAAACGATGAAATTAAAGTTGATATTATCCATAGTGGGGTAGGTGGAATCACACAAAGCGATATTGAACTTGCCAGTGCGAGCGAAAATTCTATCGTGCTTGGTTTTAATATACGTCCAACAGGGGAAATCAAAGAACGCGCTAAAGATAAAGGTGTTGAAATAAAAACCTACAATGTTATCTATAATCTTTTAGACGATGTTAAAGCCTTGCTTGGTGGCATGATGAGCCCTATAATTTCTGAAGAGCAATTGGGTCAAGCTGAAATCAGACAAGTGATTAATGTGCCAAAATTGGGTCAAATTGCGGGCTGTATGGTTACAGAAGGCGTGATCAATAGAGGGGCTAAAATTCGTCTCATACGAGAAGGTGTTGTGGTTTTTGAAGGAAGTGTGAGTTCTTTAAAACGTTTTAAAGATGATGTTAAAGAGGTTGCAAAAGGCTATGAGTGTGGCGTTGGCATACAAGGATGTGATGATATGAGAGTGGGTGATTATATAGAAAGTTATAAAGAAGTTGAAGAAAAAGTAAGTCTATGAATCCAGCTGAGATTAAAAAATTACGCACAGAAAGCATTTTAAAAGAGCTTATCCCTGAAGCTTTGGCAAATTTGGATGATGAGAATTTAAAAAATCTTTGCGTTGTGGATGTAGAATGCAAAAAAGGCAGATATGATGCTTTTGTGTATCTTGATAAGATGTTTTTCAATGCCCATGAGCAAGAAAAAATTCTTAACACTTTAAAAAAGGCATCAAGGGCTTTGCAAAACTATTGTACGAGTGAGCAAGGTTGGTATCGCTGTCCGAATTTTCATTTTAAATTTGATGATAGACTCGAGTATCAAAATCACATGGATGCACTTTTTGAAAAGATAAAAAAGGAAAAAAATGAATCTTGAGGCTTTATGCAAAGAAGCAAATTTAGAACTTTATGATAGTGAATTAGTCAGTGAAAATGGAAAAAAAATTTACCGAATTTATGTGATGAATCCTTTAAATGAAAAAGGTGAAAGAGCGAGGATAAATTTGGATGATTGTGCTAGGCTTAGTGAGATTTTATCGCCTATTTTTGATGTGGAGCCACCTGTAAGTGGAGAATATTTTTTAGAAGTTTCAAGCTGTGGGCTTGAAAGAAAGCTTAGCAAAATAGAGCATTTTGAAAAAAGTATCAATGAACTTGTAAAAATTACTACCAATCAAAAAGAAAAAATCGAGGCAAAAATTCTTAGCGTTGAAAATGAAAATATAAATTTACAAACCTTAGATAATGAAAAAATCACTCTTAAATTTAATGATATAAAAAAAGCTAGAACCTTTGTGGAGTGGTAGTTTTTTAAGGAATTTAAATGAATATCAGTTTAAATGAGGAGCAAAACAAAAATATAAAGAATAAATTTTTAGAATTTCAAAAAATTTGGACTTTAGAAAAAGTTAAAAGTATGAGTCTTGAAGAATATACCAATACTAAAAAAGATAACCCAGATAGGAATGATTTTACTTTTTGGATAGAAAATAAACTTGATGATATAGGAAGTATTTGGGGTGGTTCTAGTTTTAAATTTGGTATATATAAAAGAAATTTTAATGATGATAAAGAAAATTTAAAAGGTAAAACTTACAATGATAATTATGCTTGGTTATCTAAATATGGAAATAATCAAGATGAAGCTTTTGGAAATGTAAAAAAAATAATTATAAATATAATACAAGCAAGTAAAAATAATGATTTAAAGACTATAGAAAATATAGATTTTGGAGATGCCACTAAATGGAAAATAGCTTTTCATTATCAAGATGTAAATAATATAAAAATAGTTAATATTTTTTCTAAAAATGTTTTAGATTTAATATCTTTGAATGAATTTAAAGAGAAATTAAAAATATATCAAATTTATGAAAAATTATTAGAAAATAAAAATTTATCATTAATTAAAATGATAGAAAATATAGCTATTCCTTTATGGATTGAGTATGGAATAAATATAAAAAAAATGAAAAAATTATTTTGTGAATATTTAAGTAAAAGAAATATAGATACTTCCACCATAAAAAAATATGTTTCATCTGTAGAAAATATATCTAATGAATTTTTGAAAAATAATTTATATAGTTGTAATTTATATAATTTTGATCAAAATATAGAAAAATTAAATAAAAATAATAAATTTGCATTAAAAAATAATAATGGAAATAAAATGTATTCTATTGCTTTAAAGCATTATAGAGCTTTTTTATACGATTTTGAAAGACAATTTTTAAATAATGAAATAATATATAAGGAATTAAATATGAAAAATCTACCTTTAAATCAAATCCTTTATGGGCCTCCAGGAACAGGAAAGACTTATCATACCATAGATAAAGCCTTAGAAATTTTAGGTGAAAATTTAGAAAATAGAATAGAGAAAAAAGCAAAATTTGATGAGTATGTAAAAAATGGACGAATAGTTTTTACTACCTTTCATCAAAGTTATGGATATGAAGAATTTGTAGAGGGTATAAAACCTGATTTAAAAAAAGAAGAATTAAAATATGAAATAAAAGATGGAGTTTTTAAAGATCTTTGTGAAAAAGCTTTGAAAAATTATAAAAATAGCAAATTAAATACAGAGGAGTTAAATGAAAAAATAAAACTAGAAGAAAAAGTTAATAATTTTTTAAATACGCTTTTAGAAAAGAGTGAACCTATTGGCAAGACAAAAGGTGGAAATTTTTTCATTCGCAATTTTAATGATAAAACCATAGAAATTGAAAGCGAAAATGTAGAGAGATTGGGTGGATTTTTTAAATTAAGCTTATCGACTTTGATGGAATTATTAAAATATAATGGCGAATTTGATAATGCGTCTGAAATGTTTAGAAAAGTTTTAAATAGACATTATCTTGATAGAAGTCATACTTATTATTTTAACTTACTTAAAAAATTTAAAGATTTTGAAAAAAAATCAAAAAATGTTAAAGAGGATAATAACGTTAGTGATAATTCTTTAAAGCCCTACATTATCATAATTGATGAAATCAATCGCGGTAATGTAAGTAAGATTTTTGGCGAGCTTATAACTTTGATAGAACCAAGCAAAAGAATAGGGGCAGAAGAAGAGCTAAGGGTAGCTTTGCCTCATAGTGGAAATGAATTTGATAACGACAAAGGCTTTGGAGTACCTGAAAATGTTTATATTATAGGCACTATGAATACAGCTGATAGAAGTATAACTTCGCTTGATACAGCATTAAGAAGGCGTTTTGAATTTGTAGAGATGATGCCTGATTTAAGTAAATTAAGTAATAATTTTGTAGAAAAAGATCAAGAAAAAGTGGAATTGCAGCAATTACTTGAAGCAATAAATACTCGTATAGAATACTTACTAGATAGAGAAAAAACTATAGGACATGCGTTTTTCATAGGTGTTAAAAATTTGGAAAATTTAAAGAGCGTTTTTCAAAATAAAATCATCCCTCTTTTACAAGAGTATTTTTACGATGATTATGCTTCAATAAATGCTGTTTTAAATAATAATGATATGATTAAAGAAGCTACAGAAAATAAAGAAAATGATTATTTAAATAGCATTAAGAAGCTAGAAATATACAATGAGAAAACTATTTATAATATTACCCCTTTTGATAATGAAATTTGGGATAAAATAGAAACGTATCAAAAAATTTATAAAAATCAAATTAGCGATAACAAAACCGAAGAAAATAATAAAAACAATGACTAATGTTTTTCAAGTTATTGAGTATCAAGCTTTTTGCGAGAATGACTTAAAAAAAGATTTTGGAAATAGGGCAAATAAATTTTATAAAGAATTAGAAGAATTTGCTAAAAATAATGAAATTTTTTTAGGTTTTAAAAATAAAAATACACTAAAAGCTAAAAATTATGTGGGTATGATACAAACAAAAAGCGGGATTTTGGAGATCTTGCCTAAGTGCACCGATTTAGAAAATTATCAAGGAGAAAAAGATGAGAATTTAAAAAAAATAAATTTTCATCAACTAAAACAAATTTATAAACTAGATATACAAGAGAACGAGCCTAAAAACGAGATCAAAATAGAAAAATTTGTAAATTTTAACTATGAAAAAAATTACAATTTTCCTTCTAAGCAACTTTTGTTAAATTTGCTTACAACCTTAAAAAATTCTCCTTTTAAAAAAAGTCATATTTCATCTTTGAAAACTTCTAAAATGCCTTTATTTGAAATTTTTATTTCTATGTTTTTAGAAGAATTGGATTTGATTTTTAAAAAAGGATTAAAAAAAGATTATGTAAGCATACAAGATAACAGGGCTTTTTTAAAGGGAAAATTGCTTTTTAGTGAAAATTTAAAACACAATCTTATCCATAAAGAAAGATTTTTTACAGAAAGTGATGAGTTTGTCTTAGATATTCCGCCAAATCGTTTGATAAAATCCACTCTTGAGTTTTTAAAATCCAAAACAACTATGCATAAATTTAAAGTCATAAAAGCCTTGCAAATGCTTGATGATGTGCAATTATCTAAAAACTACAAAAAAGATTTTGAGTATAAAATTTCAAGACATTTTGATTATTATGAAACTTTGCTTTCTTGGTGTAGGATTTTTTTACAAAAAGAAACTTTTACCCCTTATAAAGGAAGCAATGAAGCTTTTGCTTTGCTTTTTCCTATGGAAAAACTTTTTGAAGATTATGTAGCTCATATGTTTAAAATAGCCAATGAGCAAGTTAAGATTAAGACTCAAGATAAAACTAAATTTCTAATGAGTAAAAATGATAATGAAGATTGTTTTTTGCTTAAACCAGATCTTTATATCCAAGATCATATAATCGCAGATACTAAATGGAAAATTCTAAGTGATAGTGATGATAAAAAACAATACTCTATCGCACAAAGCGATCTTTATCAAATGTTTGCCTATGCTGCTAAATTCAAGGTGAAAGAGGTTTGGCTTATTTATCCTTTGTGTGGGAGAACTTTAGAATTAAAAGAGAAAAGCAAAAAGGATGAGTATTTTTTTAAAGCAAGTGATTTTTTAAATTTCTTAGAAAGTCGCATAAAGTTAAAAATTTTGTTTGCACCCTTACCTTTTGCAAACGATTTTCACGCCTAAATTGATTAAAAAACCAAAGCAAGCAACGATAATAATACAAGCTCCGCTAGAAAGATCAAAATAATAACTAAGCAAAAGCCCACCTAAGCAAAAAATCATACTCAAAAAACTTGCCAGAATCATTATAAAGCCAAGCTTTTTGCTAAAATTTTCAGCGATAAAACTAGGAATGCTTAGCAGCGCTATAATAAGAATAAGTCCAACAAGGCGGATTGAAATACAAATACAAAATGCCATCAGTGCGATTAAAAGATAATGGAAAAAATTTGTATTGATTCCACGCACTTTTGCAAATTCAGCATCAAAGCTTATCGCTTCAAATTGTCTATAAAATAAAAGCATTAAAAAAATCACAATCCCATCAATTAAGCCCATTAGATATAAATCTTCATTTTCAACCGCTAAAATGTTTCCAAAAAGATAAGCCATAAGATCGGTATTATAACTAGGACTTAAATCTATAAGTATGATCCCAATTGCCATTCCAAATGCCCAAATCACAGCAATAATACTATCGCTTCTGTGCTCGTAATGTTTGACTAAAAAGGCAACGATAAAAGCTAAAATGAGGGTAAAAATGCTTGTACTAAGTAAAATAGGCAAGGAAAAATAAAAAGCGACCCCTATACCTCCAAAAGCCCCATGTGTAATCCCTCCAGCCATAGAAAAAAGCCGATTGATCATGATTAAGGTTCCTATAATTCCACAAGCAATACTGACTAAAATTGCCGCAAAAAGAGCGTTTTGAAATACAGTGAAATGAAAAATTTCAAACATTATTTTTCCTTAAAAAAGTGCAGCGGTATTTTTAAATTTTTATCCTTACAATTATGATTGCACAAGCATGAATTTAAACTCATTTCTACATCGCAAAAATGGGAATGATTTTCGTATAAATGTTTTAAAAAATCACTTTTCTTTTTTTCTTTTTGATTGGAATGTAAAAATAATTCTTTATTTAAATGCGCGATTTTATCGCTATAGGCAAGAACTAAATTGATATCATGACAAACAAGCAAAATGCCTATGCCTTTTTCATGTAAAGATTTTAAAAGTTCAAAAATTTGTATTGCTGATTTACTATCAACACTTGCGGTTGGTTCATCTAAAATAAGCATTTTACATTCATCTACTAAAGCCCTTGCTATAAATACGCGTTGTCTTTGCCCCCCGCTTAATTCATTGATTTTTTTATTCCAAAAATCTTGCATTTGGACTTTTTCTAAGGCTTTTAAGGCTTTATTTTTATCTTCTTGTTTGTAAAAGCCAAATCTTTTTTTATTGATAAGTCCCATAAGCACGACCTCAAGGACTCTAGGATTAAAATTTGGATTGGCTAAAGTATGTTGTGGAACATAGCCGATTTCGCTTTTTTTAATTTGTTTAAATGTAATTGTATTGTGAGAATTTAAAAGTCCTAAAATCAGCTTTATGAGTGTGGATTTTCCAGCACCATTTGGACCTATTATGGATAAAAAATCTTGATTATCATATATTAGATCGATGTTTTTTAAAACACATTCTTTATTATAGGAATAATTAAGATTTTTAATAGAAAAAAATTCCATCAAATTACCTATTTTAAAGATTTAGATAAAGCATCGCTGAATTTTAAAAGTTCTTTTTCCCAATCTTTTGAAAGATGATTGATGACGTAAATTTGAGCATCACATTGATGGGCTAAGGTTTTTGCTGCATTTTCAGGAAAACCATTTTGAACAAAAATAGTTTTAATCTGCTTATCTTTGATAAAGGTTATTAGCTGTTTTAGTTCTTTTATTTTTGGTTCTTTACCTAAAATTTCTACAGGAATTTGAATTAAATGATAACGCTTAGCAAAATAAGTCCAAGAGGGGTGATAAACAATAAATTCTTTTTGTTTGATATTTTCAAGTTTTGAAGAAATTTGCAAATTAAGATTGTCTAATTCTGCTAAGAATTTGTTTAAATTTTCTTTATAAAAATTTTTATTTTCAGGGTATTTTTGGATCAGGGCATCATAAATATTTAAAGCCATGGTTTGCACCAAAATAGGATCTAACCAAGTGTGAGGATCTTTTTGATGATCATGATGAGAGTCTTGAAAATCTAATAACTTTATATTTTTTTGCATATTAGAGATTTTTAAACTGGGAAAATTATGATGAAATTTGTCAATAAAAATTTTTTCGAATTCCAAACCTATGGTGAAATAAATTTTGCTTTGTTCGAGTTTTTTCATAACGCTTGGTTTAAATTCAAAATGATGTTCATTGGCATTAGGTGGTAAAATAATATTTATTTTTACAGTATCTCCGGCTATTTTCTCAACAAAAAAGGCTTGAGGTGGTATGCTCACACTTACAGTAGGGATATCTTTGTGATTTTTTATATCTTTAGCCCAAGTCAAATTTAAAAAGCTTAATAAAATTGCAAATAAGAAAAATATTTTTTTTACCATTGTTTAAACCCCGTTTTACAATATTTTAGAGATAGCATTTTTAATATAAAATAAATTCTTATTTTGCTATAATACCATCTTTTGGTAAAAATGATTAAAATTGGAAAAAAGGAAATATTTATGGGAAATTTGAAATTTAAAGTTTCTTTTGTTGCAGGTTTAATAACTATAATTTGTTTAGTTATTTTGGGTGTTATAATTTATTTTTTTTCGAAAAATTTGATTTATAACCAAACTATAATATCAGAGACCAATTATATCAAAGTAGCTAGAAATTCTCTTGTTTCTTTCCAAGAGAAAAATTTAGAAATTCTCCAAAATTATAGTAAAAGGATTTTAAGCTTATCTTACAATGAATTAAATAGCGAACAAGCACTTAAAGAAAGTATAGGTGAAGATCTTAAAGTTTTAAGGGATGCTGGTGGATTTTTAGCGGCCTATATTGCTCAACCTAATGGAGAATTAATTGTTTCTGATGCAGATTCTGATTCTAAAGGTTTAGAATTTTATATTTATGGAAAAGCAGATAATTATGATGCAAGAACAAGAGAATATTATCAAGAAGCTTTAAAAACAAATGATGCATATATAACCTCTTCTTATATTGATATTACTTCCAAACTTCCTTGTTTTACTTATGCTAAAGCTCTTTATAAAGACGGTAAATTTATTGGAGTTTTAGCAATTGATATTTTAACTAAAGATTTACAGAAAGAATTTGAAGCGACTCCAGGTAGAACTTTTGCATTTGATAAAAACAATAAAATTTTTGCAGCAACAGATAAAGAGCAACTTAAAGAAGGCTATAATATTGATCAAATTGCAGCTTTATCCAAAACGAAAGCAGACTTTGAGCCTTTCGAATATCTAAGAAAAAGAGATAATAGTGAAAGATTTGCTATATGTGCAAAATATGAAAATTCAACTATTTGTATAGGGGAACCACTTGATATTATAACAGAGCCTATTCTTAAAATGACTTATGTACAAATAATTTCTTCTTTAGCTATGGTAGTAATTATTTCTTTATTGCTTTATACATTTATAGCTAAACTC
>JACHTQ010000011.1 GCA_020135845.1 Campylobacter sp. W0018 | reverse complement strand
GATAAATTTTTAAGATAAATAAACTTATTTATCTTAAATTGAATTATAAATTCTAATTTTTTACCAATTTACACATTATCATTAAATTATATTAAAAAATAAAAAACTTTTAAACTTATCCAAAGTGGAATACTTCTTGCTTATATTTATTTATAAGATATTTAGATTTGAAGGCAGAACAATTCTAAAATCAAAGGAATAATATGAGTATCTTTAGCATCAATGATAACTCAAATTATACTTCTATACTTTCACAAGCAAAAGCTAATAAAGAAAGTAAAGAAAATTCAAAAATAAATTTTGCCAATACTTTCTTAAAACAAAATGTCACTAAGTTAAATGAAATAGAAAATAAAAATTCACAAACTTTAATAAGAAGTGAAGTATTAAATTCTACTAATAATAATATCAATAAAAACTATTACACTAAAACAAATTCTCCTAATTATGATATATCTAGTGAATTTAAAAACTCTATTTATACTTTAAAATTCAAACAAGCAGATATAAGTAATAATACAGCCTATGGTTATAGTGTAGATAAAGAGGGTTATATGGGAGAAGATTTTAATGAAGCTGCAGGATTACCAAAAGATTTTAAGATACATAAATCTACTTTGGATGAGATTCAAAGATATAATGAGAATAGTCATTTTTTTGCAGATAAAAAAGAATATTTAGGGATTAGTGGTAATTATTTTACAAACATAGATATGGCAAATACTATTAAACAATACTATAATCAATTTAATCAAATTATAAATCATACTTTTAACAATACCAATAAAACAAGTTTTAGTGAAGCAGATTTAAATAGTTTGCCTAAAGGATATAGTGTATCTGATACAAATAAAGATTTTGCTTCACTTGAAAGATTAGATACGCAAACCATAATAAATTATTACAACACCCAAGAACAATACGATGAAATGGAACAATTGGGAACGATTGCAAGTATTAGCTTAGGATTACAGCCATTAGATTTTACTCCTCAAAGTATGCAAACTCAAAATTTAGATCAAGACAGTGTAAGAGATACTTTTAATCCTGATATGTCATTTTATCCAAAAAATGAAGATGGAACTTATACTAAAGAAGATTTATTTATGAGTTTTTTAAAAGCTTCTGGCGGAGAAGTTTTAGCAGGTGGTGATACTAAAATTAACCCTATAATCCAATCTTTTAGAGAAGCTATGGCTAAAGAAAGCTTTGATGGATCATTAGCTTCCTTAGATGACATCATGACAGGCAAGGTTGATTTTGCAAGTTTATTAAAAGGCTATGCACAAGATGGTTGGTTTGACGCAGATATTTATGCAATGGAAAAAGGAATTAAATGGCAAAATCACATAGGTTATGGTGGAGCTTGGTTTGATAATCAGTTTAATCAAGCAAAAGCTAATGGCTGGAAAGCAAGTAGTGAAAGCATTGATTCTTTTGTTGGTTCTATAATGGATAGATTAAATAATCTTATAGGACAAACTAGGGTTTAAGCTTTTGATTAAAGGATTTTAATATTTTGATATTAAAATCCAAAAGGTTCAATTTCAAAATTCAAAGATTTAGGTATATTAAGCTTATATTCTTTTAATTTCTTTTTAGGAGCAATGATTAAGGCATATCCTCCTTTTTTATATCTATCCCATACACTAAAAAATTGTCTTTTAGAACTGATATATTCTCCATAACTTGGATCAAGCACTTGTAAAAAATCACCCCTATGATTTATAATCACCACAAAATGTGGAAAACGTGGATCATCTTCAATCTTTACTAAAATAGGAATTCCTGCAAGTTTTTCTAAACTCTTTCTATTTATCCTATAAGATTTGCTTTCATAGCCTAGTTTTTTAACCGCATCATTTAAGTCTGCAAAACTTACCATATCTGTATATAGTTTTTGCCCACTCATAGTTTTTAAAAGATCTAGTTCGCTTAATTTTTTATCATCAAGTATATTGATAAGTGTTGCTAAAGATGAAGCGCCACAAGATTCTTCATAGCTTTGTCTTATGACGTTTTTATTTTTAATTTCAGAATAAGATTTAACTATAAAGTCTGCCTTTAAAAATAAAGGCAAAATAATGAGTATTGATAATAATTTTAGAATTTTTTCCATAGGCTTAATCCAAAAATTGCATCAGGTGCGGCTGAACTTCCTCCTAAACTAGCACTTACGGATACTGCCGTATCAGAGTTTATACTATAAGTTGATCCTGCACTGATTGTAGGGATTGATCTGATTTCTGAATTTTTGATCCCATTGATTTTTTGTTCAGTTTGAAATCTTTGTTCAGCTCCTAGATCTAAAGTGATTTTAGGACTTAAAATTATAGATAAATTACCCCCAATATAAATGCTATGTCCATATTCTATATTAGCAATTTTAAATTTTCTTTTTGCATTATAACCAAATCCTGTATAAATGCTATATACCACAGGATCGCTATACCCTCTTAAACTTGCTTCTAAATTTTGAGATTGAAAGTAAAAGTTTTTTGTTTGAAAAACTGTTTTTTCTCTTTGAATGATGGCAGTTTGAAATTTGATTTGTGGAACAAAATCCGCTATGCTATCGCCCGTATAAATAAAACCTAACCATAAAGAATCAAAGTTTAGAGTATTTTTGCTTGTAAAAGCACCAGAAATAATATTATTATATTCTTGTCTTGAATAATTTCCGCCCCCAGAAATAAGTAAATCAAATTTAGGTGTTAGGGTGTAAATAAAAGTTTGATTTAAATAAAGTTGTTTAGTGTCATTCCAAACGTTTAAATCCCCATTTACCCCAATAGTTGGATAAATATAATACGAATGAGGATTACCTGTGCTAAGAAGTGAAAAGCTTGTAATACTTCTTAATCCAATTTGCTTTTTAAAGAGTGTATCGATGTTTAACTCATCACTAGCAAACAAAGAGCTTGTTAAAACTGCCAAAATAAGAAAAATTTTTCTCATTATCATTCCTTTCAAAGATCATTGCTTAGAAAAAGATTAAGCAAAGATTGTTCCAAGTTTAAGGATAAAAATATTAAATATTTTTAAACTAAAAAAATGATAAATTATTTGCTACTGTAGATAAGAAAATAGTAAATATGATAAATATTTAAATACTTTAATGATAATTCTTTATAAAATCCTTTAAAATAACCCCATCGACTCTCAAATCATAAGCTTTTTCCAAATCATCAAAGTTTTCCACCATTATTAAAATTTTGCTATCAAAAAGGTAAAATTCAGCCACTTCTGAAGCAAATTTTGCTAATTTTTCATCTTTAAAGATTAAAAATTTTGCCTCAAATGCATTGCTTAAAAAAATTTCATTTTTATTTTGTATAAAAATAGCAAAATCCAAATTTTCATTTTTTGCTTTTTGGATAATTTTTTCATCATAAAAAAAACAAGAAATTTGATCGTTTTGCAAATTTTCAATTTTTTCTATAAAATTAAAATTCAAATTTTTTGCTAGAGGATGTCCAAAAATTAGCATATTAATTTACCTTTAAAATGATTTTTAAAAATTTTAGTTAAATTTTACTTATAAAAAAATTTGCATACTTGAAATTATAAAAATGTTTTTATGAAGAATAGGGGGATATTTTGTTTATTCAAGAGCGTAAAAACTTTAGACCCATAAAACCACTTTCTAAAATAGCTTATTTATTAAATGTGACGCTTTTGCTTTGTCTTTTGACTTTATTTTTTTATTTTAGTTTTAAAGTGAGTGTTTATCATTTTGATTTTGCTTTATTATTGGAATACAAAAAAACAATTTTGAATGGATTTTTAAATACTTTATTGATCAGCTTTTTTGCTTTAGGAAGTAGTATTTTTTTTGGTTTGGTGATTTGTTTTTTTAGCTTGAGTAGATTTACAGTGTTGAGATTTTTTGCTTTATTTTATATAGAAATCATTCGCGGAACGCCTTTGCTTGTTCAGGTGTTGCTGATTTATTACATTATTGCCAATAATTTAGGTTTTGATAATAGATATTTTGTAGGGATATTTATCCTTTCTTTGTTTTCTGGGGCGTATCTGGCTGAAATTTTTAGATCAGGAATTCTTAGCATTGCTTTGATCCAAATAGAAAGTGCAAGAGCTTTAGGACTAAGTGAAAGGCAAATTTTATTTTATGTGGTTTTTCCACAAGCTTTGAAAAATATCTTAGCTCCTATTAGCGGACAATTGGCTAATTTGATCAAGGATAGTTCTTTATTGAGTGTGATTGCTGTAAATGAATTAACACAAAATGTTCAAGAGGTTAATTCTTATGTTTTTGCTACGCTTGAGGGCTATATAATCTTAGCTATAGCTTATCTTGTATTAACCTTGCCGATCGGTTTATTTTCGCGTTATTTAGAAAGAAAATATCAAAAATGAAAAAAATCCTTGACAAATGAGTATATATTTTGGCATAATCACATTTTCATTTTTAGTTTATGTCTCGTTAGCTCAGCCGGTAGAGCATCTCCCTTTTAAGGAGGGGGCCGTTGGTTCGAATCCAACACGGGACACCACTTTGGTCGCTTAGCTCAGTTGGTAGAGCGCCACCCTTACAAGGTGGATGTCATAAGTTCGAGTCTTATAGTGACCACCATTTCTTACTTCTTAGGTGCAGCGGTAGTTCAGCTGGTTAGAATGCCGCCCTGTCACGGCGGAGGTCGCGGGTTCGAGCCCCGTCCGCTGCGCCACTTATGTCTCGTTAGCTCAGCCGGTAGAGCATCTCCCTTTTAAGGAGGGGGCCGTTGGTTCGAATCCAACACGGGACACCACTTTTTTGGGTTTAGACCCTTTCGTCTAGTGGCCCAGGACAACACTCTCTCTGTGTGGAAACAGAGGTTCAAATCCTCTAGGGGTCGCCATTGTTTTTTGGTCGCTTAGCTCAGTTGGTAGAGCGCCACCCTTACAAGGTGGATGTCATAAGTTCGAGTCTTATAGTGACCACCATTTCTTACTTCTTAGGTGCAGCGGTAGTTCAGCTGGTTAGAATGCCGCCCTGTCACGGCGGAGGTCGCGGGTTCGAGCCCCGTCCGCTGCGCCACTTCTATGATACTTTCTAAAATTTCAGTTTTTTTATACTTTGTTTTAAAGCTTTTATAAAATAATCAATATCTTCTTTTTCATGTGTGTAATGCAAGCTAACTCTTAACCATCCTGGTTTTGTTTTAAGCTCTTGATTATCCTTTAAACCAAGCAAATCATGCCCATAAGGTCCAGCACATGCACAGCCCGCACGCGTTTCAATGTGATGAGTTTTGCTTAATTCATAAGCAAGATCATAAGGAGAAATCCCTTTGATATTGAAAGAGAAAATGGGCAAGCGATGGGTTAAATTTTTAGCATAAAGAATCAAATCAGGTATTTTTTCAATTTCTTTTAAAAAATATTTTTTTAATTCCTCATCTTTTTTTTCTATTTGAGAAATTCCTAAAGAATCCTTTATCTTAAAAGCTAAACTAGCACGGATAAGCTGTAAAATTCCAGGAGTTCCGCCTTCTTCTAAAATTTCTTCATTACAAAGATAACATTGAGAAGTTCTTGAAACATATCCTACGGTTCCACCTGCTGCAAAACTAGGTTTGTTTCCACAAAGATTTTTTTTGATGACTAAAAGTCCAGAGCCACCAATACCTCCAATGAGTTTATGTGAGCTTATAAACAAAGCATCATAATATTTGCAAGATATATTTTTATAAGGGATAAAACTAGAAGCATCAAAGGCTACTATGCCTTTATATTTACGCACTAAATCACTTATACGCTTATAATCACTCAATATCCCAGTTACATTAGAGGTTAAAGAAAAACTAGCAATAATTTGCCTTTTTTTATTACTTTCTAAGGTTTTTTCTAAAAAATCAAAATCTATTTCTCCAAATTCATTTAAAGGTATCCTTATGCATTCGCACAAGCCCTCTCTAAAGGATAATTCATTAGAATGATGTTCATAAGGTCCAACAATTACCAAAGGCAGTGTATTTTTTTGTATTTGGGAAAAATATTTTTCTTTCACTAGTGGAGGTAAATAAATTCCAAGTAATTCTTGAAATTTTTTTATTGCATTGCTTGATCCAGTTCCACAGGCAATAAGGGCAAATTCTTTATTTAGTTTGAGACTTTTTTTAATATCATCTCTAGCTTGTTCATAAAATTGCTGAGTTTTAAAAGAATTTAAAGAGCTATCAGAATGAGTATTTGCATAGGTTGGTAATATTTTAGCGATTTGTTTTTCTATGCATTTTAAGGCTAAGGCGCTTGCAGCAAAATCAAAATGCAAAACACCTTTTTTAAGTATAATTTGTTGTTTTAAATCTGAAATTTGCAATTATAATCCTTGTAAAAATTTGATAGAATTATACTATAAATTATTTGTTTAAAAGGAAAAATATTAAATTTAATCATTTTGCGAGTTTTTGCAGCACTTTAACTTTAGGGAATGTTTTTGATTTTTATAGTATTTTTGATGGTTTTGATATGCTAGAAAAAATCGATTTTAATCAAAATATTTTTTACAATATAGAAAATTTACTCCTCAAAGATTATCTTAGAATAAATGCTCAATTTAATTTTGATGAAACCACTTCTTACGCACTTTCTCTTTTAGCTAAAAACAATAGAAAACGCTTTTCTATTAATAAAAACATACAGCATTTTAAGGCTTGGGCTATTTTGAGATATCTTTTAAAAAATGGCATTTTAAAGCTTGAATACAGCAAGGAAATTAAAAAAGTTAAAAATAAAAGAGAAAAATTAAAAAAAGAATTAAGATCTTATGTGATACAAGATAAACTTATATTTCAAAATCATTTTACGCGTTTCTTTTTTTATTTTTTAAAACCCCATGAAAAATTCATTTTAGAGCAAAAATATGATAGAGTTTTAGAAATCATTAAGGAGAAATTTGAACTTTATCAAAGCTTTTGTTTTGAACAACTCTCAAGAGAATTGATCGAAAAGAAACTTGATATTTTAGGAGTGCAAAGTTATTGGAATAAGGATTTAGAAATAGATTTGTATTATCAAGATGAAAATTTGAGTTTAATCGGAGAAGTTAAATTTAAAAATAAAAAAATTTGCAAAAACATCTTAAATCTTTTAGAAATGAAAGCAAAAATCTTAAATTTAACGCCCAATTATTATATTATAATTTCAAAGAATGGTTTTAGTAAAGAATTTTGCAAAATAGCTAAGCAAAATTTGCTTTTAATGGATATGAATGATTTTAAAATTTTATTAGAGGAAAAATAATGAATGAAAATATTTTAAAAAGTTTGGATGCGACTGAAAAAGAAACCTTGCAAAAGGGTTTAGAAAGCCTAATAGAACAAACTTATGTCATAGAAAATGAATATAAAGTTTTAAATGAAAATTACAATTCTTTACGCGCAATGGTCGATGAGATTATCGAGGTTTTGCCTAGCGCACTTTGGATTTTAGATAAAGAAAAAAATATTGTTTTGCAAAACAAAGAAGCTTTGAAAAATCCTAAATTATTAAGCAGTATTAGTCTTGAAAAAATGCGTGATGAGCTTGAATTTGAAGGAAGATTTTACGCTGTAAAGATTATTGCACACAATGAAAAAACTATTATTTCAGCTACAGATATCAGTGATGAAAAACGCAATGAAAGACTTGCAAGTATGGGGAGTGTTGCTGCGCATTTAGCTCATGAAATAAGAAATCCAATAGGTTCTATATCTTTACTTGCTTCCACTCTTTTTTCTAGGAGTGAGCTTAAAAATAAACATATAGTGCTTGAGATGAAAAAAGCCATTGATAGGGTAGAGCGTATAGTTAATTCAACTTTATTATTTACTAAAGGTGTGCATATAAATATTTTAAATTTTAATCTTTTAGAGCTAAAAGAAGAGTGTAAAAGCGCAATCAGTTCTTATAATTTTTCTTCGCCAATTCAATTTGAATTAAATTTTTTAGATATGCAAATTTGTGCCGATAAAGCACTTTTAGGTTTGGTATTGCAAAATTTAATCTATAATGCTATTGATGCTATAGAAGAAAATGAATGCGAAAATCCAGAAATAAAAATCATAGCAGAAGCTAAAGAAAATAATTTAATTTTGAGAGTTTATGATAATGGCTGCAAGATCAAAGATGAAAATTTGGTTTTTGAGGCATTTAAGACGACAAAGTTAAAAGGAAATGGTTTAGGCTTATCTCTTTCTAAAGAAATCATCAATGCCCATAGAGGCGAATTAAGCTTTGAAAAAGAGCCTAAAAATTTTTATTTTATTTTGCCTCTTACATAAAACTAGGGGCATCATTAGAAAATAAAATCAAATCTCCGTTTTTGGTTTCTTTGGCTAAAGTATTTACTAGTTCGGATTTTTCTTTTAATATGATTTTTTTGATGCTGAGTTCTTTTTCAAAAATTTCAGCATTTACATTGGCTGTGATGATAGCTAAATCAAAGCAATCATTAATGATTTGTGCGAGTTTGATATTTTCTTCTTTGCTAACCTCTATAATGCCAGGACTAACTAAAACTTTACGTCCTTGATAAAGTTTGCATAAACGATAACTTGCACTCATTCCTTTAAAATTGCCATTAAAACCATCATCGATAATGAATTTTGGTTCTTTAGAAATGATTTGCAAGCGATGCTCTACGGATTTGATATTTAAGATATTTTTCTTAATAGACTCAAAATTAATACCTAAATAATGAGCGCAAAGTATGCAAACACATAAATTTTGAGCATTAAATTCTCCTAAAATTTGACTTTTAAAAGCATGTAATTCTTGTTTGAATGATATTTCAAATTTTAAACCTTCTAAATTTGAATCAATATTACTTATTTTATCATCATACAGAGTAATGATTTCATCTTCTTTTTTTAGTGTGCTTGTGTGAAGAAAAGCTTTTTCTAATCTTTTAGAATTTAGAGCTTCAAGCTTTGTTTGTCTGATATTATCTATGCTTTTAAAATATTCTAAATGCGCATTTCCTATTTCTCCTACGATGCAAATTTGTGGCTCTAAAAAGCGAGTGATTTCATCGATATCTCCTTTAAGTCTTGCACCTGCTTCTGTGATATAGATTTGAGTTTGTTCATTTAGATTGTTATTGATATCTGCAACTATTCCCATAAGAGTATTTACAGATCTTGGAGTTTTATAAACTTTAAAATCATCTTTTAATAACTCATAGAGAAAATTTTTAATACTTGTTTTGCCAAAACTTGCTGTAATGAGTATGATTTTTAAATTTGAAAGATGGTTTAATTTTGATTTGGCTTGTTTTTTATAATATATTTTTGAAAAGAGATCATAAATTTTTAAACTTAAAAGTGCTAAGGCTAGGGTGCAAAGATTGAAAAGAAATGAAAATCTTAAGGCTAAGATAGCAAAAAGAGTGTTATAAACAAAAACAAAAACAAAAAACCATTTTACCTTGCTAGTAAAGATGAGTTTTTTATCTATGCTTTTATTCCAAAAATACAAAATTGGAGCAAGAATAACAAAATAAATTAAAGAATATAAAGGAAATACTAAAAACATCAAATAAGGACAAAGTAGAAAATATAAATGCCATAAAGGCTTATGATAGTGAAAAACAATACGATTTAATTTGTAAGAATACCATTGTAAAGCACTAATAAGATAAAAAGATATGCAAAAATTAAACAATAATGAATTAATAAAATAAAGAGCATTAATCAGCATTTTTATCCTTTTATTTGTTTAGCTATAAAAGCAGAATGTTTTAAAAAGAAAAAATGATCCCCTTCTAAAGGATAGAATTTGCTATTTTTAATAAGCTCATGCATTTTTTCTCCACTTAGCAATGGGGTAGCTTGATCATCAATGCCCCAAAAAATATAAGTTTTTGCTTCTATTTTTGAAAAAACATCTTTCAAATCTTCATCCACTACATTTTTAAAAGTTTGATACATCACAGCGTTTAAATTTGAAGCATCCTTGCTTGCAAAATAACGATAAAATTTACCCAAACCAAAGATTTTTAAAAATTTAAAAATGGCAATTTTTAAGCGAATTTTTAAAGATTTTGGAGCAAGAATTCCAGAATTAGAAAGTAAGATTAATTTTGAATTTTTAAATTCTAAGGCAAGTAGGGCTGCTATTTTTCCACCAAAAGAATGACCCATGTAAGTATCAATATCGATTTTTTTCTCTTGTAAAAATTTTTTTATAATATTAACATAATCTTTGCTTTGAAAAGCCTTTATAATACTTGATTTTCCAAATCCAGGCAAATCAAGATACAAATGACAATAATCAGGAAATTCTTTGGCAAAAGCTTGCTTCATTAATTCTTTATTAGCCCCCCATCCATGTAAGATAAGCAAGGTTTTTTTTTGATCTTGATTGATAATTTCATAGCTTAAATTATAAGTATTTTCTTCATAGATAATTTGAGTTAGCGCCATTTTAAACCTTTTGATTTTTATAAATATTTTCTAAAAGTTGTATGGCATTTTGTAAGCGTTCATATTCTGTCATGCTAAGCATTACGGCTTCAAATTTATTGTTTTTTAAAATAACGATTTTTCCGGTTTGGCTTTTTTTTAATTTTTCCATAATAGGGCTAAAATTTCGAACAACCTCTGTGGCTGTATAAATTTCATCTTTTTGAAAGGTGAGCATAGTATTTCCTAGTAAATACGTTAAATTTTATGTAAAATTTAACGTATTTTGACTTAAAAGTTTATAATTTGCCTTTTTGTCCGTTGATTGAATGAAGAAAATTGTAATTTATTTTGATCTTGTTTTCATTTTTGGCATTTTTAGCAAGTTTTTCTAAAAGAGTATTGAAATCTTTAAAAAGATAATTTGCTAAAGAACCTGGATTTGGATTGATTTCATTGAGATAAACTTCGTTGTCTAAAACGAAAAAATCACATCGTATTAAAGCGCCTTTAAATAATGGATTATAAATCCTTTTAAAATTTTCTTTAAGTTTTGTTTTTAATTCTTCACTTAAATCAGCTTCGATAAGCTCGTTATTGCCAGAAAAGCTAAGATATTTTTGTTCAAAATCTAAAAATTCTTTTTTCTTAGGCTCTTCTATGATAGAAAAAACAAAATCATCATCGATCATACAACCGGCAAGATTGTATTCTTTAATATTGCTTTTAAATTCTTCCACAAGAATATCTGTATCAAATTCAAAAGCCACATCTTTAGCGTATTCGAATTCTTTTTCGTTATTGACGATACTTATACCTATACTGCTACCAAGTCTTGATGGCTTTAAAATTGAAGGAAATTTTGGAATAAAATTATCATTATAATTTTTTCTAAGCATAGAATAATCAAGTGTTTTAACGCCTACATTTTTTGCGTAAAGCTTGGTTAATTCTTTATTAAAAGATAAAACACTCGCTTCAAGTCTTGGTCCGATGAAATTAATATCAAAAAATTCTAGCAAAGAAGCTATTTTTCCATCTTCTCCATCTTTTCCATGGATAAGATTGATCACGCATTCTATTTCGATTTTACTTTCGCCTATAAAATTTTTAACATAAAATCCTTTTTGTTTTAAAAATAATTCTTTTTCTTTCCTATAAGATCTTGTGCTAAAAGTTTTTGAATGCATTTTATCATTTGGAATGAGATAAAATTTTCTATCTTCATCGCAAAAAATAAAGGTTAAATTTGTCTTAAGAACTTTTTTTAAGACTATAGCGCTTACAATGCTAATTTCGTGTTCGTATGAATTTCCTCCAAAAAGTATCGCAAAATTCATTTATTTTTTCTCCTTATGCTAGTTTTTTAAGTGCTTCTTTTACAAGATCGCTAGTATTTGTTCCTGTGCAATCGCGTAAAATATTTAAAATTTTATCCTGCTTAAAGCCTAAAGAAAGTAAAGCCGCTAGAGCTTCATTTTTCTCATTGCTGATATTTTCAAGATTCTTTTTATTATCGCTTAATTCAACTATGATTCTTTTGGCAGTTTTTGCTCCAATTCCTGGAACTTTTTTTAGCAAACTTTCATCACACATGTTTAAAGCTTGATAAAAAGAATTCACATCTAAGCTTGAGCAAACTGCCATAGCAGTACTTGCACCAACACCATTGACCTTTAAAAGCATTTCAAACATTTTTTGTTCATTTTTATCCAAAAAGCCATAAAATCTATTGGAATCCTCTTTGATAATTTGAGTGATTAAAAGCTCACATTTTTCATTGCTTTGAAGTTTAGCAGAGCAAAAAAGAGATATAAAAACTCCATAGCTAAGTCCGCTAGCACATTTTAATACTGCAAAAGTTGGTTCTTTTTTTGTTATGATTCCTTCGATGGCAACAACCATTCTATATCCTTTTTATCGTAATCGAGTTTTTTGTTGATTTCTATAATTTCTTGATTATCTTCTATCTTTTTTTGAAGTTCAATAAATTTAGCACTTTCATTACTAAAAGAAGAATATAAAATATCTTTTTTAGGTTCTATCAGTGAAAATTTTATCTCATTCATATCATTCCACTTGCCACTTTTATTGATAAATTTGGCTTCAAATAGGCTTTGCTCAAGCACTACTAATTCAGAATGCAATTGTTTTTTAAGCTCTAAAAGTTCTTTTTCTTCATTGATCGCTTTATTTAATTCATGATTTTGAAAAGAAAATTCTTTTAAGGCTTTTTCATATTGTGGAGGTATATTTTGTCCTTGATTTTTAAGCTGTAAAGCTTTTTTTTCTATATTTAAAATACCATTTTTATTAGATAATATAAATTGTTTTAATTTGTTGATTTTAAGATTAAGCGCGGATATTTTATTTTTAATGTCAAAAATTTCCTTATCATAATCTTTATCAAGCATTTTTACCTTTATCTTAAATCTATTATTTTGCCCTTTCATGCTTTCAACCACAGCACAGTTATAAAAAACACAGGTATTATTGTTTTCTAAGTCTTCTATATAAACTTTTTCTGCTTGTATTGTCCCTCCTAAGCTTTTTTTAATCCTAACTTCTTTAGCTTTAACCGTTCCGCCCTCAAGTAAGTCTATATTTAATACCTCACCTTCTGCAAACCCCCTATGGGTTTTTATATAGCCTTCTTTTGCATAAATATAAGCTTTAGAATGAGTGATACCATCAATTTTCATTTTTGCAGCTTTTAAGTGAGTATTGCTACCCACGCTTCCAGCGATATTTAACTCCTCGCATTCTATTCCAACTCCGGAATTAACAGCATCTTGTATATCGGAGATAAATTTAATATTGATTTTGACATTTTTATCAATTCCAGCACGTATGATACCTATATTTTTGAAATCAATCCCATTAAATTCTAATAGGTTATTAATATCAAAACGATCCGATTCTTCAGCTATAAAACCTTTTTTTAAGGCAATATAATCTGTAAAATCCTCATGCTCAACTGCTTTAAATGCAGAAGAGCAAGTGAATTTGATTTTATTTTCATTGGCGCTTAAAACCTTTAATACTCTTAAATTAAGATCTTTACCTTCTTTTCCTTGTTTAAATTTGGTATGTTTTAAAACAACTTCATTTTCATCCACAACTACAATACCTGATCTTTTTTCATCAATGGTGTAATTTTTAGTCTTTTCTTTATAAAGTAAAATCAGCTTTTCATCTTGACTTTGAACAGGATCAATGCCTCTAGCTACATTAATTTGCACAATTTGATTTAAGGAGCTTGATCTGTGTTTATTGCAAGCACTAAGAAGTTCTTTTTTAAAATCAAAAATGCGAATTCCTATTAAAAATTTAAGCTTAAGCATTTTTTTATAGATATTTTGCAAAAGCTCAAGGGCTAATTTTTCATGAAACTTTAAAGAACTAAAATCAATTTGCGCGACTATTTTTGTAAGATTTTTATTAGCGATAAGTTTTACTGCATGCGCTAATTTATCTTCATTTATCCGATGAAAAATTTCTATTTTATATTCTTGTTTGATTTGCAAATCGTTTTTTAGAAATACTTCATCTTTTTCAAAAAGATTTAAATCTTTTTCTGAAATTTTCTCCCAATTATTATCATTGAAACAGTATCGGGTTGAAAATGCCAAAAGATTAAAATCAAGTTCATTTAAATCGATATTTGTTCTAGATGATACTTCTAAAAGCTCTTGATTTGGATCTTCGGTATAAGAAATAATTTTTTCATCTAACCCCAATTTTTTTCCTCGTAATTAAATCATTTTTCAATCTAAATTATAGTCAATTTTTAATCAATTTTAGTTAAAATAAAATCTTTATATTTAAAAAAAATCATGAAAAAATTTCAAAAAAACAATGAAAAATTTAGTATTTAAAAATTTTATTATTAACGCCTTGGGAATTTTTTGCTCCCGTGTTTTAGGATTAGCTAGAGATATTTTAATCGCTCTTTTTTTAGGGGCTGGAATTTATAGTGATATTTTTTTTGTGGCTTTAAAAATGCCTGCTTTTTTTAGAAGAATTTTTGCAGAAGGAGCTTTTGGGCAAAGTTTTTTACCTAATTTTGTAAAGGCGCGGAAAAAAGGAGCATTTTGCGTTAGCATTATGGTTCAGTTTAGCTCAATTGTTTTTTTATGTTGTCTTTTAGTGAGTTTTTTTTCTTCTTTTTTTACTAAAATTTTTGCTTTTGGTTTTGATCAAAAAACTATTGATATCGCATCGCCTTTAGTAGCGATTAATTTTTGGTATTTACTTTTTATTTTTTTAGTTACTTTTTTTGGTTCAATTTTAAATTATAAACAAAAATTTTTTATCACTTCATTTAGTGCTGCTTTATTTAATTTAAGCATAGTTATTGCCGCATTTTTTGTTAATAAAAATGAACCTTTAAAAACACTTTATTATTTTTCTTACGCAACGGTTTTAAGTGGTGTGGCACAATTGATTTTACATTTAATTATCTTAAAAAATAATCCCGTTATTAAAGCAATGATTTTAAGTATAAGATTAAAAAAAGCTAAAACAAAAATGAAATCATTTTATGGAAATTTTTTTCATGGAGTTTTAGGTTCTTCTGCAACTCAAATTAGCTCCCTTTTAGATACTACAATAGCGAGTTTTTTAATTAGCGGAAGTATTTCCTATTTGTATTATGCTAATCGGGTTTTTCAGCTTCCTTTGGCGCTTTTTGCTATAGCCTTAACTCAAGTTTCTTTTCCTAAGATTTTAAAGCATTTAAAAAGTAACCAAGAAAATCTAGCTTTAAAATTCATGCAAAGAGCGATGATAATTTTAAGCGTTTTATTGCTTGTTTCAAGTATTGTGGGTTCTGTTTATTCTTTAGAAATTTGTCAGCTTTTGTTTCAAAGAGGAAATTTTACCCATTCAGATAGCATTACAACCGCTTATGTTTTAATGGCTTATCTCATAGGACTTCTTCCATTTGGTTTACAAAAGCTTCTTTCATTATGGCTTTATGCTAAATTCAAACAAAAAACTGCTGCTTTTATAGCCTTTAAAGCTTTATTTATAAGTCTTTTGTGTTCGATTGCTTTTATAATTTTAATCAAAGATGAAAATTTGAAAGTTATAGGGGTAGCTTTTTCGAGTTCTTTAAGTGCTTTTTATTTGCTTGGAGCCAATATTAAAGAATTTGGTTTTAAGAAATTTTTTGGTTTAATATCGTTTAAATTTTACTTTTTAATCATAATTGCTTTAGTAATTTTTACTGCAATACTTTATTTGACAAAGCCTTATGTTTTAAATATATTTATTTGGATTTACATGGGATTTAAGGGGATAATTTGATGAAATTAATGGATAGTGTTAAAAAAGAAAAAATTCATTTAGGTCAGAAAAAAATCAATATTTATTTATGTGGCCCTACTGTTTATGATGATGCGCATTTAGGACATGCTAGAAGTAGTGTTTGTTTTGATTTATTGCGTAGGGTTTTAATCGCTCAAGGCTGTGAAGTCAATTTTGTTCGAAATTATACAGACATTGATGATAAAATTTTAAAAAAAATATCTGAAAGCGGGAAAAGTATTGGGGAATTAACAGAATTTTATATACAAAGCTATGAAGAGGATATGAAAAAATTAAACGTCTTAGATCCTAATTTAAAGCCTAGAGCAACTCATTTTATCAAGGAAATGATTGATTTGATTTCAAGATTAAAAGAAAAAGGCTTTGTTTATGCTTTGGAGGATGGTTTATATTTTGATACAAGTAAAGATAAAGATTATTTAAGTCTTTCTAAGCGAGGTTTGGATGAAAATATTTCTCGTCTTGATAGCGATATTAAGAAAAAAAATGAAAGCGATTTTGTGCTTTGGAAATTCGATGAAAATTTTTATGAAAGTAAATTTGGCAAAGGTCGCCCAGGTTGGCACACAGAATGTGTAGCTATGATTGATTCTATTTTTAAAGATACACTTGATATTCATGCGGGTGGAATTGATTTGTTTTTTCCGCATCATGAAAATGAATCTGCACAATGTCGTTGCGGTTGCGAAAGAACTTTGGCTAAAATTTGGCTTCATAATGGTTTTGTTAAAATCAATGATGAAAAAATGAGTAAAAGCCTTAACAATAGCTTTTTTTTAAAAGATGCACTTAAAGATTTTATGGGCGAGGTGTTGAGATTTTATCTTTTAAACTCACATTATAGAACGCATTTTAATTATTCTTTGGAAGATTTGCATGCTGCCAAAAAACGTCTTGATAAATTTTATCGTCTTAAAAAGAGACTAGATATGGAAGAAATTTTAGATTTTGACATGACGCAAAATATAACATTTCAAAGCGATATTGCACAAAAAATTTTAGAAATTTTAAATGATGATCTAAATATCTCTAAAGCTTTAGCTTGTTTGGATGATTTTATCAATAATGCTAATTTAGAATTAGATAAAAAAAATAAAACTTTAAAACAAGATATTAAAAATTCTTTAAATGAATTAGCTAAAATTTTTGGTTTCGGTTTTATGAGCATAAAAAAATATTTTCAATGGGGAGTAAGTGAAGATAAAAAAACTTTTATTGAAAATGAAATTTTGAAAAGAAATGAAGCAAAAAAAGAAAAAGATTTTAAAAAAGCTGATGAAATAAGAGAAAATTTAGCTAAGGAAGGTATCTTGCTACAAGATACGCCAAGTGGAACGATTTGGGAGTATGAAAATGCATAAAGAAATGAATTTAAAAGAAGTTTTAATTCGCTTTAAGCCGTTTTACAAAAGATATTGGAGACAATTTGTTATTGTTGGCATAGGTATGCTTTTAGCAAGTGGCGGCACTTCGGCAACTGCTTATATGATAAAACCTATTTTAGATCAAATTTTTATAGAAAAAAAAGAAACTATGCTTTATATTGTCCCTTTTTTATTTATTTTGGTTTATTTTCTTAAAAATGCTGGTTCTTATTTGCAAACTTATTATATCTCTTATATTGGTACAGATATGTTAAGAGTTTTGCGCTCTAAGGTGTTAAAAAATATCTTGCGTTTAGATATGGATTTTTTTAAACAGCATAGAAGTGGAGAATTGATAAGTCGTTGTACCAATGATATAGGTGCTTTACAAAGCATAGTTTCTAATATTATTCCAGATTTTTTAACTCAACTAATTACAGCCATAGGGCTTTTAAGTGTGGTTGTGATTCAAAGCCCAAGATTAGCTTTTTTTGCCTTGATCGTTTTACCAATTGCTATTATTCCTTTATTTTATTTCGTTAAAAAACTAAAACTTTATGCAAGAAATATTCAAGAAAAAAATTCTGATCTTTTATCTCGTTTAGGAGAAATCTTTTCAAATATAGAATTAGTCAAAGCCAATAATGCACAAGAAAAAGAAAGGCAAAAGTTTGATCAAGAAAATAAATTTTTCTGTAAAATTATTTTAAAAAGTACAAGAATAGGATCCTTAACGAGTCCTCTAATGGAGATTGTAGGTTCTATTGGTGTTGCTGTTGTGATTATAGTCGGTGGACGCGAAGTGATTAAAGGAACTATGAGTGTTGGAAGCTTCTTTTCTTTTATTTCAGCACTTTTTTGGGCCTATACGCCTATAAAAAGGCTTTCGAATTTATACGGAGGTATTCAAGGGGCTATAGCAGCAAGTGAAAGAACTTTTTATTTGTTGGATTTAGAGCCTGAAATTAAAGGCGGAGATAAAGAATTAAAAAGTATAAAAAAAATTCAATTTAAAAAAGTGGAATTTGCTTATATTAATTCTTCTAAAAAGGTTTTAAATGGAATTGATTTTGAATTTAGCAAAGGAGAAACACTTGCGCTTGTAGGTATGAGTGGCGGCGGAAAATCTTCTATTATTAATCTTTTGATGTATTTTTATGAAAAAAATAAGGGTGAAATTTTATTTAACGATGTAGATATTCATCACTTTAATATCGAAAGTTTAAGAGATAAAATAGGACTTGTGACTCAAAATATTTATCTTTTTAATGATAGCTTTGCTGAAAATGTGGCTTATAGTGAAAATTTAGATGAAAAAAGAGTGATCGAAGCCTTAAAACTTGCTAACGCTTATGAATTTGTAGAATCAATGGGTGGAATTTATGCTGAAGTAAAAGAACATGGAAAAAATTTAAGTGGAGGACAAAAACAACGTATCGCCATTGCTAGAGCTTTATATAAAAACCCAGATTTATTGATTTTTGATGAGGCAACGTCAGCACTTGATAATGAAAGTGAAAAGGCTATAATGAAAACTATAGAAAATCTAAAAAAAGAAAGATTGATTTTAATGATTGCACATCGATTAAGTACGGTTGAAAATGCTGACAAAATCGTTGTTATTGACAAAGGGAAAGTTTTAGCCATAGGAAAAGACAAAGAGCTTTTAGATACCTGTGAGCTTTATCGAAAATTTAAAAATAAAGAAAAAGAAATGAAAGCCTAACTTTATTTTAATTTTGTTAAAATTTTTATTATTTTTTTATTTCAAGGAATTATCATGTACGAACAAATAAAACCCTTGCTTTTTAAACTTCAACCAGAATCAGCTCATTATTTAGTAGAGTATTCCTTAAGAGGACTTAATGCTATTTTTCCAGCTGCATTAGGTTTGATGGCTAAAAAATTTGTTATAAATGATGCAAGCTTAAAACAAAATTTATTAGGACTTAATTTTAACTCCCCAGTAGGTATAGCGGGTGGTTTTGATAAAAATGGAACTATGATTAAGCCTTTGAGTGCTTTAGGCTTTGGTTTTTTAG
Organism: Campylobacter sp. W0018; assembly: GCA_020135845.1. GTDB lineage: Bacteria > Campylobacterota > Campylobacteria > Campylobacterales > Campylobacteraceae > Campylobacter_D. The sequence goes on along the minus strand of JACHTQ010000011.1, from coordinate 26,781 downwards.
AGTACGGTACTTTTACTCCTAGACCTCAAGAAGGAAATGAAAAACCAAGAGTGTTTCGCTTGGTAAAACAAGAGAGTATACAAAATGCTATGGGTTTTAATAATAAAGGATCGTATGAAGTTCGCTCACATGTTTCAAAAGCTTATCCTTTCGCTTTGCCTTTGGGTGCAAATATAGGTAAAAACAAGGACAGTCAAAATGCTTTGGAAGATTATTTTATTTTATTAAGAGAATTTAAAGATTTGTGCGATTATTTTGCTATAAATATCTCATCTCCAAACACTAAAAATTTAAGAGATTTGCAAAATGATCAATTTTTAAATGATTTATTAACAGAGGTGAAAAAAATCACTTCAAAGCCTATTTTTATAAAAATAGCGCCTGATTTGGATATTCCTATAGCTATAGCTCTTTGTCAAAAAGCTATAGAAAAAGGTGCAGATGGTTTTATTATCGCTAATACAAGCACAGATTATTCTTTAATTGATAATGGGCGAACCTTTGGGGGTATTAGTGGAAAGCTTATTCAAAAGAAAAATAGTCTTTTCTTTAAAGAATTGGCCAAAGAGCTTTTCTCTCATACTCTTTTAATTTCTTGTGGGGGTATTGATAGCGGAAAAGAAGCGTATGAGCGTATTAAAAATGGAGCTAATTTGATTCAAATTTATACCGCTTTAATCTTTAAAGGACCAAGTATAGTTAAAAATATCAATCAAGAATTGATTTCTTTATTAAGACAAGATGGTTTTATGCATATCGGTGAAGCTGTAGGAGCTAATTTTAAATGATTCATTTTGAAAAAATTCGTCTAAAGAATAAACTCGAGGTTTATTCTTTTCCTGTAAATAAAAATAGTGATGTAATCAGCGTCGATATTTTTTATAAAGTTGGCTCAAGAAATGAGATCATGGGTAAAAGTGGAATCGCTCATATGCTTGAGCATCTAAATTTTAAAAGCACAAAAAACCTTAAAGCTGGCGAATTTGATGAAATCGTTAAAAGCTTTGGAGGTTTGGATAATGCAAGTACAGGCTTTGATTATACACATTATTACATAAAATGCGCTAAAAAAAATTTAGATAAAGCTTTAGAGCTTTTTGCTGAATTAATGGCTAATTTAAGTTTAAAAGATGAAGAATTCCAGCCTGAAAGAAATGTTGTTTTAGAAGAGCGTAGATGGAGAACAGATAATAATCCGCTTGGTTATTTATATTTTAGACTTTTTAATTATGCTTTTATGTATCATCCTTATCATTGGACTCCGATAGGATTTTATAAAGATATAGAAAATTGGACTATTGAAGATATTAGAGATTTTCATAGTATATATTATCAACCCAAAAATGCTATTTTACTTGTTAGTGGAGATATAGAACATCAAGAAGTTTTTGAACTTTCTAAAAAACATTTTGAAAACATTAAAAATACAAAAACTATCCCACAAATTCATACACAAGAACCTAAGCAAGATGGTGCAAAAAGAATTATTATCAAAAAAGAAACTCAAACTCAAATTCTTGCCTTAGGATTTAAAATTTCAAATTTTAAACATAAGGACATTCCAGCTTTAAATGCTTTATCAGAACTTTTAGGAGGTGGAAAAAGTTCCATTATAAATGAAATTTTAGTGGATAAGCTTCATTTGATTAACGATTTTTACGCCTTTGTTAATGATTGCATTGATGAAAATTTATTTATTTTTATTTGTAATTGCAATGTAGGGATTAAAGCTGAAGAAGTTGAAAAGGAACTTTGGAAAATTTTAGAGCAGATCAAAAAAGGCAAATTTACAGAGAAAGATTTGCAAAAAGTTAAAAATAATATTAAAAGCGATTTTATTTTTTCTCTTGATACAGCAAGCGCGGTTTCTAATATTTATGGTTCTTATCTAGCAAGAGGGGATTTAAAACCTTTATTAAGTTATGAAGAAAAAATAGAAAAATTAACTTTACTAGATTTGAAAAAATGTGCTAAAAAATATTTTAGTGAAGAAAATTCTACAACTTTGATTTTAAGAAAGGACTAAAATGGATAAAAATGTCATCATTGGCGCGATGACAGCGCTTGTTACCCCATTTAAAAATAATAAAATTGATGAGCAATGTTATGCAAAACTAATCCAAAGACAAATCGATAATGGAATCGATGCTATAGTACCTGTAGGAACAACTGGGGAAAGTGCAACTTTAACTCATGATGAACATAAGGCTTGTATTGAAATTGCAGTCGAGGTTTGCAAAAATACAAAAGTTAAGGTTTTAGCAGGAGCTGGAAGCAATGCAACGCATGAAGCTGTTGATTTGGCGCAATTTGCAAGAGATTGTGGAGCTGATGGTATTTTAAGTGTGACTCCATATTATAATAAACCAACCCAAAAAGGACTTTATGAACATTATAAAGCAATCGCAATGAGTGTGGATATTCCTGTTCTTTTATACAATGTTCCAGGAAGAACCGGTTGTGATATCGCTACCGAAACTGCTATTGAACTTTTTAGAACTTGTGAAAATATTTATGGGATTAAAGAAGCGAGTGGAAGTATCGATAAGTGCGTGGATTTGCTTGCACATGAACCTAAAATGGTTTTAATCAGCGGTGAAGATGCGATTAATTATCCTATACTTTCAAATGGTGGAAAAGGGGTAATTTCAGTAACTTCAAATTTATTGCCTGATAGAATCAGTATGCTAACACATAGAGCTTTGGAAGAAAATTACAAAGAAGCTAAGCAAATCAATGATGAGCTTTATAATATCAATAAAATTTTATTTTGCGAAAGTAATCCAATCCCTATAAAAACAGCGATGCATATAGCTGGTTTGATAGAAAATTTAGAATTTAGACTTCCACTTTGTCCTCCTAGTAAAGAAAACTATGCTAAAATACAAGAAGTGATGAAACAATATAATATTAAAGGATTTTGATGAATCAAGAATTTCAAGGAAAAACTTTAGTGATTAGCGGTGGAACGCGTGGAATTGGCAAAGCTATTGTATATGAATTTGCTAAAGCAGGTGCCAACGTAGCTTTTACATATAATTCTAATGCGCAAATCGCAGAAGAAATGATAAAAGATTTAGAAACAAACTATAAAATTAAAACAAAAGCCTATGAATTTAATATTTTAGAACCAGAAACCTATAAAGAACTTTTTGAAAAAATCGATCAAGATTTTGATCGTATAGATTATTTTATTTCAAATGCGATTATTTCTGGCCGTGCGGTAGTTGGTGGATACACTAAATTTATGAAATTAAAACCTAAAGGAATTAATAATATCTTTACTGCAACGGTCAATGCTTTTGTTGTTGGCGCTCAAGAGGCGGCTAAGAGAATGGAAAAAGTAGGGGGAGGAAGTATTATTTCTATTTCTTCTACTGGAAATTTAGTTTATATAGAAAATTATGCAGGCCATGGAACAGCAAAAGCAGCTGTAGAAGCTATGGCAAGATATGCAGCCACTGAACTTGGAGAAAAAAATATCCGTGTGAATGTTGTCAGCGGTGGTCCTATTGAAACAGATGCTTTAAGGGCTTTTACAAATTATGAGGAAGTTAAACAAGCTACCATTGATTTAAGTCCGCTTAATCGTATGGGACAGCCTGAAGATTTAGCAGGTGCTTGTCTTTTTCTTTGCTCTTCAAAAGCAAGTTGGGTAACTGGACATACTTTCATTGTGGATGGTGGAACTACTTTTAAATAAAATTAATCATCTTGAATATTCAAGATGATAAAGGTTAAATCTTTTCTATTTTTACTATAAATGCTTGTCTTGCATTAGATCCTATAACAAAATCGCCTAAATTAGGACTATTTGGTCTTGTAATATCCCTTAAGCCTAATTGACTATAAGCAATTCCAGTTTTTCGTCTGATTTTTGCCTTAAGTGTTTTTCCATCTATACTAAGATCTTTTGCTCCTTCTGCATCCCTTCCACCTCCGTGTTCTAGGCCAATTGCACATGGATGAATACCTTCTTTAACTCTTGCATAACCTATAATCGAAGTTTCGTAAGTGCTTAATTTTACTTTATCGCCATTTTTGATATTGTATTTTTTTGCACTTTGTGAATTAATATCTATATAGGTGCTATATTTGATCTCTTTTAAAGGCTCAAGGATAGCAGAATAAGAAGAGAAAACATTGGATTTATAATTAAATGCTAAAAGATCAAAACCTTCTTTTTTGATAATTTTTTCTCCATTGGCGTATCTTGCATCATAATATTTTATAGTTCCACTGTGTCTTTCTCCGCTGAGTGCATTTTTGGTTGTTGCTAGTTTTTCATTATAAATTGCGATAGCTTTTTTATAAGAATTGCTTAAAGCATTATCCTTGTAAGCACTTTCTTTACTTGAAAATCTTCCTCCGCGACTCATTATAAAAGCTACTTTTCTCCAATGCTCTTTGCAAATTTCTTTTAAGATTTTCTCATATTTTTGCAAACCGCTTATTTTAAATTCTTCATCGCTGATATCATTTGCAGGATTTTGAGTATCTAACGCAACGTTTAAAAAAGCTCTTAAATAAAAATCCTCCGGTTTGTCTAAAGGATAATAATTTCCATCTTTATCTTTAATACCATCTTTTCCAAAAGAAGGTAAATTTAAAGCTTTTCCGAGTTCAATTAAAAAACTATCCATACATATACTTTGACCGTTTTTAAATTTTTCATTTGGACTTTGGATAATAGGAAACCTTAAATGGGTTGTTTTTGTGGTGTATCCAGCCCAAGGAGACAACACTCCCCAAGTTTCAAAAAGCACACTATCAGGAATAATATAATCAGCATATAAACTTGTTTCATTGATAAAAGGATCTATAGCTATAAATAATGGAATTGATTTTTTAGGATCTTTTAAAAGTTCAATAGTTTTTGAATTTAAATTTTGTCCATAAACGAGACTAGCTCCCCAAGTTATTAAGGTGCCAAGTTTATATGGATAAGCATTAGCACTGCTTGTTAAAACTTCATTTTCTAAAGCATTGCTTAGTGGATACCATTGATCTTTGGCAGGGTATGGATTTTGATTGTTTTTGATTTTTTCTTGAAACTCTGTACTTGTTTCATAGGCTTTTCTTGCACGATCTATCCTTGTTCCATAAGGTTTCTTTTTACCTTCGTAGGCTAAAAGATTATACATTTTTCCATTGAAACTATTGAATTTTCCACCTCCTATGCTCATACCTCCTTTATGATTTAAATTTCCCACCATACTTCCTAGCATCATGATCGCATAAGCGGTATAAAATCCCGTTGTATGCATGGTTCCTCCGTGGCAATCAGTTGCCACAGCTCTACCATATGAAGTGAATTCTTTTGCTAAATCAGCAATAATATTTGGTTCAATTTCACATTTTTGTGCATATTCTTCCAAACTATACTCAAAAACATTTTCTTTTAAAATTTCAAAGCTAGTTTTTACTTGATACGTTTGACCTTTATATTCTATGCTTCCACTAAATTCAAGATCAGCCTGTTTGACTTCATCAGCATTTTTAAGAATGCCATTTTCAAGGACTAAAATTTGATTATTTTCATCTCTTAAAAAAGTGCCATAGTTTGTTTCATCTTGCAAGACAAGATGGGTTGCATTAGTAAAACTAACATCATTAAGAGCTATTTGAGATTTTAAACTTGGAATTTTTAAATAAGAAAGATTATAAAGTTTGTTTTCTATGATCACTCTTAACATCCCCATGACAAAAGCAAGATCACTCCCTGGTTTTATAGGTATCCATCTTGATTTATTTTCCACTGCAAAGGTATCGGCGTTGGTTAAATTTGGAGTTATAGTGACGTATTTCATTTCTCCTTCACTTCTAGCTTTTGCGAGTAAATGCGCTTGTCTTTTAAAAGGATTTCCAGCTTGTGCGGGTGCGGTTGCTATATTAAGAAGAAATTTACAGTGTTCAAAATCAGGTTTTAAATGGGGATATTTTTGAAAATCATTTAAATAAGCAGCCTCACCCGCACGCATAGAAAGACCACAGATTGCAGTATGTCCTAAATAATTTATCGTTCCAAAACTTTGAGCAAATCTGTGGGTGATAAAATTTTGCCTTCCTTCATCTCCTGTGCCTAAAATACATAATTTATTTGCCAAAGGACCATAATCTGGATTTTTTTCATCAATTAAAGTTTTTGTATCACAAAATGTTTTAAGCCCTTCAATATGTCCTTCATTAAATAGATCGCCACCATTTACAATTTCAGAGATCAATTCTTCGATGCTAATACTTTTCCATTTATTTTCCCCGCGTTTTCCTACTCTTTTTAAAGGCTTTGTAATCCTAAATTCATCATCAAGTTTATGATGGATAAAATTACCTCTAACACAACATGTAGAACGCATATTTAAGCCATTTTCATTATGATTTGATAAAGCGATAAAACTTTCTTTTAAAGGTGTATTCATATCAAGATAAGGATCGCTTGAAAGCAAACTATAAGGATTCCCACTTACTCTAAGTACTTTTTGGCTTTTTTTATCAATTTTAGCACGCACAGAACAAAAGGTTACACAACCATTGCAAACACTTGGCATGATGCTAAATTTATCATTAAATTTAATCCCATTTTTATCCAAGGATGCTTCACATTCTTGTGCGTTTGCATAGATGGTATTTTTTACTTTACTCCCTTTATCTGAAAAAGTCAATGTATGTTTTAAAGTATCAGAATATCCAAGCGTTGAAATTGCACCAATGCTTAATCCCGATCCGATTAAAAATTTTCTTCTTTTCATTGTTTTATTTTCCTTTTATCAATATATTTTTATTAAAAAATGCTAAAGCAAAGCAAAAAAGTGCGATTAAAAGTCCATAATTGCAAATTATGCCTATAAGATTTGAAAAATCTATGTGATATTCTAAAAAAGAAGGTGTAGTTTTTGGAAAAGATTGACCTTTGATCACTAGAGTATATCTAAACATTAAACTTCCAAGCACACCCAAACATCCTGCTAAAATCACAAAAGGTAGTTTTTGGTTTAATTTTGAAAAACCTATGATTAAAGGTAAAAGAAGACAGAGTCCCATATCTATGAAAATGATAAAAAATCCTTCTTTTTGGAAGAAAATTTGAGCTACAAATCTATCATCTGTATTAAAGACTAGTAAAAAGCTAAACCAAAAAATTCTTAAAATAATATCAAGCATAGCAAAAAAGGCTAAACATTTTGCCAAGGTTGAAAATAAAGAAGTGTTTAATTTTTCATCAGTGAAAAATTTAAGATAAAGTTGTGTTATAAGTATTAATATTCCTATTCCGCTTACAAAAGCAGACACTAAGAACAAAAGCGGCATTAAAGGAGTGTGTAAAAACACAAATGAGCTTAAAATCGCAATCAAATACGCAGTATAAAATTCGATCCCAAAAGCTAAAATAAGTCCTAAAACTCCAAAATAAAAAAGCATTTTTTGTTTTTTAGATTGATTTTTAAAAAGCACTTGATAGGCTAAATAGAGCTCAAAAAATGTAACAATAAAGAAAGAAATCAATAACAAAACTCCCCATTTCATAGGACTAGTGAAGAAATTTTCCCATCCGTATAAAAAGACATTAATCATTCTTCCAGGTTGGCTTAAATCATCGATCAAATTTAAGGGTGCTACCATTAAAAAAACAAAAGAAATTATAAGGGCTAAGAAGGCTATATTTTTTAATTTTTCTTGTTTAAAGATAAAATAAAGATTAGCAAAAATAAAATTAGCTGCTGAAATTCCTGTTAAAAATAAATAATTGGCTATATTTAAACCCCAAGGCCTTTCAGGGGTTATACTGACTAATGAGTGAATAACACTTAAATCCATATCAAACTCCTTCGCTTTGCCATAATAATTTTTCATTTTTTGATTTTAATGCATCGTCTAAATCATCCATTGAAACAACATTGTCTAGTAATTTTCCATTTAAACCTATGTAAAAAACTTGAGGTTTGGTTCCGCTTTTTTGTTTTAAAACAAAATTTGGAAATTGGTTTAAAAGTTGATAGATTAAAGAATTTTTATCGTTTAAATTTCCTATGATTCTTGCGCCTCCAACGCAAGTTTCAACACAAGCTGGAAGTAACCCCGCATCAAGTCTATGTGCACAAAAGGTACATTTATCTACCACCTTAGTTTGAGAATTGATAAATCTTTTATCATAAGGACAAGCATTAACACAGTATCCGCATCCCCAGCATGTTTGATTATCTACAACAACAATACCATCTAATCTTTTAAAGGTTGCACCCGTTGGACAAACGCTTACGCAAGGTGGATTTTCACAATGATTGCAAAGTTGTGGTAAAAAAGCCTTTCTAACATTAGGAAAAGTTCCTATTTCAAATTCAGCAACATTGGTTCTAAATTGATCTTTGGGAACTTGATTTTCAACCTTACAACTTGCAGTACAAGCATGACACCCCACACATTTTCTAAGATCAATTAGCATTGCAAATTTTTTATCTTTTTGACCTAAAGCTTCTGGATTTTTGGCATTTCTGCTAGGATTTTTTAAGCTAAAAGCCTTAGCGCTGGAAAGTAAGGCTATGCTAGCAGCACCTTGCTTAAGAAAAAAACGTCTTTTGTTCATAAATTTTCCTTAATGATTAAATAGGGTTATTTTAGAAAAAAATAGGGAGAAAATAGGGATATTTTTAAATGTATTATTAATTTATCTATATTTTTTAAATATTTATCAAATTAATGAAAAATTTAAAATAAAATAATTTATAATAACGTATGCAAGAAATTTTGAATTTATTTAGCAATTTAACTGTTTTAAATGTCGAGGATGAAGAAGGCGTTAGAAAATCATTGAGTGCTAATTTATCCTTTTTCTTTAAAGAAGTTTATGAAGTAAAAGATGGAGAAGAGGCATTAAATTTATTTTTTGAAAAAAATCCTGATGTTATTTTTATGGATATTTGCATTCCTAAATTTGATGGTCTTGAAGTGCTTAAAAAAATAAAAGATTTGTACAAGAAAATTCCTATTGTAATTGTAAGTGCTTATAGTGAGCAAGAATATTTTTTAAAGGCTATAGAGCTTCACATTTGTAAATTTTTAATTAAGCCTTTTAGTCGGGACGAATTTATTAATACGCTTAAACATATAGCCCAGTGGATGTATGAATATACAGATAATTATAGAATAAAATTACAAGAAGATGTTTTTTATGAGCCCAATACATCAAAGATTTTTCACCATCAAAATGTCTTTACTTTAACAAAAAAAGAAAAACAAGTGTTTGAATATCTTTTAAGAAATAAAAACAGGGCGGTAAGTTTTGATGAACTCGAAATCAAGCTTTATAATGATGTCAATGATCACAAAGAAGCCTTAAAGGCGATTGTTAAACAATTACGCAAGAAAATTCCTTGTAAAATTATAGAAAATGTTTTTGGTTTTGGTTATCAATGCGTTTGTCTTTAAATTTTTCAACCAAAACCAAAACAATGATTTTGGTTATAGCCTTATTTATTTTAACTTGTTTGGTTTTTAGTCTTTTAAGGCAATTTGATATTAGAAATTTAATCAATCTTTCCAAAGAAGATTTTAGAAATGAAATTGAAAATATTTACAATACAACCCTAAAACGTACTAAAGAATTTTACATGAATAGGGCAAAGGCAAATGTTGAATCTGATAATATAAAAACCTATATCAAAAAACAAGATATAGAAAAAATCAACAAATTAACCCTAGTAAGATTTCAAGTTTTAAAAGAAGAAAATCCTTATTTAATCAGTATGAAATTTTTTGATCATCAAGGAAAACTTTTAACCTATTTAGGCGAAGAAAGCCTGTCTTTAAATTTAAACCAAAGCGAATATTTTCTTCTTGATAAAAACAGATTAACCTACCATATCTTAACTCCTTTTTATGAAAATGGTAAATTATTAGCTTGGATTGAATTTTGTTTTGGAGCTGAATATTTTTTAAAGGAGATAGAAGCTTTTTCAAAATTAAAAGGCAGGATTATTTTTGATAAAAATTATAAAAATAAAGATACAATTAAAAAGGATAGTAAATTTTTTATCATACATTCTTTTAATTTAACTAATGAAGCAAAAATGGTTTTTTATCAAGACATCACAAAGCAAGAAGAGATTATTACAAAATCTTTTCATGAGGCTTTATTATTGTCTTTAGTTTTATTTTGTGTGATTTTTATCATCTTGCATTATGGTTTTAAGGTGCTTATTAAAAGGCTTGAGCTTAGTGAAAATTCTTTAAAAAATTTAAATGCGAATTTAGAACAAAAAATTCAACTCGAGCTTCAAAAAAGAAGAGAGCACGAAAGAATTTTAATGCATCAAGGTCGTTTGGCTAGCATGGGTGAAATGATAGGAAATATCGCGCATCAATGGAGACAACCTCTAACCGAGCTAAATACCATCTTAACACACATAAGCCTTATGTTAGAATTTGAAAAAATAGATTATCAAAATTTTAAAAGACTTGAAAAGAATGCCGAGAGTCTAATCTCTTATATGTCAAAAACTATAGATGATTTTAGAAATTTTTTCAAACCCAATGTTTCTAAAAATTATTTTTACATAGATCAAGCTTTGAGTAAAACCTTAAAGTTGCTAGAAAGTTCTTTTAATTTTATAAAAATAGAAGAAAATTTTGAAAAAAAGATCCAATTTTATGGTTTTGAAACTCAATTTTGCCAAGCAGTCTTAAATATACTTTGCAATGCCAAAGATATTTTTATAGAAAGAAGGATAAAAAATCCTTATATAAAAATAGTAGCTTTTAAAAAAGGACGAAATATTATTATTGAAATTTGCGATAATGCACAAGGTATTACTATATTGCCTATAGAAAAAATTTTTGAACCCTATATCAGCAGCAAACATGCCAATATAGGAACAGGTATAGGTTTGTATATGAGTAAGGTGATTATTGAGAAAAATTTCAAAGGCAGTTTATTGGCAAGCAATGAAAACGACGGAGCAAAATTTAGCATATGCTTAATCGATTTTTAATTTCCAACCTAAAAATGCCATTGAAATAGAAAGAATTAAGATAAGATCTAACGCCCAGTTTTTAAATCCTATAAACCCTATAGAAAGAACACTATAAAAAAGCCCACCTACAGCACAATAAATACAAATTGTGCTTAAAGAGCCATTTTCAGCCATTTTCCTACAAGGACAAATTCTAGAAAATTTTTTTTCATTGAATTGATTTTTTTTGCCTTTTTCAAAAAACAAACCCAGTAGGGCAAAAATATTTAAAAATATAAAAAAATAAACTAAAAATAGATCTAAGTTATCCAAAATTTATCCCTAGAAATATCTTAACCAAGAAGGAATATGTGCTTGTTCATCCTTTAGTGTTGTTTCTTTTCCATGTCCAGGTAAAAGTCTATAATCATTTTCATAAGCCAATACTCTTTGCAAACTTTCTTTCATAAGTTTTAGATCAGAAAAAGGAAAATCCCATCTTCCTATACTTCTATAAAATAAAAAGTCTCCGCTAAACATTAAATTTTGTCCTACAACTTCTATCATGGTACATCCTGGGGTATGTCCAGGTAAAAAATGGAATTTAAAATCAGTTCCATAAATATTAAGAATATTTTCATCCTCGACTAAAAAATCTGCTTTGCTTGGTTCAAATCCTCTATCCATAGGATCATCCAGCATAAATTCATCATTTTTGTGTATGTAAATAGGGATGTTGTATTCTCTTTTGACTTTTGCATTATCCCAAACATGATCGCAATGTCCGTGAGTGTTTAAAATAGCCAAAGGATTTTTAACATGCCCTTTGATGAATTTTAAAGCTTCAAAACCTGGATCTATGATGATCTCGCCTTTTTGTGTTGATAGAATATAACAATTGGTCATATAAGGGCCACAAGCTTGTTGAGTAATTTGCATTTTTTAGCCTTTTTTTTGAATTTTTATATATAATTATATTAGCGAATTATTGTAAAGGTAAGTTATGAATTGTGAACAAATTTTAGAAAATTTGTGTATTTTTATAAAAGAGGAACTTTTAAAAAGTGGTAAAAATAATGTTATTTTAGGACTTAGCGGAGGGATTGACTCTGCTTTGGTAGCTACACTTTGCAAAAAAGCTTTAGATAAAAATGTTTTTGCACTTTTAATGCCCACTCAGTATTCTAATAAAGAGCATTTAAATGATGCTTTGATGCTTTGCCATGATTTAAATATAGAACATAAAATCATTCCTATTGAAACGATTCTTAATGCCTTTATTAAGCAAAGTCAAGATATAGATAAAATTCGCATAGGAAATTATGCAGCACGTATTAGAATGAGTTTGCTTTATGATTATTCTGCGCTTAAAAATGCCCTTGTAATTGGCACTTCTAATAAAAGCGAGTTGCTTTTGGGTTATGGAACAATTTATGGAGACTTAGCTTGTGCTTTTAATCCTATAGGTGATCTTTATAAAACGCAAGTGTACGAAATGTCTAAATTTTTAAAGATGCATGAAAATTTTATTAAAAAAAATCCGAGTGCAGATCTTTGGGAAAATCAAAGTGATGAAAAGGAATTGGGTTTTACTTATGAGCAAATAGACTTAGGTTTAAAAGCCATAGAAAATAATGATAAGCAAACTATGGATAAATTAGATGAAAATTTACTCAAAATGCTAAAAACTCGTATTAGAAACAATGCCTTTAAAAGATCTATGCCTAAAATCGCAAATTTAATGGAATTTAAGTGAGTGAAGATAAAAAATATCAACTTTGGCTAGATCATTATTTTTTCAAACCTAGCTTTTTTCAAAAATGTTTAGCGTATGCGTTACTACCTTTGAGTTTTATTTATGCATTATTAGCCATCATAAATACTTGGTTTTTTAAAAAAATAGATTTCAAAAAGCCTGTAATCAGTGTTGGAAATTTAAGTTTTGGAGGTAATGGAAAAACACCCCTTTGTAAGGCAATAGCAAGGGAATTTAAAGGTGTTTTTATCGTACTTAGAGGCTATAAAAGAAAAAGCAAAGGCTTGCTTGTTATTAAGCACAATCATAAAATTTTAGTCGATGTTGCGCAAAGTGGTGATGAAGCGATGGAATATGCCTTTGAGGATAAAATTTCAGGCGTAATTGTCAGTGAAAATAGGGCAGAAGGGATCAAAAAAGCTTTTGATTTGGGCGCTAAGATAGTTTTATTAGATGATGCTTTTTCTAAATTTTATATTCAAAAATTCGATATTTTATTAGAGAGCGAAGTAAAGCCTTATTTTAATTTTACTTTACCTAGTGGGGCGTATCGTTTGCCCAAATTTTATAGCAAAAAAGCTGATTTTATAGCACTTGAAAATAGGGATTTTATCCGTTATTCTTATACTAAAGAAAATCCTAAGGCTATATTGGTTGCGGCTATTGCTAAACCTTTTAGACTTTATGAGCATTTTATAAAGGCTAGGGCTTGTTATTTTTTTAAGGATCATTATGAATTTAAAAAAGACGAGCTTGAAAAATTACTTAAAAAGCATAATTGTGATACTTTGATGCTTACTTTTAAGGATTATGTTAAAGTGAAAGATTTTGGTTTTAAGTGTCAAATTATAGAATTAAATATAGAATTAAAAGAAAATTTTAAAGAGAAATTGCATCAATATGTAAGGAGTTTTGATTGATTTTAGTTGAAAGTAGAAATATTCACAATAAAGCAGATTTTAAAGAAGCATTGATTAATCCAAATGCACCGCAAGGTGGGCTTTATTCACCTTTAAATTTACCTTATTTTGATGGGGAAAAATACAGCGAACTTTCTTATAATGATTTTGCTTTAAAATTGATAGAAAGCTTTGAATTTGGCTATGAAGAATTATTTAAAAAAGCCCTGAAAAGCTATGAAAAATTTGATCATGGTTTTGCAATAAATTTAAAAAAAATCGAAGATAGGGTTTATATTAACGAGCTTTGGCATGGACCTACAAGAGCTTTTAAAGATATGGCTTTGCAACCTTTTGGAGTGCTTTTAAATGAATTTTCAAAAGATAAAAAAATTCTAATCATGTGTGCCACAAGTGGAGACACAGGCCCAGCTACGCTTAAAAGCTTTGAAAATTTAGAAAATATTAAAGTTGCTTGTATGTATCCAAATGGTGGAACAAGTTCTTTACAAGAACTTCAAATGAGAGCTTTGGATAAAAATAATTTAAAAGTTTTGGCGATTGAAGGCAATTTTGATGATACGCAACGTATTTTAAAAAATCTATTAGCAAAAGCAGAGTTTAGAGAAAAATTAAAAATGCAAGATTATGAGCTTTGTGCTGCAAATTCTGTCAATTTTGGACGCATTTTGTTTCAAATAATCTATCATTATTATGCGAGTTTAAAATTATGGAACGAATTTAAAGAAAAGATTGAAATTATTGTTCCTAGTGGAAATTTTGGAAATGCTTTGGGGGCTTATTATGCGAAAAAAATGGGTGCTAAAGTTGCAAAAATAAAAATCGCATCCAATGCAAATAATATTTTAAGTGAATTTTTCAATAAAGGCATTTATGATTTGCGGGGTAAAATTCTTAAAAAAACTATATCTCCAGCTATGGATATTCTTATTTCTTCCAATATAGAAAGACTGCTTTTTGATAAATTGGGCGATTTAAGAACTAATGAGTTAATGAATTCGCTTAAAAATCAAAATTATTTTATTCTTGATCAAAAAGAATTGCAAAGCTTACAAGAAGATTTTGAAGCTGATTTTTGCGAAGATAATGAGTGCATGAGATTTATCAAAGAAAATAAAACTTTAATCGATCCACACACTGCAACTTGCTTTAAAATGCTAGATACTTCAAAACCAAGCATTATCACTTCAACAGCTGAATGGACAAAATTTACTCCAAGTATGATTAAGGCGATCTTTAATAGAGATTGTAAAGATGAAAAAGAAGATTTTAAACTTTTAGCTAAAAATTTTAATCTAGAGGTAAAGGAAGAAATTTCTAAACTTTTTGATTTAAATTTGCAAGATAAAAGAGTGTATAAAAGCGAAGAAGTTGAAAATGAAATTTTAGAATGGATGAAAAAATGATTATTATACCTACAAGATTAAACTCAACGCGTTTTCCTAAAAAAATTCTTTGTGATATAGGTGGCGTTCCTATGTTTATAGCGACTGCTAAACAAGTACAAGAAGTCGATGAGGTTTGTATAGCGGTTGATGATGAAGAAATTTTAGAACTTGCTACAAAATATCATTTTAAAGCGGTTTTAACCAGTAAAGAACATGAGAGCGGTACAGATAGAATCAATGAAGCTTGTCAAAAGCTTGCTTTAAAAGAGGATGAAATTATCATCAATGTACAAGCAGACGAGCCTTTTATAGAAAGTAAAAATTTGCTTTTATTTAAAGAATTTGCACATTCTTGCTTAGATAAAGAAGCTTTTATGGCAAGTTGCTATAAAAGCATAGATAAAAAACAAGCCGATGATCCTAATTTAGTTAAAGTGGTTTGCGATAAAGATAATTTTGCCTTATATTTTTCAAGATCAAAAATTCCTTATGAAAGAGAAGATTATCAGGATGATTTTAAAGGGCATTTAGGAATTTATGCTTATAGTGTAAAAGCTTTAAGAGAGTTTTGCGCTTTAAAAAATTCAATGCTTGAAAAAACTGAAAAACTAGAACAATTAAGGGCGATTGAAAATGGAAAGAAAATCAAAATGCTGAAAATTAGCACTCAAAGCATGGGGATTGATACTCAAGAAGATTATGAAAAGGCTTTGAAATTTTATAAAAATTTGTAAAATTTTACTTAAATAAATGAGTAAAATTTTATGTATTTTAATACATATTTTTAATTTTAATTAAGGAGAGACAATGAAAAAAATTGTTTGTTTTTTAACGATGTTTTTTGCCTTGCATTTGATGGCAAAAGATTTGGTTGTGGGTATGGAGCTGGGTTATCCACCTTTTGAAATGAGCGATAAAAATGGAAAAGCAAGTGGGATCAGTGTCGATTTTTTAGATCAGTTTGCTAAAGAATATGGTTATAAACTCGTAGTTAAAAATATAGCTTGGGATGGTTTGATACCTGCTCTTAAAACCGGAAAAATAGATCTTATTATGTCTTCTATGACGATTACTGATGAACGCAAAAAGGTTGTGGATTTTACTATCCCTTATGCACAGGCTAATTTGGCAATTTTAACTCCTATTAACTCAAAGATCAAAAGCATAAAAGATTTGGATAAAAAAGGAGAAATTTTAGCTTTAAAACGTGGATCTACAGGGCATTTATATGCAAGTAAAAACCTTAAAAATGCAACTATGCATCTTTTCGATAAAGAAAGTGCAGCGATTTTGGAAGTTATACAAGGTAAAGCAGATGGATTTTTTTATGATCAACTGACTATTTATAGAACTTGGCAAAAACATCAAGACACTACAAGAGCTATTTTAGCGCCTTTTCAAAAAAGTCCAGAATTTTGGGGTATTGCTATAAGAAAAGGCGATATGGAGCTTAAAAAACAATTGGATGATTTTATCAGCAAAAGTAAAAAAGACGGATTTTTTGACTCGCTTGGAGAAAAATATTTAAAAGATGTTAAAGACACTTTTAAAAAGAATCATTTGCAATTCTTCTTTTAAGTTTTAAGAAAAGACTTTTTAGTCTTTTCTTTATCACGTTACAAAACTTTCTACTAATCTTTGAATCAATAAATTCCAACCATCAACAAGAACAAAAATTAAAAGTTTAAAAGGTAAAGAAATCATTACAGGCGGAAGCATCATCATACCCATAGCCATTAAAACAGAACTCACAACCATATCTATAACTAAAAAAGGCAAGTAGATTAAAAAGCCTATTTCAAAAGCCGTTTTAAGTTCAGAAATCATAAATGCAGGTACCAAAACGGTTAAAGAAACATCATCAATCGTTTTAGGATTTGGCAAATGGCGTATGCGATAAAATAAAGCTAGATCTTTTTCGCGAGTATTTTTTAACATAAAATCTTTAAAGGGCTTGATGCTTTTATTAAAGGCTTCTTCATAGCCAATTTTTTCTGCTAAATAAGGCTTGATACCTTGATTATAAGATTTTGTAGCCACAGGCTCCATGATGAAAAAGGTTAAAATTAAAGCAAGGGTTACTAATATAGTATTTGGTGGCATACTTTGCGTTCCCATAGCTTGACGTAAAAAAGAAAAAACAACGATCAAGCGTAAAAAAGAAGTCATAACAAAAACTATACTCGGAGCAAGCACTAAGATCGTTAATACTATGACTATGTTTAAAGTTGTAACAAGCTGATTGGGAGTATTTGGAGCACTAAGACTTAAATTTACCGTAGGAATTGTTGCTTCAGGTGCTGCAAAAAGAGTGCTAAAACAGGCACTCATTATCAATAAAAAAAATATTTTTTTCAAATGCTAACCTTAGATTATTGATTTTAAAAATAGGCTTTATTTTAACTTTTGATGACTAAAAAAGAGTTTAAAACTTTTGTTTAAAATATCCAAAACTTAACTTTAAAATGTTAAAATAGAATAAAATTATTTATCATAAAATAAAGGCTTTGACAGATTATGGAAAATTCAATTTTGATTTTAGCAGCAGGACTTGGCACTCGGATGA
Organism: Campylobacter sp. W0018; assembly: GCA_020135845.1. Taxonomy (GTDB): domain Bacteria; phylum Campylobacterota; class Campylobacteria; order Campylobacterales; family Campylobacteraceae; genus Campylobacter_D. The sequence continues at coordinate 9,205 of JACHTQ010000011.1, read as the reverse complement.
AATCGCAAAAACCAAAAGTTCTGCAAGAACTTTGCCAAAAAAGCATGATTTTGCATATTTTAGAAAAAGCCTATGAATTAAGTAATGATGTAAGTGTGGTTTTGTCTCATCAAAAAGAGCTTGTTGAAAAAGAAATTCTCTCTTCTTTTCCAAAAACAAAAATTTTAGAACAAGATTTGCAAAATTACCCTGGAACTGCAGGCGCTTTAAAAAATTTCAAATCAGATAAAGAAAAAGTTTTAATTCTTTGTGGAGATATGCCCTTAGTTGAAAGTGAAAGCTTAAAGCAGTTATTGCAAAATGATGCCGATTTAAGCTTAGCGGTGTTTTGCGCTAAGGATGCAAAAACTTATGGGCGAGTCTTGATAGAAAATAATAGAGTAGAAAAAATCATAGAATTTAAAGATGCCAATGAAAAAGAAAGATCAATCGATATTTGTAATGCTGGAGTTTATGCGATAAAATCAGAACTTTTATCAGAAATATTGCCTTTAATTGATAACAATAATGCCGCTAAAGAATACTATCTAACTGATATGATAGCTTTAGCTAAGGATAAAAATAAAATCATTAAAGCTATCTATGTGGATGAAAATGAATTTATGGGCATCAATGATAAATTCGAGTTAAGTATAGCTGAAAATTTAATGCAAGAAAAAATCAAAAAGCATTGGATGAAACAAGGAGTGATTTTTCATTTACCTCATAGCACTTTTATAGGCTTGGATGTTGAATTTGTAGGAGAATGTGAAGTTTATGAAAATGTGAGAATTGAAGGAAAAAGCAAGATCGTTAATTCTATCATCAAAAGTTCTAGTGTGATTGAAAATTCTATCGTTGAAAATAGCGATGTAGGGCCTTTGGCACATTTGCGTCCAAATTGTGAAATAAAAAATACCCATATAGGTAATTTTGTAGAATGCAAAAATGCAAAATTAGACACCGTAAAAGCAGGGCACTTAAGCTATTTAGGCGATTGCGAAATCGATAGCGGTACCAATATAGGCTGTGGGACTATCACTTGTAATTATGATGGGATTAAAAAACATAAAACTATTATCGGCAAGAATGTTTTTGTGGGATCAGACACGCAATTTATCGCTCCTGTCAATATAGAAAATGATGTTATTATCGCGGCTGGAAGTTCAGTTGATTGTAATGTTTCTAGTGGTTCTTTGTTTATCAATAGAGCTAATAAAAAAGTAATTAAAGATTATTTTTATAAAAAATTTAAAAAATGAAAACCATACTTTTAGCGGTTAGTGGTAGCATAGCTTTTTATAAAGCTTATGAGCTTATTTCTTTATTTAAAAAAGAAAAGATTAGAGTTAAAGTCTTACTTAGCCAAGGAGCTTTAAAATTTGCAAATAAACTAAGCTTTGAAGCTTTGGCAGATGAAATTTTGTGCGAAGAAAATGAAAGTTGGGAAAATAAAAAAAATCATATAGATTTTAGCAAAGATTGCGATCTTGTTCTTTTTGCGCCCGCGAGTGTCAATTCGATCAATAAATTAGCCCTTGGTATAGCGGATAATCTTTTTATCCAAACTTTAATCGCTTGCACTAAACCTTTAATCATCGCTCCAGCGGCTAATACAAACATGTATCATCATTTTAGCACACAAAATTCTTTAAAATTACTTCAAAAAAATAAAGCCTTAATCATCCCTCCAATTTCTAAAGTTTTAGCTTGTAAGGATGAAGGAGTAGGGGCTTTAGCGGAGGTTGAGGATATATTTAATATTACCAAAAGAGAGCTTTTTAAAAAGAAATTTTGGCTTGATAAAAGTGTGGTGATCAGCGGTGGAGGCACAAGAGAAAAAATAGACGATGTGCGTTGCATCAGTAATTTTTCAAGCGGAAAAATGGCAAAATCAATCGCTGATGCCTTTTATTTTCTAGGAGCTAAGGTTATATTTTTAAGTTCTATAGATTTTAAAACCCCTTATGAAATTTACAAATTTGAAGATTCAAAAGACTTAAAGGAGTTATTGCAAAGATTTTGCGAAAATGATTTTTTGATTATGGCGGCTGCTGTGAGTGATTTTATCCCACAATTTCAAAAAGGAAAAATCAAGAAAAATCAATTTTCAAAAGGCTTAGATCTTCACTTAAAACTTAATGAAGATTTGCTAAAAAATATCGATTTTAAAGGCAAAAAAATAGGCTTTAAAATGGAATTTGATGCAAAAAATGCCATAGAAAACGCTAAAAAATCTTTAGTGGAGAAAAACTTAAATTTAGTATGCTTAAATATCCTAAATGAAAAAAATACTTTTGGAAGCGATCAAAACGAATTTCATTTTATAAGTAAAGACGCTTGTGAAAAAAGCGGCTTAAAAGATAAAAAAGATTTAGCTTTTGATTTGATTACTTGGTGTGAAAAATTATGATTAATGCTACTTTACCCATCCAAATGAAAGTTTTAGGAAAAACAGGATATGGTCATTATACCTTGCTTTTAAATCATAAAAAAATTCAAACTAAAAGCATGATTGATCTAGAAATTGGTGCGGAATATTTGGCTGAAATTTATAAAGAAAAAGGTGGAGCGATACAGTTTAAACATTTATCAAAAAGACCGGTTTTTACACCTTTTGAAGAAGGTTTACCTTTGATAGTGGCGATCTTAGAAAATAAGATCAATTATAAAGAATACATCATTTCAAATCTTATGGAATGTAAAAATAGAGAAAAATATCAAATTTTAAAAGAAATGCTTTTTGCAAGTTTTGAAAATATTTATCATATTCCTTTTATTTTTGAAAACAAAGCTTGTTTATTTCAGATGAAAAAGAGGGCTAAATTTTTAGAAATTTATCTTTATTTTAGCGTTTTTGGTGCTTTAAAAATACTCATCGACAATCACGGAATTTCAATTTTTACTCCTTTTTTTAAAGTGCAAAAATTTTTAAATGAGCATTTGAATTTTAACGTCACACAAGATAATAAAATTGCTCCTTTATTTGTATTTAAAAAATTATCTGATTTTAAAGGGTGAAAATGAACGATTTAAAACATCTTGCCATAGTTATGGATGGTAATAGACGCTGGGCAAAGGCTAAGGGCTTTTTGGCAAAATTGGGTTATTCTCAAGGAGTAAAGACTATGCAAAAGCTTATGGAGACTTGCGTTGAAGAAGGAATTTCTAATTTGAGCTTATTTGCTTTTAGCACTGAAAATTGGAATAGACCTAAAGATGAAATTGAATTCATTTTTGAACTTTTAGATCGTTGTCTAAACGAAGCTTTGGAAAAATTTGAAAAAAATAATGTCCGCTTAAGAGCTATCGGCGATCTAACAAGACTAGATGAAACTTTAAGGGATAAAATCGCTCTAGTGGAAGAAAAGACCAAGCATTGCAAAGGGCTTTGTGTTAATCTAGCTATTAGCTATGGTGCAAAAGATGAAATCGTTCGCGCTACGCGTCGCGTTGTAGAAAAAGGATTAGAAATCAATGAAAAAAATATCAGTGAAAATTTAGATCTTCCTTTGGATGTGGATTTGATGCTTCGCGTGGGTAACGCAAAAAGACTTTCAAATTTTTTACTTTGGCAATGTGCTTATGCAGAAATTTATTTTAGTGAAACTTTATTTCCTGGGCTTACAAAAAGAGAATTTAAAAAAATCATAAAAGAATACAGAAAAAGAGAGAGAACATTTGGAAAGTGAAATTTTTACACAAAGCTTTCTAAAATTTACTTTTTTGATTATTTTTGGTTTGAGTTTAGGCTCATTTTGCATGTGTTTTTTAAGTCGTTTTTGTAAAAATAAATCCTTTTTAAGTATAAGATCTTATTGTTTTTCTTGTGGCAAAAAACTTAGTATTTTAGATCTTATACCTTTTTTTTCATACTTATTTTTAAAAGCTAGATGTAGGTTTTGCAAGGAAAAAATTCCCATCGAACTATTTTTAGCTGAAATTTTAGGCGTGTTTTTTGTTTTTATTGCTTATTTTTTTAGTAAAAATTTATTAGAATTCCTAGTTTTTTCATTATATTTATTTATTTTTTGGATGCTTTCTTATATAGATATCAAATTTAAAGCAGTTCCGCAAGTTTTGCTTTGGGCTTTATTTTTTTTAGCTTTGATTTTAAAGCTAGATATAAATGAAATTTTTTATTTTCTTATTTTTGAAGATTTTAAAAATGGCTTTTTAGTGCAAGCCTTTTCTTTTGCGGGTTTTTTGTTTTTGCTTAAAAATTTGACAGCCTATATCAAGAATTTCAAATCAAAAAATATACAAGAAAATTTAGGAGATGCGGATATAATCGTGTGTGCTAGTATAGCTGGAATTTTTGGATTTAAAGCAAGTTTTATCATTCTTTTTTTCGGGGCTTTATTGACTTTACCATTTTTTATTTTTGGTAAAAAAAGAGAATTAGCATTTTTACCTTTTATCAATACTGCTTTTATCGGTTATATCATTTTTTTAATTTTTAATCAGGACTTAACATGAAGCTTGTTTCAAGATATATTTTAAACCAATTTTTAAGCACCAACCTTTCCATTTTTTTTGTGCTTTTTAGTATTGTTTCTATGGTGTTTTTTATCCAACTTGCTAAATTAACCTCAAGTATAGAAATTAGCTTTTTAGATTTACTCGAACTTTATGGCTTTATGTTGCCTAGAATTTTGATTTTTACCTTGCCTATATCTTTTTTTATAGCGCTAACTTTGACTTTATTTAGACTTTCTAGAGAAAATGAAAGTATAGTTCTTTTTACCTTAGGGTTTTCCCCAAAAACCTTGGCTTCATTGTTTTTAAAAATTTCTGCTTTAATAAGTGCTTTGATGTTGTTTACATCTTTAATAATGATACCTTTGGTGCTTGAACTTCAAGATAATTTTATTGATTATAAAAAAACACAGGTGAAATTTAACTATAAAACAGGAGAATTTGGACAAAAATTTTTAGATTGGATGATTTTTATAGAAAAACAAGATGGCGATAAGTATGAAAATATCATCATGTATCATCCAAAAAGAGTACAAAGCGATAAAGAGCAACTCATCATCGCTAAAGAAGCCACTGTGCAAAAAGAAAGCACAGGTTTTGCCTTTAAACTTTCTAAGGGTAGGATGTATAATTTCGAGCAATCTAGTATGCTTTTTACAGGAGAATTTGAAAATCTCACCTTAAATACTAAATTTAACAACAATAACTTTAAAATCAAAAAATTTTATGAATATTGGCTAGATATTAATACCGATGCAAAACGTGCTAAAGAATTTGTGATATATACTACCATAGCACTTTTTCCATTAGCAAGCACACTTTTTGCACTTTCATTTGGTATTGTCACTTATCGCTATGAAAAAGGCTTTGTATATGTAGGGATGTTCGGTGTTATTGTGGTATATTTTGGACTTTTAAGCTTGTTTTATAAACCACCTTTATTAGCGTGTTTTAGTATCTTTGTGTTTAGTTTCATCACTTCGATTATTTGTTTTAAGAAAATGATTTTGAGTCGTTATTAATGAAATTAAAACTTGTTTTTTCTTACGATGGATCAGCTTTTTTAGGCTCTGCTACGCAGCCACATAAAAAAAGCGTTCAAGATGCCTTGGAAAATGCTTTAAGCCATCTTGGAATTTTTTCTAAAACCTATATGGCTTCAAGGACAGATAAAGGAGTGCATGCAAGTTTTGCAGTGGCTTGTGTTGAGTGTGGGGATCATTTTAAAGATCTAAATTATCTTACAAAGCAGATCAACAAATTTTCTCATCCTCACATACACATCAAAAAATTAGAATTCATGCCTTTAAATTTTGAGGTGAGATACGATGTTAAAAGTAGAGAATACCGCTATATTTTTCATCATGGCAAATTTAATCCCTTTATGTCACGATACGTGTATTTTTATCCAAAAATAGACATTAAAAAAGCCAATGAAATTTTAAAACACTTTATCGGAGAGCATGATTTTAAGTATTTTTACAAAAGCGGAAGTGATGTTAAAAGCACGATTAGAAATATGTTTAAATCTCATGCTTATGTTTATAAGGATATGACGATTTTTCATTTTAAAGCCAATGGCTTTTTAAGAGGTCAAATTCGTCTTATTGTCGCGAGTGTTTTAAAAGTTTTGGAACAAAAAATGACTCAAGAAGAACTGATCGAGCAAATAAAAGCTATAAAAAAACACAATCACTTCTTAGCTCCATCCAATGGTCTTTATCTAAGCAAAATCACTTACTAAAAAATAATAAAATTTATTTATTAATAATAATAAAAAATTTTAATTTGATAATTTTAGTTATATTTTATTATAATTACAATTATTTTTAATTATAATTTTAATTATTTTTAAAAATAAAACATAGAACATCTTTTAAACCAGAGGTTAAAGCTAACAAACAATCCCTATAATTTTAGCTTTAACCTTTATAAAATCAAATCAAGTTGCAATGATTACATTGCTTTTTAATAATATAAATTATTTCTTAAATATAGAAATTTAGAAATGATTTTTAATCTAAGAAAGGATTTTATGAAAAATAAAAATTTATCTAATCAACAGCTGGGGGGGGGAATTTGGAAAATTTCAATTCTTTAAACCGTTTTTTAAATTCAAAAGAAAATTTAAATTCTAAATCTCTTTCTAAAAAATTTTTATTTTCTTTAGTAGCAGTTTCTGTTTTAGCAACTTGTGCTAATGCTCAAATAAGTGGTGCTGGGTGTAGTGGAACTTGCGGAACGGTTAGTGATGCCCAAACAACCAAAATTACTGTAGATGGAGCTAATAATACATTAATCATTGAAAGTGGTGGTTCGGTTAAGCCAAACAATGCTAATGATATCGCTATAGAATTTAAACCAAATTCTTCAACCACAACTTTTAAAAACGAAGGAACTATACAAGGCGGAAGTAATGCTGCTAGTATTCAAATTGGCTCAAATAACAACAATGGTGCTACCATCACTACTTTTGAAAATAGTGGAACTATAGGCAATGCAAACTCTAAATTCGCTATTACTGTTTGGGGTAAAGATGGTAGTAAATCTACCATAACAAACTTTAAAAATACTGGTACTATCAACTCAAATACTGGCGAAAGTGTTTTTATAAATAATACAACAATAACAACATTTGAAAATGAAGGGAATATAAATAGCAATTTTCATGGCTTATCTATCAATACAAATTCAACTATAGATAATATAAAAAATACTGGAACTATAAGTTCAAATGGATCTGGAAAAGGTGTATATATCAATAATCAAGCGACGATAACAACATTTGAAAATGAAGGAATGATTAGTTCTAGCCAAGGTATAGGATTGGCTATAGATGGCAAATCAACTATAGAGACTTTAAAAAATAAAGGAACTATTTTAGGTGATGAAAATAATGCAGTTATTGCAATAGGATCTAGTCATTACGCCAGTACAATTAAAAATTTTATTAATGAAACAGGTGGTATTATAGGTGGAGAAAATTCTCTTTATGGTATAGTTTTAAATGCTAAAGATCAATCTAATAAATCAACTATACAGACTTTTAATAATCAAGGGATTATCAACTCATTAAGAGATAGCATATTTGTTAAAAATTCCTCTATTGAAAATTTTAATAATCAAGGAACTATAAATTCTAATTCAAGTAATGCAATAGTTCTTAGAGAGGGCACAAGTATAACAAATTTTAAAAATGAAGGGCTTATTCAATCTATTTCCAGTGGTTCTTATGGGGTGGATATTGCAAATGGTGTTACTATTGATACTTTTGAAAATAAAGGAATTATAGGTAATGATATAAGTTTAGGGGTTAAAATCAAAGGAAGCAGTGAAAATCAGACCAAGATAAGCACTTTTAAAAATAGCGGATCTCTTATAGGGGGAGCCGAAGGACTAAATCTCACTCATGCCACCATCACTTCTTTAACCAATGAAGCTAGCGGTATTATTCATTCAAAAAATTGGTCAGGTATAGCCATATATGATGGAGCCAATATAGAAACTTTTGAAAATAAAGGAACTATTAGTTCTGATGAGTCTTACGGTTTTTATATCAGTCAAGCCTATAATGAAAAAACTTCCACAATAGAAAACTTTACAAACGAAGGGATTATAAAAGGCTATAATGGAATTCGTATCAATGGTGAAGCAACCATTAAAACACTTATAAATAAGGGTACCATAGAATCAAATTCAAACAGTATCTATGCGGGAGCTGTAAGCCTTGTAAGCTCAGAGGATCCTATCAATCAAGGAGATAAAGCAGGTCAAAGTTTAATAGGAACTTTTATCAATGATACTGATGGAAAAATCATCAGTGCTAGCAATGGTATCATGGTAGAAACTGGTAATAAAATAGAAACTTTTATCAATAAAGGTTTAGTAGAGGCTAAATTACACGGTATAAGCTTTTATGAAATAGAAGATTCTGGCGATCTTATCAATGTAGGCAATATCAAACTTGAAGGTACCGGAAAAATCATAGCTGGTAAAAATGGTATCAATATAGATGGCACCGATAAAGAAGTAAAAGTTGAAGGTATAGAAGTGGAAAGTGGTGCCATGATCAAAGGTGGTAATGCTGCTATTTATATAGGTGGTGGTAAGATCATCAATTCCAATATTAACATTAAAGGAACACTTATAGGTGGTAATGGTGGTATCATCAATGAAGGAACTATAGGTAGCGGTGGTATCAAAATAGAAAGTAGCGGTAGCATAGCCGGCGGCATAGTCAATCAAGGTAGTGGGGTTATCTCAGGAAATATTACCAATAATGGTAACAAAGAACTTGAAATTTCTAATGGCGAAGGTGCTACTATAAATGGAGGCATAGTCAATAATGGCGGTGGTGATCTAGTTATCACAAATCAAGGTAGCGTTGGCAAAAATGATGGAGATTGCACTATAAAAAATGATAGTGGTAATGTAGTGATTAAAGATTGGGTTGTCTCTACAGGTAGTGATGGTAAATTAGAAACCGTTGTAGTAGGTGGAAGCCAAGCTAGCAATGTTAATGTAGATAAAATTACCGTTGATCAGGGCAATCTTGACTTAGATCAATTAGATAATTTAAGTAATATCATCACAGGGATAAATAGTGATAAAATACACAATATAGGAACAAATGGGGGTGGTGAAATTTCTTTAACAATTGGAGCGGATGGAAAGCTACAAAAGAAAATCAATCTTAAAGCAGGAGCAGCTGGCGCATTCTTTAGAACCAATCACTCTTTAAACACTC
>JACHTQ010000010.1 GCA_020135845.1 Campylobacter sp. W0018 | reverse complement strand
CTAAAATAAGACTAAAAAACAAATTAATTATCGTTTTAACTGATTTACAATGCCGAGCATATCATCACTTGTTGTTATAGCCTTTGAGCCAGCTTCATAGGCTCTTTGCCCTGTGATAAGATCTGTCATTTCTTCGACAAGTTGAACATTACTAAGCTCCACAAAACCATGTCTGATTGTTCCAAGTCCGTCTTGTCCTGCGATTCCAGCAACCGGAGCACCGCTTGCGCCTGTTTCAAGATATAAGTTATCTCCCATAGAGTGAAGCCCTGCTGGATTAATAAACTGCACCAATTCTACTTGTCCGATTTGAGTTTCTTGTTGCTCCCCAGGAAGCATAACCGATACCGTTCCATCAGTGGCTACATTGATAGCAGTTGCACCTTCTGGTATGGTCATTTCAGGAAGTAATTTATAGCCATCAGAATTGACAATATTACCTTCATTATCTTTTGTAAATTGTCCATTTCTTGTATATCCTATAGTTCCATCAGGGAGCTGAATTTGAAAAAAACCATTTCCAGCAATAGCCATATCAAGACTATCTGTACTCGTTGCTTTTAAATTTCCTTCTGTAAAAACTTTTGTTACAGCAGTAGGACGCACACCAACACCCACTTCTATACCAGAAGGTGAAAGGGTTGTAGCTGAAGTAGAAGTTCCGGCATATTTCATAACCTGATACATCAAATCAGCAAATTCGGCACGACTTTTCTTAAAACCAGCTGTATTAACATTGGCAATATTGTTAGAAGTAACATCAATTTGTGTTTGCTGCGCTACCATCCCAGTAGCAGCAGTATGAAGTGATCTCATCATTTTTTATCCTTTTAATTTTTAATCTTATTTAACAGATGCAAGTTTATTGATAGCTTCTTGGTTTAAATCATCCATATGGGCTGTCATAACTTTTTGATACATTTCAACCATTCTATTAGCTTCAATCAAACCTACCATTTCAACAACCGGATTGACATTGGAGCCTTGAGAGAAACCTTGACGCACTGCGTTAGAATTATCCAAGTCTCTAATGCGAGTTAAATCATCGATTTTATAAACATTATCTCCATCTTTTTGCAAGGCTCTCATATCATCTACTTGAGCAATAAATAATCTTGCATTTCTTGTGCCATCAACTTCGATATTTCCATCTTTATCCACACTAATTTGCGAAGATCCATTTGGAATTTTAATAGCGGCATTTTCAGGATTGTTAAAATAATCACTGCTTAATACCTTATAACCTTGCTTATTTACCAAATAACCCTCTTCATTTAATTGAAAATTTCCATCCTTGCTTAATCTAATTTCTCCATTTTTTGTTTGAACTAGATAAAAAGCATCATCTCTTGTTATTGCAAAATCTAAAGGATTATTGGTTGCCTTTAAAGAACCTAAACTAAAATCTGTATATTCTTGAGAAACTTGCGGTACGCTATCTATGGTAGTATTGATAAAGCGTGAAGCATCTCTTGTATTGTTTTCTATAGGCAACACATCCTGAGTTTCTTTAAAAATCCTTTTAAAATCTGCAATTACAACATCATCTCTTTTATATCCACTTGTATTGATATTGGCAAGATTGTTTGTAATAACATCAAGTTTATTAAACTGAGTTACCATTCCGCCTACTGCTTGATAATATCCATTTTGCATATTTTCACCTATAAAATTGTTTTTACATAAAGATATAAAGCAAAGAGTGTTCCAACTTTTAAAAATATAGAAAAATAAAGAATAAAATAAAGAAATTACAGAGGAGAGATACAAGGCTTTTAAGCCTTGTAGTTTTAATCCATTTGTCGGCGTAAAAATGTAGGAGTTTCTATTTGAGCCATAATCTCTTCATCAAAACCACCACTTACTTTTTTAAGATTTAAATAAGGATTTTTCTTAGCCACTTCAGTTTCTTCTGAAGATTTTTTCTCAACAGTGTCTTTATCTTCAAAACCTGTAGCAATAATAGTAACTTCAACTCTATCTTCCATAGTGTCATCCATAGTTGATCCAAAAATAATTTTTGCATTTTCATCAACTTTCTCTTCAATACTATTAGCCGCTGCAGAAATTTCAAATAAAGAGCAATTAGAACTTGTTTTAAAGTGTAAAATCACGCCCTTAGCCCCTTTAATATCCATACCATCCAATAAAGGAGACTCTATAGCATTTTTCAAAGCTATCTCGACAGCATTTTCGCCCTCAGCGCTTCCAACGCCCATAAGAGCAAGTCCTCTATGACTCATAATAGTTCTAACATCCGCAAAGTCAACATTGATATCACCATTATCTAAAAGTATAGAAACCATACCTTTCACCGCACGAGTTAAAATATCATCAACCAATTTAAAAGCTTCTTTCATACTCGCTTTTTTATCAATAATACTTAGAAGTTTTTCATTTTGAATTACAAGGATAGAATCGCTTTCTTTTTTTAACTCAAGAAGTCCACTTTCTGCAAGTTTCTTTCTTTGTTTACCTTCAAAGCTAAAAGGCATAGTAACTACAGAAACTGTTAAAGCTCCAATTTCTTTAGCCGCTTGTGCAATAACGGGAGTAGCACCTGTTCCAGTTCCACCCCCAAAACCAGATGCGATAAAAACTATGTCACTTTGGCTTAAACTTGCTTTGATTTCCTCAAAACTCTCTCTAGCACTCTCTGCTCCAACTTCAGGAAGCATACCTGCTCCAAGTCCTTTTGTTTTCTTTTCACCAAGTTGAATTTTAGTTTTTGCCAAAGATGTAGAGATGGCTTGCGCATCAGTATTAGCAGCAATAAGATCAAGATCATTTAATCCCATTTTAACCATATGATTGATCATATTACCGCCGCCGCCGCCGCAACCTATAACTTTAATTTTCGCACCTTTATTATGTTGCATCTCTTCTACTAAAAATTCATTCATAAAATTCTCTCCTTGTTAAAATTGATTTACTATTTTATGCCACACGCTTGAAAAAAGGCCAGATTTTTTTTCTCGCGTCTCTTTAAAATCCAATTGTTCTTGAATTGCTATTGTATCATTTTCTTGCAAATTTTCATCAAAAAAATCAGATTTTATTTCATTTTCTATTTCTTTTTGAGGAATAATCTCTTGTCTAATTTGGCGATTATAATTTTCTATTTCACCTTTATATCTTAATTTTTCATTAGAATCAAGCTCATAAGGGGTAAAATAACCTGCACCGTAAAGACAAAGTCCTATGGCACAAGTATTTTCAGGATCATTAAAGATCTCATTAAAACTTGTTATCAAATCTTTTCTTGCAGTTGCTATTCTAATAGAACGATTATCGAAAGTAGCAGGAGCTAATTCATCGATTCCTGCCAACTTAGTCATTCCTCCAGTAAGCACTACACCACCACCTATACTATTAGCATAACGATTATCACTTAAAATTTTTGCTAAAATCATCAAAGTTTCTTCTGCTCTAGCATAAATAACTTCAGAAATAATATCCAAAGAAACTTCATTAACTCTTTTTTCATCACCCATTGTTGGAATTTGTATAAGCGCATTAGGTTGTTGCGATAAAGCGGCATAATTGAGTTTAATTTTTTCAGCCTCTTTAAGTGGAGTATGCAAAGCCATGGATAAATCTTGAGTGATATTAATAGAACCAATCTGTAAACAATCATTATAACGGATAGAATTTCCTGTATGGACTACCATATCACAAATTGCACCACCCATATCAATAAGAACAGATCCGAGTTCTTTTTCACTATCATCTAAACAAGCTATGGATGAAGCATAACCAGAAAGCACTATATTATCAACCCTTAAATCTGCTAATTCTACAGCTTTTTTTAAATTTTTAATATGGGATTCTTGAGAAATAACAATATGAGTTGAAACCTCTAAACGACTTCCACTCATCCCTAAAGGATCATCTACATGCTCTAAATCATTAACTTTGAAATTATAAGGTAAAACATGAATGATTTCATATCCACTTGGTATATTAGCTGTATGCTTTGCAGTGCTTACTGCTCGATGTATTTCTTTGATTCCAATTTCATGATTTGGAATATTTACAACTCCTATACTATCAACACTCTTAGTATACGCTCCAGAAATTGAAACAACAACTTTATCATAATGCACACCACTCATCATTTCAGCATTTCTTACTGCTTCCTCAATGGATTTTGAAGCGAGTTCGATATTTGTAATAGCACCTTTTTTTACACCATTAGTTTTTGCTTTTGAAAAACCAATAATTTTTAAACCTTCATCATCTTTTTGCGCAATAATAGCACAAGTTTGAGTCGAACCTAAGTCAATTCCCAGTATATTCAAAATCACTTCCCTTTGTAATAAATTTTTATTGGATATGTTTTTCTTAATTGATCAATTAATTCCTGTTTGATCATATCAGCTTTTAACACTTCTAAATTCTGCTTTAATGTTTTATAATGCTGATTTAGCTTATCGTTGCTAAGATCAATCTTTTGCTTATTAATTTTATAAAGAACTGCTTTATTATCGCTTAAAAGAACATAAGAAGAATTTTGATCAGAGTTAAAAACATTAGTTAAAAAATAACTAAACTCAGCATCATTAAAAATATTGTTATCCATTTTAACATCACTAAGTAGAGAATCCCTAGTCACAAAACCTATATTTTCACCCTTAAAATCTTTTAATTTCTCTTTCACTTCTTTTTCTAAATTTTCTTTAGACTTTTCGCTTAAATATAAAGGCAAAATTTCATTCCTAGCTTCTTCAAAAGTTTTAATTCTTATAGGATCAATTTTATTAACTTTAATAATCATATAGCCATCTTTATATCTAACAGGTCTTAAAAGATCTCCATTTTTTATCTTAGATAAAAGCTCTAAAGGATAATAAACACTCAAATCCGAAACATTTTCATCTTTTTGAAATTGCTCTTTATTATTTTTTAGTTCTAAAAATTTAGTGTTAGCTAAATTTTTAAGCTGGATTAAACCATAATCTTTAGCAACCTTATCCTTTACTGATTTAAAATCTAAAATTTTACCATTTTGATCTTTATAATTTAATCGATTATTTTCATCATTATAAAATTTTTGCAATTCTTCTTCTGTAAATTTTTGATCATTTAACGGTAAAAAATATGTAGAAATTTCATAAGTTTGACTTGTCTTATAATCTTGCTTCTGTTGCTCCCAGAATTTTTTCAATTCTTCTTCATTGACTTTTATATTCTTTTTATCATAATCTAATTCCGCAACACTCAAAGAATCTCTTATAAAATAAGCAGTTGCCAGCATTTTTATCTCATTTTCGCTAGAAGGTAGATTGAAAATTTTATTTAATTTATCAATAATAACTTCATCGGAAAGAATTTTTTCATAATCTTTAGGCATAAAACCATTTGCATGTAAAATTTCATAATAAATTGTTTTATTAAATTCACCTATTGGATTTTGAAAAGCCCTTGTTTGAGCAAGTTTGTTTATGATTTCACTATCGCTAGAGTTTAAGCCCAAATCTTTAGCAAAATTTAATAAAAGTTTATCTTCTATAAGTGAATTTAAAGCCAATTCTTTCAAGCCGATCTTTTCGGCACTCTTTTCATCTAAACTACCATTGCTAATCTGATTGTAATAATTAAAAACTTGATTGTATCGTGTATTAAATTCATTATAACTTATCTTCTCATTTCCTACAATAGCCGCATTTGAAGCGCGATCAAGGTTAAAATCATAAGCACCCCAATTCACAAAAACAGCTCCAACTAAAGCAATAGTACTAATCCATATAGTAATAATAAGGTATTTCCTATGATGCTGCATCCAAGTAAGCATACTATTCCTTGATAAAAAAATAAGTTCGATATTTTAACATATAAGTTTTTAAGTGGAGTTTAATTTAACATAAAAGTATTATTTCTTTTTTTTTTGATTTTGACATTAAAATAAGTTATAATATCAAAATCAATCAATAAATTTAGGATTTAGCTTGGAAATTCCACACATTCCAGTGTTGCTTGATGAAGTCAATAAGGCTTTTGAAAATTTAAATTGCGGATATTTTTTAGATTGTACTGTAGGCTTTGGTGGTCATAGTGAATCTTTGCTCAAAAATCATCCCGATATAAAACTTATCGCCTGTGATCAAGATCAAGAAGCTCTCAATTTTTCTAAAAAACGCCTTGAAAAGTTTAAAAATAGAACACAATTTTTCTTAACAAATTTTAGTCAAATTCTTGATCAAATTTCTACAAATTCACTAAGAGGAATTTTAGCAGATATTGGGATTTCATCTTATCAATTGGATAACAATGGGCGAGGATTTAATCTTAATTCTGATTTTTTAGATATGAGAATGAATCAAAATGCTAAAATTTCGGCTTTTAATATTGTTAATTCCTATGCTTGTGAACAACTTGCTTATATTTTTAAAGAGTATGGCGAATTAGATGATGCTTATTTAATTGCTAAAAAAATTTGCCAATCAAGAATTGAAAAACCTATAAAAAGCGCTAAAGAATTGCAAAAAATTATAGGTGCAACCAAGCAAAATCATAGAAAAGTTTCTAAAGCTACGCTAGTTTTCCAAGCTATTAGAATTGAAGTTAATCAAGAACTTGAAGTTTTAAAAATCTTTTTAGAAAAATTAGAAAAAATAAAGCTAAAAGATTGTATTTTAGCTATAATTTGTTTTCATTCTTTAGAAGATAGAATCGTAAAAAATTATTTCAAAAAATGGTCTAAAAATTGTATTTGCGATGAAAAAGCTTTACGCTGCGAATGCGGAAACAATCATTCTTTAGGAAAAATTTTAAATAAAAAAGTTATCATTGCAAGCGAAGAAGAAATAATGCAAAATTCAAGATCTAGTTGCGCAAAAATGCGTTTATTTCATTTTAAAAATATGGAAAAATAATGTTAGAAGATGATTTTTTAAAAGAAAAGCAAAATATACGTCAGAAAATGCTAAATTTTTCGCGTGCTATGAATCAAGGAAAACCCTTAGATGATGAACTTAAAAATGAAATTATCTCTAGTAATGATATTTTCAAAAGACGTCTTAATAAACAACCGCGGAATTTATTTAATCAAGATGAATATGAAACAAAAAATTCCAAAAAATCAAATATATATCTTAAAGAAGATTTAATCAATGTAAAATTAGAAGAAAAACAATCCTTAGCTAAAAAAATTTTTTCTAAGATAAAAGAAAAAAATAAAAATTCATATACACAAAAAAATAAGAAAAAATTATTTTTTCTAAAAAAAACAGAAAAAGATCTACAAACTAAAAAAATACAAGAAGACAAAGTAGAAGCTAAGGATTTAAACAAAAATAATAAAGAACCTCAACTATCCAAAAAAGCGAATAACCAAAAATCAGATAAAAAAAATCCAAAAATTTCTCAAACCAATATTAAACAAAGTTTAGAAAATTTACAAAAAAAAATACATACCGAAAATACACCTGACACATCGTTGAAAAAAAATCCTGTGGAAGAAGACACCCAAAAAGTTAAAAATACCCTTTTAGAAGGCTTTACGGATGCAACCAAAGAAGATAGAAATTTAACGTTTAATCACTTGCTTTTTGCTATCTTGCTTGTAAGTTTTGCTTTATTGCTTTTTGCTCCACAAATTTATATAAGAAATCAAATTTATTATTTAAGCCGAGAAATTGCTACTTTAAAAACAGAAGAAAGTGTACTTAATGAAGAAAATAAGGATTTAAAAAGAAGATTAGAAAACATGCGTTTTCAAAATCAAATTCTTGATTACTTAGATTGAATGATTTTTTCTAGCACATATTTTTCTAAATTCTTTTTTAAAACATCATCTTTTAAAGCTTCTTTATAAAGTTTACTTGCTAATAAGGAATATTTTTCATATGAAAAATAAGGAAAATGCAAACCCCAAGCTTTTTTTATCAATTGTTTTGAAATAATTTTTCGAGTATAAATCTTAAAAATATCATAACTTATAAAAACACAAGCAGTCACAGCAACAGCACTGATTATGCTTATATGAAAGTCGAGACGCATAAGAAAATAATGTGTAACAAGCAATAAAGGCAATAAAATAAGCACACAAAGAATACTAAAATACAAATAAGAATTTAAAATTTTAAAATTAAAATTAAGTTTAGAAGGATCAACAAGCATTCCATCATTAAATAAAGCATTAGCTTCAAGTAAATCACGCAAAACAACTGGTTGATCCGATATTTTAAAGAGAAAATTAAGACTAAAATCTTTAAATTTTTTCATGCTCTAAATAATAAAATAAAGGTTTTTAACCTTTATTTACAAGCTCTTCCGTGACTCTTGCAATTTCAAATTCTTCATCTGTAGGAATAATACAAACTTTGATTTTAGAATTTGCAGTGCTTATTATTCTTTCAGTCGACATTCTTTGACTATTTAAATTTAAATCAAGTTCAATACCAAGATGAGCTAGTTTTTCACACACTTTTTGTCTTACTAAGGAAGAATTTTCACCTATTCCGCCTGTGAAAATAATACCATCAGTTCCTGGCAATACTGCAAGATAAGCTCCTATATATTTTACTAAGCGGTAGCAAAACATATCAAAAGCTAAGCGCGCTTTTTCCTCTCCTTTTTCAACTCGCGACTCAATATCTCTAAAATCATTATAGCCACAAATTCCATATACACCACTTTTTTTATTCATCAAATTATCAATTTCATCTATACTCAAGCCTCTTGCCTTGCTAATGAAAGGTATAATTGCAGGATCCATATCTCCACAACGAGTTCCCATAACAAGACCTTCAAGAGGAGTAAATCCCATAGATGTATCTATACTCTTTCCATTTTCTACAGCACAAACACTTGCTCCATTTCCAAGGTGAGCTGAAATCACATTTACGCTACTCTTGCCCAATAAATTAGCAGCTTTTGAGCTCACATAAGCATGAGAAGTTCCGTGAAAACCATATCTTCTTATGCCATCTTTATCATAAAATTCATAAGGTAAAGCATACATATAAGCATAATCAGGCATTGTTTGATGAAAAGCTGTATCAAAAACTGCAACATTTGGTACATTTGGAGCAGCTTTGATCATTGTTTTTATACCGGCTAAATGAGCTGGATTGTGTAAAGGTGCAAAAACACTTACCCTATCAATTTCATTGAGCACATGATCATCTATTAAACAATGTTTTGTTAAAGTTTTTCCTCCGTGAACAATACGGTGACCGCAACCATTAAGAACTTTAAGATCTTCTAAAATTCCTGATTCTTTAAAAAGTTCATTTAAAACTTGCAAACCATGCTCATGATCTTTTATAGCAATATCTCTTTCAAATTTCTCATCGTTTAGAGTATTTTTTAAAACAACTTTAGAGGTTTCTTCGCCGATTTTTTCAATTAAACCACTTGCCTTAACTACCTTATCATCAAAAAATTTAAATTTTATAGATGATGAACCTGAATTTAAAACTAAAACTTTCATTTTTATCCTTTATTAAAATTATTGAGCTTGAACAGCACTTAAAATGACGGTATCTACAATATCATCAACCAAACATCCACGACTTAAATCATTCACTGGCTTTTTAAGACCTTGTAAAATAGGACCAATTGCCAAAGCATCAGCTGTTCTTTGCACAGCTTTATAACCAATATTTGCAGCATCAAGATCTGGAAATATAAAAACATTAATCTGTCCTGCTATTTTAGACTCTGGCATTTTTGAAGCTGCTGTTTTAGGATCATAAGCACAATCAAATTGCATAGGGCCATCTATGTTTAATTCTGGATATTTTTCCTTAGCTATTTTAAGGGCTTCTTTTACAAGATCTACGCTTTCTCCTTTTCCGCTATCCCCGCTAGAATAAGAAAGCAAAGCGATCTTAGGATCTAATCCAAAAGATTTTGCAGTCATAGCGCTAACATAAGCACTAGAGGCTAATTGCTCAGCTGTTGGTTTAGGATTAACAGCGCAATCTGCAAAAGCTAACATTTTATCTTCTAATCCCATAAAAAATAACCCTGAAACAGAACTTACCCCTTCTTGAGTTTTAATCAATTGAAGTGCAGGACGAATAGTTTCGGCGGTGGTTGTAGAAGCTCCACTTACCATAGCATCAGCTTTTCCACTATGCACAAGTAAAGTTCCAAAATAAGTCTTATCTTTGACTAATTCTTTAGCTTGATCAAGAGTCATTCCTTTGGATTTTCTTGCCTCATAAAGCATATTAGCAAATTCTTCACATAAATCTGAATTATAAGGGTTGATCATTTTTGCAGAATTAATATCAAGCATTAATTTTTCTGCATTCTGCTTGATTTCTTTTTCATCTCCTAAAATAATAAGATCCACAACTTCAGTTTTTAATAAAATATCACAAGCTTTTAAAATTCTTTCATCGTTGCCTTCTGGCAAAACAACTGTTTTTTTATCTTTAATACTTTTTTTAATCATTTCATACTTAAAACGATAAGGGGTTGTAAAATCATAAGATTTTAATTGAGTGATTTTATTAAAATCAATATTTTCATCAATTAAAACATAATTTTTACCATTTAAAAGTTTATCAAGATGTTTTTGTGCCATTGCTTTATATTCATTGCAAACATCAGCGACAATTGGAGTATTAAGATTTTTAGCGATTTTAACATTAAGTCCAAAAGCATCTAATACGCCAAATTTAGAAAAACCGATCGTTAAAACAAATTCATATTTTTCTTTTAATTCTTCATAAGTTTTTAAAATAATATTAAAAAAAACATTAGAATCTTTACTAAATTCTTCTATAGCATCTTTATCGACAAAACTATAAGTATTTTCTATATTTTGATTAATATTAAATTGTTTAAGCCACTCTTGAAAAATAGAAATATCATGCTTAGAAACCACTGGGCAATAAATTGCCATATTTTTATAGTTTTTACTATAATATTCTAGCAATTTTAAACCAACTATAATGCTTTGATCATCACTCTTAGATCTTATTAAATAAAGATTTTCCATTATTTCTCCTTTTACTTTAAAAAAGTGGAACACTCTTTGCTTTACATTTTTATAAATATTATTTTAACAAAAAAAAATAAAAATTCATAATTTAAAGGACGATTTTAATGAAAAAAATTTTATTTTACACCCTACCATTTGTGTTTTTTGGTTGTTCTGCTACTGTGGATCCTCAAATTTCCATGAAACCGCCTGCTTATGTTGAAGAGCTTGCCCCTAAACAAAGTAACAATATAGAAACAGCACCAGGATCACTTTTTGGTAAAGGAGATAATCCTTTATTTTCAGACAAAAAAGCAATGAATGTTAATGATTTGGTAACAGTGGTTATTCAAGAAAGCACCACTCAAAGTACTCAAGCCAATAAAGCTACAAGCAGAACCAATACTTCGAATTTAGGTGGAGGAGCTTTAACTGGTGGCTCTGGAATTTTAAAAAATGCAATCAATAAAGTAAATGCGTATTCTAATATTGGTTTTCAAACCAATAGCACAAATAATTATCAAGGATCAGGATCTCAAAGTCGTAATGAAAGTTTTAATACAACCATCTCAACTCGCGTGATCAAAATTTTATCTAATGGTAATTATTTTATTGAAGGTTCAAGAGAACTTTTAATTAATGGAGAAAAACAAATCATACAATTAAGTGGAGTGATTCGTCCTTACGATATTGGACAAGACAATACTATAGATAGCAAATACATTGCAGATGCAAAAATTCTTTATAAAACTGAAGGTGAAGTGGATAGAAGCACTAGAAAACCTTGGGGAAGTAAAGTGATAGAGGCTATTTGGCCATTTTAATAAAGCAAGGAAAACCTTGCTTTATTCTTTATATTGTTCTACTTTTTACCTCATCTTCAACTTCTAATAAAAATCTATCAACTAAATCTTTTTCTTTTAGCTTGGCAACAACCTCACCATGTCTTATAACAAGTCCTTGATTTTTTCCAAAAGCTATAGCTACATCAGCTCCCTTAGCTTCACCTAAAGCATTAACCACACATCCCATAACACTAATATTAATCGGTTCTTTAATATGTTTGGTTTTCTCTTCTACAATCTTAATTGCGCCAAGCAAATCACTTTGTATCCTTCCGCAAGTCGGACATGAGATGATATTAACTCCACTTTTTTGTACTCCACTATCTTGCAAAATTGCTTTTGCAACGCGAATTTCTTCTTCAAGTTCTCCTGTCATAGACACACGCATGGTATCACCTATGCCTTTAAGAAGTAAATTTCCCAAAGCTATAGAGCTTTTTACCGTGCTATGAAATTTAGTTCCTGCCTCTGTAACGCCTAAATGAAATGGATAATCACATAGAGGACGCAATCTTTCATAAGCCTCTATCGTTTTTTGAGTGTCCGAAGTTTTCATTGAAATTTTAATATCTGTAAAATCTAAATCTTCTAAAAGCTTAATATTATATAAAGCACTTTCTAACATAGCCTCTATACCATATCCAAATTTATCGCTAAATTGTTTTTCTATGGAACCATGATTTACTCCTATGCGTATAGGAATATTGCGTTCTTTACAAGCCTTTACAACTTCTTTAATATTTTCTTTGGAACCAATATTTCCAGGATTAATTCTCACACCATCAATAAATTCAGCACAATATACAGCCAAGTTATGATTAAAATGAATATCAACTATCAAAGGCAATGGACTCTTTGCTTTAATTTCTCTTAAGGCCCTTGCATCTGCCATATCCAAACAAGCTAAACGTACTATATTTGCTCCGGCAAAATAAAGACGATTAAGTTGCTCTAAACAACCCTCTATATCTCTAGTTTTTGTAAATAACATCGATTGGACTGAAATAGGTGCATTACCCCCTATTAAAACATTTCCCACTTTAATCTGTTTTGTTTTAAATCTCTCTACCTTCATACGCAAACTCTTTTTTAAATATTATTTTTAAAATTTTAACTTTTTTTGCTTTAACTAAAGTTTATTTTTATATAATCTCTATATCTAATTTTTATTAAATATATGGAAAAAATAATGCAAGATTTAAAAAATGGTGGAGTGATTTGGCTAACAGGTTTAGCAGGTAGCGGTAAAAGCTATATTGCAGAAGAATTATGTAGAAAATTGAGAGAAAAATTAAACAATATTATCTATCTTGACGGCGATGAATTAAGAGATCTTTTGGGACATTATGGCTATGAAAAAGAAGGACGTATTGAAGTTTCACTAAAACGTTCTAATTTCGCTCATTTTTTAAGTTCTCAAGGAATGATAGTTATTGTAAGTACGATTTCCATGTGGGATGAAATTTATACATACAACCGAAAACGACTTAAAAATTACTTTGAAATTTATATAAAATGTAATTTTGAAGAATTAAAAAAACGAGATAAAAAAGGACTCTATAGCGGTGCTTTAAAAGGCGATATTAAAAATGTTGTGGGAGTTGATATTAATTTTGATGAGCCACATCCTGATCTGATTGTAGATAATTCTAAACTTGATAATCTTGAAAAAAAAGTAGCTATCATTTTAGATCATTTACAAAAATACTTATAAAATATGCAAAATTTATTAGAATTTATACGGGATAATTTAAATCCAACTGGAGCCAAAATTTTGCTAAAAGCTTTAAAAAATTCCCACAATGAAAACTTTTTTAATTTTATTACAGAAAATATTAACATTATTTGCACATGGTTAAACTCACATGAATTTAAAGAAAATTATTTAAATAGCCCTTATCCTCCTTTGATTAATCCTGACTTCATAGACACAGATTCGAGCAGATATTGCGCAGAACTTGCTTGGGATTTAAATTTGCCCTTACCTAAACACTATAAATTTATCTATATTTCGCCTCATGGAGTCGGTGCTGCTGCATTTTTAAGATATCTTAATGAGGGTTGCGATGTTTTATGTTTTCCTTCTTGGACTTCCCCTAATGACGCCAAAGAAAGATATTGCATCCATTATATGTATTTAAATAGCAATATTGATCAATATGCTATAAATATTTCAGAACTTAATATTCCTAATTTTGATAAATTTCTAAATTTACTTGATCCTAATACGCAAATCATTTGTGGTGTTAGAGACCCTATAGAGATTTTAAAACACAATTGGGGAAGAGATTGGACAAAAGTTTCAAGAAATTATCCACGCGATTTTAATCTCACTTATGATTATAGAAATTATATTGAATTTTTAACTCACAATAAAAAAACTGAAATTAAAGTTGATTTTGAAGAGCTGAATAATGGAGTTTTTATCTTAAATTTTTTATTGCGATATTTCAATCAAGATAAAATTTATTATTTAGATATGAACTCGATTATTCCAGAAAATGCTTTTAAAACATTGGATTTTCTTGCTCGAAAATTCAGCTTTACCCCCCCCCATATAGAAAAACAATCCTTTTTTAAAATTCAAGAATTTAAAGGCTATATTCGCTATCTTTTTCCTATCACACTTTATGCCAATAAAAAAGATATATACAGCACAGAAATCGATCCTTTAAATAGTATTGCTATTACTTTAGATAGACCAAGACAAAATAAACAAATTAATATAATAAAATTAGTTATTGATGATGATTTATCAAATGATATAGCTTTATATATTCAAAAAGAAGATTTAGAAAAACTTACAAATGATACGCAATTTTTTAATACTGTTAAAGAGTATTTACAGAACTTTTTATTTGAAATAAAAAAGATCGATAAGCAAAATGAACTTATGATGATGAAGGAAGAAGAGGTATTATCTATCTTTAACTCTAATAAAGCTTTAGCGTCGAAATTTCTAAACATTTTTCAAAAAGAATATCAGCATTTAGAACAAAATCGTCCGGACATTATCAATTCTTGGAAATATTATCAAAAATTTAAAAACAATGATTTT
The DNA here is from genome assembly GCA_020135845.1 of Campylobacter sp. W0018. Taxonomy (GTDB): domain Bacteria; phylum Campylobacterota; class Campylobacteria; order Campylobacterales; family Campylobacteraceae; genus Campylobacter_D. The sequence continues at coordinate 36,811 of JACHTQ010000010.1, read as the reverse complement.
ACATAAAATCTATAGGATCAATATCCGCATTGACATTTTTAAATTGCAAAACGTATTCTTCTATAGCAATTAAAGCTTTATAAGAATCACTGCGGATAAGAATATGAAAACGGTATTTTGTATTAATCATTTCAATTCCGCAAACCCCATATCCAATGAGTTCTATATTTTTTATCGTTGCTAATTTTTCAGCTAAATACTCGCATAAATTTTGCGCTTTTAATTTATCCTTATCTTCTATAATTAATCTTAAAAGACGTTTAAAAGGAGGATATAAACCTTTTCTATTTTCAAGCTCATCTTGCAAAAAAGCATCATAATTTTGTATATATTTTTCAAAAAAAGCACGATTTTTAGTTTGCAAAAGCACTCTAGCTTCTCCTTTGCGCCCTGCCCTACCTGCGACTTGCATAGCTAGAGCTAAAGTTTCTTCACTCGCTCTAAAATTCGGTCTAAATAAGTACTCATCAATACCCAAAATCACGCTCAAATCGACATTGTGATAATCATGTCCCTTAGCAAGCATGGAAGTCCCTATAAGTATATCAATTTTTTTATCATTAAATTCTTTTAAAATATGATTTAACTTTTTAATGCTTGTAATCTCATCGCTATCAAACTTTGCTATTTTAGTATGGGTAAATTTTGATTCTAAAAGCTCTTTAAGTTCAGCTGTTCCCATCTTTCTAGCTTCTAACATTAATCCTTTGCAAGAAGGGCAGGATTGGTCGATATTTTTTGTAAAATTACAATAATGACACTTTAACAAATTTCTATTTTTATGCAAACTCATAGCAATAGAACAAAATGGACACTTTATCGTCTCTCCACAATTTTTACAAAAAATTTGACGAAAATTAGCACGCGTAGGTAAAAAAATAATCACTTGCTTTTGTTTATTTAAACTCACTTGTATTTCATTTAAAAGCATAGAACTTAATGATAACTCATTTTCATCATATAAAAAATGCTTCTTGCTTTCAAAAAATGTTCCTTTAAGTCTGAATACCTTTTGCTTATAAAAACTCGTCAAAGAAGGAGTTGCAGATCCTAAAACAACTTTAATATTTAATTTAGCTCCTAAAAAAAGCGCTAAATCTCTAACATTTAAATAGGGTTGATTTGAAGCTTTATAAGAATTATCATGCTCTTCATCTACCACAATTAAACCCAAATTTCTAAAAGGTAAAAAAAGCGCGGATCTAGCTCCAGCAATCAATAAAGCTTTGCCTTCATTGAAACTTTCTAAACATTCTTGTTTTTTCTTTTTAGAAACTTTAGAGTGCCATAAAAAAAAACTATCTTTAAAATACATTTGCAAACGTTTTTTCATTTGAGAAGTAAGCGAAATTTCAGGCATCAAAAATAAAACTTGCTTTCCTTTTTTTAAATAATCTTTAATCAAAGAAATATAAATTTCAGTTTTACCACTCCCAGTATCTGCAAAAAGCAAAGAACTTGATTGATTGTTTAAAAAGTCTAAAGCTTTTTTTTGCCCTAAACTCAAATTTGGCTCTTTGGTAATTTCTAGTTTTTTGCAACTATACTCTTTGCTTGTTGAAAAAAAACCTAAAACAAAACCCATTTTAGCCGCATAGTAATAAGAAATAAATTGCGCGAGTTCAAATTGATATTTACTTAAAGAAAAAGGTGTAAACTCTTTAATAGTCTTTGTTTGAAAATCTGGCTTTTCACATTCTTTAATCACTAAAGCCCTAAGATTTTTTTTCATTTTTATATCTATAATTACTTCGCTTAAGGTAGGGATTTTCTCTTCACTATGAAAAATTAAATTTTGTAAATACAGTCCAAAGACTGACACTTCATAATATCTCATTGTAAATCTTTACAATATTTTGAATTGATGCACTCTAAAATACCTTCTTTAGAATCATAAGTAAAATCAATATATTCTTTTGAATTTAAGAAAAATCTATATTGATTGGATGCAATTTTCATCCAAGATTTAAAATCAGAATAAATAGGAGAATCAAGCAAAGAATAATCGTTAGTATTATAAAAAAGTTTTTCCCTTGGAGTATTAAATTTAGCATTGTCAAGATTGGCTATAAAAGCAATTTGTTTAAGCTCAGCTTGGGTTCGCATAAGCGATAAAGCCGAACTTAACATTTCATAATCTATTTTTAATTTTAAAATTTTTGCCTCTTCTTTGCTTTTACCCCAAAAGCTTAAGGCTAAACTAGAAAGTATCCCTAAAATCAAAATGACAAAAACCAACTCAAGTAAAGTAAAAGCTTTTTTCATTTGACTGGGAGTTCTTCATTAATAGCTTTTATAAGTTTTTTAAGTTCTCTTTCTAAAATATAATTTTCATAACTTTTTTTTACAAAAGCATCTACAAAACGCTTGAGTTCAATTTTTTTAGTTCCGCCAGAAATTAAAGCAATATCATCCTCTAAAACATTAGCGAATTCTTCACTACATTTAACAATAAAATCTTTTGCAGAAACATTGATAATTACTTGTTTTAAATTATCACTTGCCAAGTACAGCCTCGATTTTTTTGTAAATGTCCTCACTTTCTATATTGCGAGATTTTAATTCTTCCTCAAGACGCATAATTTGATTACTTTTTGCCTCATTTTGTGCCTTTACGCTTACAAGTTCATTTCTTAAATTCTCATTTGCTTCGCACACTTCATTATACTTTTCAATAAGCTCATTAACTTTATCTGACATAGTATTAATAATTTTTTCATCAAACATATTTTTCGCCTTCTTTAATTGAAAATTTAAATATAGAAAATATTTATGTAATTGTAGCAAAAAAAAATAAATTTTCATGTTTTTAAAAAGATTAATTTTAATTAAAGTATTTTCTTTTAAAATTTTTAATTTTAAAATATTTTAATAAAGTGAAATTATGCTAGAACTTACAAGTGAATTTAAACCAAGTCCTGATCAAAAACAAGCCATAGAAGGCATAGTAAAAAGTATTAAAAAAGGTAATAAATATCAAACTTTATTAGGGGTTACAGGTAGCGGAAAAACTTTTACCATGGCTAATGTCGTCAAAGAACTTCAAATGCCAACTCTTATTATGAGTCATAATAAAAGCTTGTGTGCTCAACTTTATAGCGAATTTAAAGGCTTTTTTTCTAAAAACCATGTGGAGTATTTTATCTCTTATTATGATTATTATCAACCAGAAGCTTACATTCCACGTACTGATGTCTTTATAGAAAAAGATAGTTCCACAAATGAAGACCTAGAAAGATTAAGACTAAGTGCTACAGCTTCACTTTTAAGCTACGAAGATATTGTGTGTATTGCAAGTGTTTCAGCTAATTATGGACTTGGAAATCCAAATGAATACATTGGAATGGTTTTAATTTTTGAACTTGGTATGCAAATTTCACAAAAAGAACTTCTTAAAAAACTTGTAGATATGGGTTATAAAAGAAATGATAATTTTTTTGATCGTGCAGATTTTCGTGTGCAAGGTGATACTATAGATATTTATCCTGCTTATTATGAGGATGAAGTAGTAAGGCTTGAATTCTTTGGTGATGAACTTGATAGCATGTATCATTATAATGTTTTAGAAAATAAAAAAGGCAAAGATTTAAAACGCTTTATTTTATACCCTACAAGTCAATTTAGCGTCGGCGAAACGCGCTTAAAGCAAGCTATTAAAGATATTAAGCAAGAATTAAATGAACGCTTAGCCCAATTTGAATTAGAAAATAAACTCGTAGAACATCAACGTTTAAAACAACGTGTTGAATTTGATCTTGAAATGCTTACGAGCACAGGTATGTGCAAAGGTGTAGAAAATTATGCTAGACATTTAACGGGATTAAAAGCTGGAGATACACCCTACACTCTATTTGATTATTTTGCTATCAAAGATAGAAAATTTCTTGTCATCGTTGATGAAAGTCATGTTTCATTACCTCAATTTCGCGGAATGTTTGCTGGAGATAGAAGCAGAAAACAAACTTTAGTAGATTATGGCTTTCGCCTACCTTCAGCTCTTGATAACCGTCCTTTAATGTTTGATGAATTTATCCATAAAAATTGTCAATTTCTTTTTGTTTCAGCCACTCCAGCACCTCTAGAACTTGAATTAAGCAAAGAAAATATTTTCCATCAAATTATGCGTCCAACGGGTTTACTCGATCCACTCATAGAATTAAAAGACAGCGACAATCAAGTTGAAATTTTATTTGATGAAGCTAAAAAAGTAATCAATAAAAACGAACGTGTCTTAGTTACAGTGCTGACTAAAAAATTAGCTGAAGAGCTTACAAGGTATTATTTAGAGCTTGGCATTAAAGTAAAATACATGCATTCAGATATTGATGCGATAGAACGCAATGAAATCATTAGAAATCTTAGAAGTGGTGCTTTTGATATGTTAATTGGTATCAATTTGCTTAGAGAAGGGCTTGATTTACCTGAGGTTTCACTCATTGCTATTATGGATGCTGATAAAGAAGGATTTTTAAGAAGCACAACAAGTCTTATACAGACTATGGGAAGGGCTGCAAGAAATGTCAATGGAAAAGTATTGCTTTTTTGTAAAAAAATTACAAAATCCATGCAAGAAGCCATGAACACAACTAACGAACGTCGCAAACTTCAAGAAGCTTACAATAAAAAACACAATATTACTCCAACCTCAGTTAAACGTCACATAGAAGAAAGTTTAAAAAATGAGGAAGATTTAGGAGAAATTTATCGAAAAGGTAAAAAACTTGAAAAAATGCCTGCTAGTGAAAGAGCTAAGCTTATTAAAGAACTTCGAAAACAAATGCTAGAAGCAGCAAAAGCTCTTGAATTTGAAAAAGCAGCAGCTATAAGGGATGAGATCAATAAAATGAAAAATTTATAACAAAAATATATCCCTTGTTCTCACTCCAACTTCATTAATCAAAGCGTTTAAAATTTCATATTGAAAATCTTGCAAAGGACGCTTTTCTTTTAAAACTATACCAATAACCCCTTTTGTTTTTTCTCCATCTTCTATAGGCAAATACATCGCATTAGCATTTGGCAAGGTATTGGTACAAAGTCCTGCTCTTTCACGATTTGTAGCCACCCATTGAGCGATAGCAATTTCATCAGCACTGAAACAATTTTTAAGTATTTGCTTATCGTTATTAAAAAATAATAAAGGCTTAGATAAAATATTATTTTTACTCATAGGATAAATAATTATAGGTAAATTTAATAATTTCAAAGCTTGATTGCCAAGTTGTTCCCAAAGTTCTTGTTTGCTTTTTACTCTAGCTAATTTTTCACTATTTTCAAGCAAAATCGCTGTTCTATAAGATCTTTTTGCTAATTCTTTGGATTGAAGTTTTAATCTTCTTGTAAAAACAGAAGTTAAAAAACCAACAATAAACATAGTCGCAAACGTAATTATATTTGCGCTATCGTGAATTTTAAAACTAAAAAAAGGTTTTAAGAAGAAAAAATTATAAAACAGCACACTGATTAAAGAAGAATACAAAGCATAAAATTTATTATCCGATATAAAAGAAGAGCTAAAAACAGCCAAAATAAAAACCATCACTATATTGCTAGGTTGAGTGTCAAATTGATGGAATATAAAAGCGATAATAATTGCTAATAATAATATAGTATTAATCATAATAAAATTTAAAAAATTAAAACCTTTTTTTCTCGTCATTTTTGGCATTTTAATTTCGCTTTCATTGACTAGATATAAGTCAATATTTGGACTTTTCTTTGCTACAGCTTCAAAAATTTCTTCTTTAAATTTTTTCTTATTTTTATTTTTGCCTAAAACTATTTTAGAAACATTGCTAATACTAGAATATTCAGCAATTTGGCCCGCTACATCTTCATCATAAACGCTAATAATCTCAGCATCAAAACTCTTTGCAAGTTCTAAATTTTCTTTTAATGATTTATCCTCTTCAAGGTTAGAATTTTTTATACAAATGGCGCTTAATTTTGCATGAAAAGCACTTGCAAGTCTTGCAGCTGATCTGATAACTTTAGCATTGCTTTCATTGATACAAACTAAAATATGCTCTCCAGTATGATAAGTTAAGTCATCATTAATAAGCCTTTGCTCATTTGCCCTTAAATTGACCCTTGATGCAAGTCTTCTTAAAGCAATTTCCCTTAAGGCTACCAATCTTTCTTGTCTGAAAAAATTTTCTAAAGCCAATTTAGCCTGTTTTTCTTTATAAATTTTACCTTCTTGCATCCTTTTTAAAAGTTTATTAGGCTCAATATCTACAAGTTCTACTTGATCAGCTTCATCAAAAATACGATCAGGAATTCTTTCTTTAACTTCTATTTTACTGATATTTGCCACCAAATCATTTAAACTTTCTAAATGCTGAATATTTAAAGTGGTATAAACATCAATACCCGCTTTTAATAATTCTTCTATATCTTGAAAACGCTTTTCATTTCTAAGACCTTTTGCATTCGTGTGTGCTAATTCATCAACCAAAACTAAAGCCGGTTTTCTTTTTAAAGTGGCGTCCAGATCAAATTCTTTTAAGGTGATATTTTTATAAGAAATTTCAAGATTTTCGATGCTTTCAAAACCTTCAGTCAAACTCATAGTTTCAGGTCTATCGTGTGGCTCTATGTAGCCCAAAACCACATCGACTCCATTTTGCAATAAATTTCTAGCCTCACTTAACATAGCATAGGTTTTGCCAGATCCTGCTGCATAGCCTAAAAATATTTTTAATTTAGCAAATTTATTTTTTTCTTCTTCTTTAGCTTTTACTTCAAATTTTTTAAGAATTTGTTCGGGCGTTTGTCGTTGCATTTTTACTCTTTTTCATGGCCTTATTTATAGCTATATTCACTTTTAAAACATTAACTTTCATCTCGCCAAAAATACCTAAAAATTTATCTTGTGTGTTATTATTGATGATTTTCTCTACTTGATTTCTACTTAATTTTGAAAATTTGACTATACGAGGAATTTGTATCCATGCTGCTTGTTTGCTAATATGTGGATCAAGTCCTGAAGCTGAAGCACTTAATAAATCAATTGGAATTTCCTTTTTTGAAACATTTGGATTTTGTTTTAAAAATTGATTTAAATCCTTTATCATGCGTTCTTTTAATGCAGGATTAGACATAGCGTAATTAGAACCACCTGAATTAACACTGCTTTGATTAGTATCGCTTATATTATAATTTACAGCTGAACTTCTTCCATGTAAAAAATAAGGCTCATTAAAAGCTTGACCTAAAAGCTCTGATCCGACCGCCTTATTTACATCGAGTGTAGCTTGTCCATTTTCATCGATTAAACTTCCGCTCGCCTCATAAGGAAAAATAAATCTAGCTGCCTCATTTAATACAAAAGGATAAATAGCACAACACAAAACAAGCATAAAGATAAAAAAACTAAGCAAAGTTCTAACCATAATCAAACTCCTAAAATTCGAAGTAGCCAAGCCGTAGGGATATCGATAATTTTAATACCAATAAAAGGAGCGATCACTCCTCCAATTCCATAAATCCCTAAATTTCTTAAAAGCAGCATTTCACTTTTCATAGGTCTAAATTTAACACCACGCATAGCAATAGGTATAAGCAAAGGAATAATCACAGCATTAAAAATCAATGCTGATAAAATAGCACTTTGAGGGGTTGCTAAATGCATAATATTTAAAATTTGCATCTGTGGCAAAACCACGCTAAACATAGCTGGTAAAATAGCAAAATATTTAGCAATGTCATTAGCCATACTAAAGGTTGTCAAACTTCCTCTAGTGATCAACAAACCTTTGCCTATTTCAACAATTTCTAAAATTTTTGTAGGGTTAGAGTCAAGATCAATCATATTAGCTGCTTCTTTAGCAGCTGCGGTTCCTGAATTCATCGCTATGCCAACATCAGCTTGTGCGAGTGCTGGAGCATCATTAGTACCATCTCCTGTCATTGCGACAATTTTACCCTCAGCTTGTTCTTTTTTTATAGCTTCTATTTTATCTTCTGGTTTACATTCTGCTATAAAACCATCAAGTCCGGCTTCTTTGGCTATTGTAGCTGCTGTTAATGGGTTATCTCCCGTACACATAAGGGTTTTGATGCCCATTTTTCTTAATTTTGTAAATCGTTCTTTAAGGCCTGGCTTTACAGTATCTTTTAGATAAATCACTCCCAAAATTTCCTTATCTTGATTCACTACTAAAGGGGTTCCACCTAGATTTGAAATTTGCATGACTTTTGCTTCCAAATCACTTGGAATTTCTCCATCCATTTCATCAATATAGACCCTAATCGTATCAAAAGCCCCTTTGCGAATTTGAGTACCATCTTTTAAATTAACTCCACTCATTCTATTTTGAGCACTAAATTCGATCACTTCTTGAATTTCTTCTTGATCGCGTTGATATCCCATTTTACTTGCTAACGCAACAATACTTTTTCCTTCTGGCGTTTCATCTTTTAAAGAAGATAATAAACAAGCATGGATTAATCGATCCCTATCCACTCCTTGAGCTTCATAAAATTCATTAGCCAAACGATTTCCAAAAGTGATCGTACCTGTTTTATCTAAGATCATAGTATCAACATCGCCACAATTTTCCACTGCTTTTCCAGAAAGCGCTATCACATTAAAACGAGTTACTCTATCCATTCCTGCTATACCTATGGCCGAAAGAAGCCCTCCAATAGTAGTAGGAATCAAACATACAAGCAAAGCAACTAGCCAAGAAATAGGCAAATTAACATTTAAAAATTGCACAAAAGGATATAAACTAACTACGACGATTAAAAAACTTAGACTAAGGACAATTAAAAGAATATTTAATGCAATTTCATTGGGTGTCTTTTGACGTGCGGCTCCTTCAACCAAATTGATCATTTTATCTAAAAAACTTTCTCCAGCACCTACTAAAATTTTAATTTTTAAAAAATCTGTTAAAACTGTCGTCCCTCCGGTTACAGAAGAAAAATCACCCCCTGCTTCACGCATCACAGGTGCACTTTCTCCAGTAATCGCTGACTCATCAACGCTGGCTGCTCCTTCAATAATCTCTCCATCATTAGGTATAAGTTCTCCTGCTTTAACTAAAACAACATCTCCGATTTTTAATTTGCTAGCGCTTAGCATTTCTTCACTACCATCGTTTTTAATCACTCTTGCTTTAAAGTCTTTTTTACTTTGCTTTAAAGTGGCTGCTTGCGCCTTGCCTCTACCCTCGGCTATACTCTCTGCAAAATTTGCAAACAATAAAGTAATAAAAAGAACTAAAGTGATTAAAATATTATAAATTCTTTCTTGGTGATCGCCCCCAAATAAACTAGGGAAAAAACTTAAAATAAGCGTAATAACAAAGCCAATTTCTACCATAAACATAGTAGGATTTTTGATCATAAAACGCGGATCAAATTTAAAAAATGCTCCTTTAATCGCTGTGCTTAAAATTTCTTTTGTGATAAGTTTATTTTGTTTTTTAGACATTAGCTCTCCTTGTTTAATGCCATAAAGATAAATATTCAGCCACACTAGAAAGTGTCAGCACTGGAAAAAAAGTTAATGCTGTAAAAATATAAACGATGCAAATTAAAACAAACATAAAAGTCAAAGTATCTGTTTTTAAAGCATTTGTATTATCTTCTTGGGTTTTTTGATTTAAAAACGATCCTGCAATTGCTAATTGTATAATTAAAATAAGATAACGTCCGCAAAACATAGCAAAAGCTGTGCTTAAATTCCAAAACAAATCATTATCCTTAAGTCCCTCAAGCCCTGATCCATTATTTGCAGTTGCGGATGTAAATTCATATAAAATTTGAGCTAAACCATGAAAACTAGGATTTGTAATGCTATCTTTTGCAAAAATTACCCCCAAAGCACTTAAAACAAGGATTAATAAAGGATGTATCAAAATAGCCAAGGCAATAAGTTTCATCTGCTTGCTTTCTATTTTTTTTCCTAAAAACTCCGGAGTTCTTCCTATCATCAAAGCGCAAATAAATACGCACAAAATAATATAGATCATCATATTCATAAGCCCAACACCATCACCGCCAAAAGCAACGTTAAGCATCATATTAAGCATAGTAATTCCTATACTTAAAGGATTTAAACTATCATGCATATTATTAACACTTCCTGTTGTAAAAGCCGTTGTAACAGCACTAAATAAGCTGGATGAATTAACCCCAAATCTTAATTCTTTTCCTTCCAAATTTCCCAAAGTTTGATTAAGCTCTAAAGAAGATAAATTAGGATTTGGAAGAGTTTCGCTATGATGGATAATAATTAAAGAAATTAAGAAAATAATACTCATAGCTCCAAAGATAACCCCGCCTTGTTTCCCCATCAAAGCAAAACCTTGCTTTTCTTTTCTATAATGAATCATCAAGCCAAAGACCACAACACAAGAACTAGGAATTAACATCATGGATAAAATTTGTATAAGATTGGTTAAAGCATTAGGGTTTTCAAAAGGCATGCTTGAATTAGCTCCAAAAAATCCTCCACCATTGGTTCCTAAGTGTTTAATAGACTCAATAGCAGCAACAGGGCCTGTAGCTATAGTTTGAATTTTATCTTCTAAAGTTACAAGATGAAAATTTGGATAATAATTTTGCACCACACCTTGGGAAATAAAAATCAAAGAGATAATAAAACTCAAAGGAAGTATTAAACGCGTCATCACGCGAGTAAAATCCTCATAATAATTTCCCATTTGCATACCACAAAATACCCTACAAAAAGCTATACAAGCACAATATCCACTTACACCAGAAACAAACATAGCAAGCAAAATTCCTGTGCTTTGAGAAAATAAACTTAAAGCATTTTCCCCGCTATAATGCTGTAAATTAGTATTAGTAATAAAACTAATAGCAGTATTTAAACTCAAATCTAGCGGCATGGATTTGATAGAGTTAGGGTTTAAAAAAAATCTATCTTGTAATAAAAAAATAACAAAAGAAAAAATAGCCACCAAAAGATTAAAAATACACAAATGAAAAGAATACTGTTTCCAAGTCATATTTTTTCTATCAATAGCACAAATTTTGTAAATTAAGGCATCTATAGGATTAAAAATAAAATCAAAAATAGTTTTTTTAAAATTAGCAATTTTATATAAATATCGTCCAAAAATTAAGGATAAAATAAAAGATATAATCAATACAACTACAATTTCTAACATATTTTTCCTTTAAAATTTTTCAGGATATAAAAGTGCGTAAAAAAGATAGCAAGCAAGCAATAAACTTAAAACCAATAAAAAGATCATTCGTAAAATCCTAATTAATAAAAATCATTCAAAATAAAGGGTTTTAATTCTATCCTTGCTAGCCTTATAATTTGCTTTATTATTTTTAACTAAAGATATCCCGCCATCATTGTTATAAAATAACCCGCTATACAAGAAGAAACCACGCCAATAAGTCCAGGTAAAATAAAACTATGATTGATCACAAATTTACCAATACGAGTTGTTCCTGATCGATCAAATTGTATAGTGGCTAAATCACTCGGATAAGTTGGCAAAATATAATACCCATAACAAGCAGCCGCAAAAGCTATGATCACACCTGGTTCAACACCGATACTTAAAGATAAAGGAACAAAAGCAGAAATAGCTGCTGCTTGAGAATTAACAAATTTAGAAATTAAAAGAAGCATTAAAGCATAAGTCCAAGGATGCTCTTTAACTATATCTCCAAATAAAGCTTTCATTATAGGAGTATGGACTGCAAACATCGTATCAGCCATCCAAGAAATTCCAAAAACTGCCACAAGGGCTACCATACCGGATTTAAAAATTTCATTAGAGCCTATCTTTTTTACATCTGTTTTTGTAAAAATAATCATCAAAGCGCCCGCTAAAAGCATAAACATTTGAATGATTGATATCATAGAAATATAATTATAACTTGGATTTCCAAGCTTATCTTTTTGAGGGATAGCTACAATTGCTTCTGAATGATCTTTTATATTAGAAGTTAATTTTTTAAGATCAATTACAGCCTTATCACCTCCACTTAAAGTCCATTCTACTGTATTATCAATGTGCGCTTGATACACCATTTTTTGACCCCAATTAGGTTTTAAATCATCAAAAATTCCAATAATAGCTACTGAAAAAATTGCAAGGATAAAAATCCACATTGCAACCCAGTTACTTTTCGCCAATTTAACCCCCAAAAGCGTTTTAGATTCCCCATAAACATATTTTTTAAATTCCAAATCTTTTAATTTTTCTTGAAAAACCTCATCTTTATCTAAATCTTTACCTCTAAACCAAGAAAAAATTCCCACACATAAAACACCTATAAGAGTACTAGGTATAGTGATTTGAAGTAAATTAATATAGCCATCAAAACCGGCCAATTTATGAGGAGTATTTAAAAGCAAAGCCGTTAAACTCACAACCGCTACAGAAACAGGACTTGCAATAATTCCCATTTGTGAAGATATAGAAGCCGCTGCCATAGGGCGTTCTGGACGAATGCCATTTTTAATGGCAATATCATAAATGATAGGCATTATAGTATATACCACATGTCCTGTCCCACAAAGCATTGTCAAAAAACACGTAACAAAAGGAGCTAAAAGGGTTAAAAATTTAGGATTTTTTCTTAAAAGTTTTTCAGCAATTTGAAGCATAACATCCAAACCACCGCTTGCTTGCAAAGTCGCACTAGCAACAACTACAGCTAAAATAGTAAGCATAACATCAATCGCAGGTTTTCCAGGCTGGATATGAAAAACAAAAACTAGCATCAAAATACCTATTCCGCCTAACAACCCAAGAGCTATACCACCTTTTTTAGCACCATAAAAAAGACAGATAAGCACTACCGCTATTTGAATAAAAAATTGCCACCCTTCGCTAAGATTTGTTAAAAAATCCATTTTAACTCCTTTTTAAATTACAAAAATAATAATTTCATTGTAGCATAATTTAAAAAGAAAAGATAATATTTATTAAATAAAATAAATAAAAATTAAATATAAGAAGTTTTAAGAATTTATCCTTCAAGCTCATAAAGTTTTTTTCTATCTGTAGAACTTGCAATATTGAGATGTTTTCGGTATTTAGTAATCGTTCTACGCCCAATATCAATCTTAAATTCATCCTGTATGAGTTTTAAAATTTTACTATCACTTAAAGGTTTTAAGCGATTTTCATTTTTAACTAAATTTGCGATAAAATCTTTTACGCTCGCATTAGAAGTTTCTCCTTCTTCATCAAGAGCAAAAGCAAAAAAATCTTTTAAAGGAATCAACCCCCTTTCACAACTTAAATATTTATTTGCGATCGCTCTTGAAACCGTAGAAGCATTGCGATCTAAATCTTCTGCAATATCTTTTAAAGTCATAGGTTTGATATCTTTACCTATAAAAAAATCATACTGATGCTCTACTATCATTAATCCAATTTTATATAAAGTTGCTTTTCGCATAGCCAAAGCATCTACTAAATTTTTAGCCTCTTTAATGTAATGTGCTAAATATTCATGGTCAATTCCATCTGTTTCAATAGAAATTTCAGGATAATATTCATCGTTAATTTTTACTTTAATTTCATTATTTTCACGAAAAATAAAAATATCAGGAATGATAGCTTGAGAATCTTCAAAATATTCCAAAAAAGGAGGAATGCTAAATTTTTTTATCACAGAAATTGCTTGAGTGTATAATTTTTCTTTCGTATAATTTTGGATATTTTCAAAATCCAATATAAGCATTTTGCAAAAATCATAAAGTTCCTCATCTATATTTTCATTTTCAAGAGCAAATAAAAAAGCTTCTTTGTAGTCCTTAGCACCCACACCTATAGGATCTAAAAACTTAAAACGCATTCTAATGCTTTCAATATCCTTTTCATTAATATCTTGCATGACTTCTTGATCGTATTCAAAATACCCTTCATGGTTAAGACATTCTATGATTTTATTTGCAATATCTTGAGATTTTTTTGTAGGAAAAAGCGGAGGGATAATTTGCTCATTTAAAAGTTCATAAACGCTTTTTTTGCCAATACCCATACTTTCAACCATGGCTGAATTTGTATTGTTTTTATAAAAAGAATCAAAATAACTCTTTCCTTTTTCAGAGGTTTTAATCGCATCTTGAACATTTAAAAAAGGATTTTCTTCTGCAAATTTGTCCAAATTCTCTTTTAAATCTTCTATATTTGCCTGCAAAATAGGAAGCCACGAGCGCAAGGTTTGAGAGATTTTTGTTTTTGTGCTTTGAGTAATCTTTTGCTTTAACATTAATCTAGGAGTTTAAACTCCGCTCCTAAATAGTATTTTTTTACATCTTTATTGTTTGCGATTTCTTCAGCATTCCCACTTGCTAATAAAGATCCAGAACGAATCACATAAGCCCTATCACAAATAGCTAAAGTCTCACGCACATTATGATCAGTAATTAAAATTCCAATATTTAATTTCTTAAGTTCTTTAATCAAGGCTTGAATTTCAGAAACCGCTATAGGATCAACCCCAGCAAAAGGTTCATCAAGAAGTAAAAATTTAGGCTCACACATCAAACTTCTAGCTAACTCGCAACGCCTTCTTTCACCGCCACTTAAACTCAATCCCTTTCTTAAGCGAATCGGCTCTATGCTTAAAAGCTCAAGCATTTGTTCTACTTTTTCATTTAAAACTTGTTTATCTTTATAAAAAATTTGTGCCGCTAAAAGCAAATTTTCTTCAACACTTAAATCTTTAAAAATACTACTTTCTTGTGGCAAATATCCAATTCCTTCTCTAGCGCGTTTATTTAATGGCTCTTTTGTAATATCCACACCATCAAGCAAAACTTTGCCGTTAGTTGGAGTTATCAAACCACATATCATATAAAAAGTAGTGGTTTTTCCTGCTCCATTCGGCCCTAAAAGTCCAACAACTTCCCCGCTATTTAGCTCCAACGATACATCTTGTATTATTTTTGTTTTTTTTATGATTTTTTCTAAATTGATGATTTGTAATTTACTCATAAAATTTCATACTTTCTTTTATTGTCTTTAACACTGATTTTAACAATTGTAGATAAAATTCCAAATTGCAATAACTTTTCTTTTAGCCCATCATCTCCCCATTCTACCAAATGCAAACCTTCTTCAAATAAATTATCAAACAATCCATTCTTTAAAAGTCCATCTAATCCTTCTTGATAAATATCATAATGATATACACAAATATTTTCATTTTGATATCTTTGCATGATAGAAAAAGTTGGGGAAGTAACTTGATCATCTAAATTTAGAAATTTAATCCAAGCTTGAACTAAGCTAGTTTTACCGCTAGCTAAATCTCCTTGTAATAAAACCACTCCCTTGCAAGGTAAATAAGAAAAAATTTGATCTAATTCTTCTTTAGATAAAATCATTTCTTTCATAATTTTTCCACATATTGATTTTGAGTATTTTTAGGAATGCTTTTAGTAGAAGGTATGGCCAAAACCTTATATTCTTGAGTGTATTGCATAAAATGCAAACTAATGATATCTCCTATTTTCACTTCCTTGCTCGCTTTAGCGATTTTATCATTAATTTTAACCACTCCGCTTTTACACATATCTTCAGAAATCGCTCGTCTTTTGGTGATATTAACCACATTTAAAAATTTATCCACTCTCATAAGAATGAATTTTAGCAAAAAAAAACAAATTTTGGAACATATTTTGCTTGTATTGCTGCAATTAAATTTCATTAAAACCTTTCTTTTAACAAATTTTAGATACAATAAGACAAAAATTAAGTTAAAGCTTAAAAAGGAATATCGATGAAAGTATTATTGATTAAAGATGTTAAAGGGCTTGGAAAAGCCGGAGAAGTTAAAGAAGTCAAAGATGGATATGGTCAAAATTTTTTAATTGGAAAAGGCTTGGCTAAAGCTGCCACTACTGAAGTTTTAAGAAAATATGAAAGTGATAAGAAAAAAGAGGCTGAAAATTTACGCTTTGAGATCGCAAATTTAGAAAAATTAAAAGAAGAGCTTAGCAAAATCACTCTTGAAATTTTTAAACCTGTTGGAGCCAATGGTAATTTATTTGGTGGGGTTACAAAAGATGAAATCGCTCATGCACTTAAAGAGCAAAAAAATATAGAACTTGATAAAAAAAGCTTAGAATGTGATACTTTAAAAAGTATTGGAATTCATGAAATCACTGTAAAATTAGGCCATGCAATCCATGCAAATTTTAAAATTGATATAAAGGCAGAATAATTATGTTTCACGCAACTACGATTTTAGCCTATAAGGGTAAAAATAAATCCGTAATCGGAGGAGATGGGCAAGTTAGCTTTGGAAATACTATTTTAAAAGGCAATGCCGTTAAAATTAGAAAGCTTAATAATGGCAAAGTTTTGGCGGGTTTTGCAGGAAGCACAGCAGATGCTTTTAATCTTTTTGATATGTTTGAAAATTTATTACAAAGTTCTAAAGGCGATCTTTTAAAGGCGGCTATAGATTTTTCCAAAGAATGGAGAAAAGATAAATACTTAAGAAAGCTTGAAGCTATGATGCTGGTGCTTGATAGAAATCACATTTTTTTACTTTCAGGAACTGGTGATGTGGTAGAACCGGAAGATGGAGAGATCGCAGCGATTGGTAGTGGTGGAAATTATGCGCTTTCAGCTGCAAGGGCCTTAGCAAAACATGCTTCTTTAGATGAAGAAGAACTAGTAAAATCAAGCTTGCAAATTGCAGGAGAAATTTGCATTTATACTAATACAAATATAAAAACCTATGTAATAGAGGATGAAAAATGAACTTAACCCCAAAAGAAATAGTCAAATTTTTAGATGATTATGTTATCGGTCAAAAAAAAGCTAAAAAAATCATCTCTATAGCCTTAAGAAATCGTTACAGAAGAATGCAATTGAGTCCAGAACTTCAAGATGATATTATGCCAAAAAATATTTTAATGATAGGTTCAACTGGAGTTGGTAAAACCGAAATTGCAAGAAGACTTGCAAAAATGATGGGTTTTCCTTTTATAAAAATTGAAGCTAGCAAATACACTGAAGTGGGCTTTGTGGGGCGTGATGTAGAGAGCATGGTAAGAGATTTAGCCAATGCGGCTTTAAATTTAGTCAAGAATGAGCAAAAAGAAAAAAATAAAGATAAAATCGATGAATTTATCGAAAATAAAATTTTAGAAAAACTCTTACCGCCTTTACCAAAAGGCATTAGCGATGAAAAGCAAGAAGAGTATAAAAATAGTCTTGAAAAAATGAGAGCCAAGCTTAGAAATGGGGATTTGGATGAAAGCAATATAGAAATAGAAATTTCTCAAAGCATGTTTGATACTAATCCTAACTTGCCACCTGAAATGGGAGCGATGCAAGATATTGTCAAGGTTATTGGCGTAGGCAGTAAAAAAGTCAAAAAAGAAATGAAAATCAAAGATGCTAAAAACGCTTTAAGAAACGAAGCAGGAGATAAAATTTTAGATCAAGAAAGCATAAAAAGTGAAGCTTTAAAAAGAGCGGAAAATGAAGGGATTATCTTTATAGATGAGATTGATAAAATAGCTGTTTCAAGTGGAAATTCAAACCGACAAGATCCAAGTAAAGAAGGGGTGCAAAGAGATTTATTGCCAATCGTTGAAGGATCTAGCATTCAAACTAAAATCGGAACCTTAAAAACAGATCATATACTTTTTATCGCTGCGGGTGCTTTTCATTTGAGTAAGCCAAGTGATTTAATTCCAGAACTTCAGGGACGTTTTCCTTTAAGAGTTGAACTTGATAGCTTAGATGATAAAGCTCTTTATGAAATTTTAACCCGTCCTAAAAATTCACTTTTAAAACAATACACCGAACTTTTAAAAACAGAAAAATTAGAACTTGAATTTGATGATGAAGCTATAAAAGAAATTGCAAAAATAGCCTCTAAAGCAAATGAAGAAATGCAAGATATAGGCGCTAGACGTTTGCATACTGTAATAGAAAAACTTCTTGAAGACTTAAGTTTTGAGGCTGATGAATACGCGGGTAAAAAATTTATCGTTGATAAAAAAATGGTCGAAGAAAAACTTGGAGATATTATAGAAAATAAAGACTTAGCTAGGTATATTTTGTGAAAAGTGGTTTTGTTAGCATCATAGGAAGAACCAATGCTGGAAAAAGTGCTTTGGTTAATTCCTTGCTTGAAGAAAAAATCACTCTAGTTTCTCATAAACAAAACGCTACAAGACGAAAAATCAAAGCCATAGTAATTCATGAAAAAGATCAAATTATTTTTATTGACACTCCTGGATTACATCAAAGCAATGCAACCTTAAATCAAATGTTAATTGAAAGCGCTATAAAAGCCATGGGAGATTGCGATTTGATTTTGTTTGTGGCAAGCGTATTTGATGATTTGAAAAATTATGAAGAATTTTTAACACTAAAACCAAAAGTTCCTCATATTATCGTTTTAAACAAAGTTGATTTAACCGATAATGCCACTCTTTTAAAAAAACTTAACGTTTATGCTAAATTTAGCGAGTATTTTAAGGCTATCATTCCTTATTCTTGCAAAAAAAAGACTTATAAAAAAACTTTACTTGATGAAATTGTAAAATATTTAGACGAACATGAATATTTTTATGATCCTGATTTTTTAACTCCAAGCAGTCAAAAAGAACTTTATAGAGATTTTATACTTGAAAGTATTTATGAAAATTTAAGTCAAGAATTGCCTTATTGCACCGAAGTAATGATCAATAAAATTAAAGAAAAAACAAATCTTATCGTTATCGAGGCTCAAATCATTACAGATACAAATTCTCACAAAGCCATGCTTATAGGAAAAAATGGATCAACACTCAATCGTATAGGTAAAGATGCTAGAATAAAAATTACACAACTAGCTCAAAATAAAATTCTTTTAAAACTATATGTGGTAGTAAAAAAGAATTGGCAAAAAGATGAGGATTTTTTAAAAAAAATATTAAATTATGAAGAATAAAATTGAAATTGTAAGTTTTGAAAAACTCATTTATATCCAAAAAAATGGCAGATTTGAAGAAGATAGACTCTTTGAAGAAATAATCAAAGAATGCGATATAAAAAATCCTTTTGAATACCAAATAGCATTTTTAAAACAAGATGAAATTTATCATTGTTTTTTAAGCAGGGTTGAAAATTTACCCAAATGCCTCGCTTGTTTTCCCAAAGCTTTCATTTTTAAGCCTTTATTTAAAAATAATTTGATTGAAAAAAATAATTTTTGCTTTCTAGAGCTTTATTTAAATGAAGTATATTTATGTTTTTATGAACAAGATAAATTTAAAGCTTTTAAAAAATTCAAATATGAAAAAAATTTAGAATTATTTTTAGAAAAAACGCATATATTAGAACTTTTGCAATACTATGAAAGTGAAATTTTAATCAGTTTTGAAAATAATGATTTAATAAAAGAATTAAAAAATAAAACAATTGTTTGTAAAATTTTAGAACAAAATGAAAATAAACTCGCAAAATTAAGTGTGCCAATCTTGGATAAAAATGCCAATTTTATTAAAACGAGCAGGAAAATTTTTCCTTATTATTTGAAACTAATTTTTTTATTTTTATTTAGTTTTATTGGAGTGAGTGGAATTTTAATTTTTACTAATTTTTTAAATTATCAAGAAAACAAAAACTTACAAACTCAAAATAAAAATTCTCAAGATAAGCTTTATAAACTAGAAAAAGAAAAAAATAAAATCTTAGAAAAAAAGCTAAAAGACCTAAATTTAACTCTTTGTGATAAAAAAATACTTCTTGATCAAAATTTTAATCAACTCAATGAAATTGTAAAAAATTTTAAACCAAGCAAAGATAGAACTTTGATTTTAAAAAATATCTTTATTTGGCTTAATCAAAACTCACTAGGAATTTCTAGCTTAAAACTAAAAGATTATAACATCGTTATACAATTTAACAATCAAGAAAATTATCTTCATGCTCTTAAAAATTTAAAAACTGAATTTAAACTTATATCCAAAAACGATGCGCTTCATCAAATTATTTTAGAGTTAATCCATGGATAAAATAGAATTTTTTTTAGAAAATTTAAATCTAAGAGAAAAACTTCTCATTATTATAATTACAATATTATTCGCTATATTTTTAGCTTTTAAAATCGAACCTTTATTTATAAATTCTTTTTTTAATCATAATATTTTCATCCATAATATTGATATTAAAAAAGAACAAGCCGCTAATCAAAATTTAGAACAAAAAATACAAATATCAAATCAAAAACTACAACAAATTCAAAACAAAACACTCGTTTATGAGCAATACTTAAGTTTATTCCAAAAAAAATATGATCAATATTTAAAAAATATCAAAACACTAGCTCTAAATAATAAAATCGAAATAAAAAAAATCTCACAGACAAAAATTCAAAAAAACAATATCAATCACTATAAAATTTTTATTAAAACTTATGGAAATTTTAATGCTTTATTGTCTTTTATAAAAGATTTAGAAAACTCTAATTTTTATTATCAAATCAATATTATTGAAATGCAAAATTTAACAAGCTTAAAACTAGAATTAAATCTTGAAATATCAATAATATGTCTTAATAAGGAAATTGAATGAATTTATACCAACAAAAGATCGCACAACTTAGAGACTTAATGAAAAAAAATCATATAGATGCTTATTTGATTTTAAGTTCAGATCCTCATTTAAATGAATATCTTCCGGATTTTTATCAAAATAAAACTTTCATTAGCGGTTTTAAAGGATCAGCTGGAACCTTGATTTTCACCTATGAAAAAGCTTTTTTATGGACAGATGGAAGATATTGGCTTCAAGCTGAAAAAGAATTAAAAGGAAGCTCCATAGAGCTTCAAAAACAAAATCATACTAACACTTTTTTAAATTGGTTAAAGGAAAATCTTAAAAACAATGAAATTTTAGGCACTGATTTTTCTCTCTTGTCTTTAAATTTATTTGAAAATTTACAAACAAATTGCCAAGCAAGATTAAAACACATTGATTTAATTTCACCCTTATGGCAAAACCGTCCTAATTTATCAAAAAGCAAAATTTACGAGCACAAGATTAAATACTGCGGTTATTCTCGTCAAGAAAAAATCAAACAAATACGAGAAAAAATGCAAGATTTAAACGCACAAAATCATCTCATTTCTTCGCTTGATGATATCGCTTGGATTACGAATTTAAGAGGAAGCGATATAGAATACAATCCTGTATTTTTAAGTTATTTGCTTATTGGGCAAAAAACGATTTTGTTTTTTATTGATCAAAATAAAATTGATTCAAAGCTAGAAAAAAAACTCAATCAAGATGGAATTTACATTAAAAATTATTGTGAAATTTATCAAGAAATTCAAAAACTCCGCGATACAAACCTACTCATAGAGCCAACAAAAACAACAGCTTTATTGATTCAATATCTTCATAAAAGCGTAAAAATCATAAAAGAAATCAATCCTAGCACATATTTAAAATCAATCAAAACTCAAAAAGAAATCAAACATATAGAAAATGCTATGATAGAAGATGGAGTTGCTTTGTGTAGATTTTTTACTTGGCTAGAGGAAAATATCAAAAAAAATAAACACATAAGTGAACTTGATATTGATCTTAAGATAACAGAATTTAGAGCAAAAAGTCCTTATTATATTAGCAATAGCTTTGCAACTATAGCAGGTTTTAATGCTAATGGAGCTTGTGTTCATTACAAAGCAACGAAAAAGAATTTTTCTTATATTAAAGATAATGGACTTTTGCTCATAGATTCTGGTGCCCAATATGAAAACGGAACCACAGATATAACTCGTGTTGTTGCTATAGGCAAAGTTAGCAAAGAACAAATTTATGATTACACTCTTGTTTTAAAGGCACATATAGCCATATCAAGTACTATTTTTCCAAAAGATATTCCTATGCCTTTACTTGATGCGATCTCAAGGGCGCCTTTATGGAAAAATCAGCTTGATTATATGCATGGAACTGGCCATGGGGTAGGCTATTTTTTAAATGTCCATGAAGGCCCTCAAACCCTATCTTATTTTGCCCCTGTCCTTGAAAAAACCAAAGCCAAAGAAGGAATGTTAACCTCTATAGAGCCAGGAATATATAAAAAAGATAAATGGGGCATTAGACTTGAAAATTTAGTTTTAAATACCAAAGTTAAAAATCCAAAAAATAAAGATTATGGAGAATTTTTATACTTTAAACCTTTAACTCTTTGTCCTTTTGAGTTAAAATGTATCAATAAAACTTTACTCAATAAAGATGAAAAATCATGGCTAAATGCTTATCATAAAAAAGTTTATAATAAACTTTCTATAAAGCTAAAAAACGAACCTAAAGTTTTAAAATGGCTAAAAAATAAAACAAAAATTATTGATTAGTTTTTTTAAAAGCTTAAAACTATTTAAAATATCCCAAACTTATCATTTTTTGATAAATTTTTGCAGTGATTTCCCCAGAGGTAGTATCCCTACCTCCATGCTCAAGTAGAACGGTTACAACATATTTTGGATTCGCATAAGGCGCATAAGAAGTAAGCCATGCGTGAGATCTTGTATAATATTGTAATTGTTTTTCGTCCACTCTGCTACGATCTGTTTGAGAAAATCCCACAACCTGTGCGGTTCCTGTTTTAGCAGCTACTTTCACTTTAAGATCATGCAAATAACGATAAGCTGTTCCACCTTGTTCATTAGCCACAGCATACATCGCATCTCTTATATAAGGAAGTTGACTTTTTTCAAATAAGGTAAAAATTTCTTGATCGCGTTGAGTTTTATTTTCGATTTTGGTATTATTATTTTCTATACTTTGTAAAAAGTGAGGTAAAATCTGTTCACCTTTGGCAACTTGAGCCGTATATCTTGCAATTTGCATAGGGGTTGCTAAAAAATTTCCCTGACCTATGGCTGTATTTAAAGTATCACCCTGAAACCAATTTTGATTATATCTTTGCATTTTCCATTCCCTGCTTGGCAAAATCCCTACAAATTCATTAGGTAAATCAACGCCAGTTTTTGCACCAAAACCAATACGCGATAAGGTTTGACTAATTTGATTGATACCAACTTGCAAGCCTCCATCATAAAAATAAACATCACAGCTTGACTTAATGGCATGTTTTAAATCCATATTTCCATGCCCCGATCGATTCCAACAGCGAAACAATCTTCCTCCAAGCTCCACGCTACCCCCGCAAAAAAATTGAGTAGAAGGCGTGATATTTCCTGAATTTAAAAAAGCCAAAGCAACGCCCATTTTAACAACCGAACCAGGCGGATAATATCCATTGATTAGTTTATTTGTAAAAGGATGATCAAGATTATTAGAAAGTTCATCCCAATCTTTAAAAGAAATTCCTGTTACAAAGGGATTAAGATCATATTCTGGAAAACTTCCAGCCGCCAAAATAGATCCATCTCTAATATCCATAATAATTGCAGCACCGGCATTATTTTCAAAAAGATTGGTTAAAAAGTCTTGCAATTGTATATCAATAGTTAAATGTATATCATTTGAAAGCGGAGGAATATAAGAAATTTGCGCCACTTCTTGATTTAGAGCATTAACCTTATAAACTTTTTCCCCTTTAACTCCTTGTAAAATATCATTGTAATAGCGTTCTATACCGCTTTTTCCAATAAAATTTGTCAATTTAGAAATTTCATTTTCTTTTATATCTTGCAAATTAGCTTTTCCAACATAACCTATAATATGAGAGGCTAATTTTCCATAAGGATATTTTCTTTGCACCGCAGATTCTATTTTGATATTTTCATCCAAATTAAGCACTGAATAATGCTTCATCATCTCTTGTGCAGGTATAAAATCTACAATTTGTATATAATCTTGATTATAATATGAATCATTTTTCTTGTAAAATTGCAATAATTTTGTAACATTTAAATCCGGAAAAAAACCTTGTAATTTGTTTAATTCTTTTTCTAAAATGCTGATTTTATTTTTTTTAAGACTTAAATAAGGTTTCAAAGAAATACTATATCCTAAGTCATTAACCGCCAAAAGTGTACCATTTCGATCAAATATTTCTCCACGTTTGGGCGCTATCAATTGAGTTTTTATAGCATTTTGTTTCGCAAGTTCTTCATAATAGACATTGGATTTTATACTCAAATAATAAATACGGCTTAATAAAAAAATAAAAAATAAAAGTATAAAACCAACAACCAAACGCATACGCATTAAATTTTACCTCTAAAAAAGACATAAGCTAAAAAACATTCAATTGCTATAGATACTAAATATCCAAAATTTAATGTTTTAAAATGCTGATTATTCATATAAGAAAAAATAAAATCCAAAAGAAAAATGAAAAAATAAGCGCAAAGAACAAACGCAATAGGTATTAGTTTTTCCATTTTCAAACTTGTTTTAATCCAATCAGCACAAATATAATAAAAAAGAGCAAAAGCAATCCAAGATGAAAAAATAAAAAAGTCATAAGTAACATCTGTAAAAAATAAAAAAAATAAAGAAAAATACCACCTAAAATCAAGTTTATTAAAGGTTTTTTGACTTTGCTCTAAAAGATAAATCATATAACAAAAAAATAAACCATAAAGTAAAGGTGTATAGGTAAAAATAGAGCCTAAAATTTGATATATAATGTAAAAAAAACCTAAAAATATATATCCACCGTTGATACTTACTCTATAGTTTTTTATCATTTATAAACCCAAAACCTGATTAATGATTTCATTTTCAAGCTTATCAAGCCCAAATTTATTTAAATTTGAAATTAAGATTGCATCTTTAAAATTGTTTTTAAGCTTGGTTTTTTCACTTTGATTTAATTTATCACATTTTGTAAAAACTTTTAAAACTTTTTGATCCGGCTTTAAAAAACCTTTTAAATAACCATCCAACTCTTTATCAATTTCTAAACCAATATGCCTCGAATCGATTAAATGTATAAATAACTTTATAGAAGTTCTTAATTTTAAAAATTCATCTAAATAAACATTCCATTCTTCTTTCAAATTTTTTGAAACCTTAGCATAGCCAAAACCAGGCAAATCCACAAAATGGATATTAAACTTATCCTCATCTTTTTGACATAAAACTTCAAAAAAATTTATCAACTGGGTTTTTCCAGGAGTTGAAGAACTTTTAGCAAGATTTTTTTGCTTACATAAAGAATTAATTAAAGAACTTTTGCCAACATTTGATCTTCCTAAAAAAGCAACTTCACTAAAATTAGACGCAAAATTGATATCAAATTTTGCTAAGGAGGTGATAAAACGGGCACTAATAATCATTTTTGCTGTTTCAAATCAAACACAAAGCGCGCAGGTTTATTGTCTTTGCTTTGTATTTTATAAGTATTTTTTTTTCTATCTACAATGATTTTATTTCCACAAAGCTTTTGATGATTAATTGGTTCATTAATAAATGCATTTCCATCGATCTCATAAGTATCATCAATAACATTATAAATTAATTTATCCCCTTCTCCTTTATAAATCTTGCCTTTTAAATTAATTTTAAATTTTGGATTTTGCGTAGCCTCATAGCGTATAGGTTTGCGATTTTTATCGGTATAGATGATCAATTTTCCAGCGTTTAAAATATCTTCTCCCCTTTTAACTTCAACATCGCCACTAAGCACGCTTTCTCCCTTATTTTCATCAGAATAAAAATTTAAAGCTTTTACTTCGATTTTAGTTGCTAAAGATACACTCATACAAAAGAATAATAAAATTATTTTTCTTGCAAGCATGCATTTACCTCTTGAATTTGCAAAATTTTATTTTTCGTATCATATTGTAAACTTTTTCCATTAACAATATTTCCATTAATCAAACCCTTAAAACCTGTATCTGTACTTAAAATTTTGCTTTTTGGCTGATACTCCACTTCATTAGCAATAAATTTAACATTATTGGAGCCTAAATATGTAACATTACCTTCAAATTTTATCTTATCCATATTTTGACCCAAAAGCTCTAATTTGTTAGCGCTTAAATTAAAATCTAAATTATAATTTGTAAAATTATCAAATTCATCTCTATTAGCATATCTTACCCAAGAATTAGCCCTATAATAAGATTTAATTGCTGTTTGATTGATATCATAAGCTTTTAAATGACTTGCTTCAATATTTTTAAAATTTAAAGAATAAGATTTAATATCTAAAGAATAAGGATCTTGAAGCCATAAAATCACAAAAGTAATGACAAAAAGAGCAATAAGGATGCCAAAACTTTTTATAGCCAAATTTTATTCCAATCTTGCTGCATATTATTTTTTTTTACGATATATTCTATCATTTCTGCTACAGCAGCTTCTCCGCCTTTATTTTCCAAAATCACATCAACTTTTAAATCCTTATGAGCATCTTTTGGTTTAAAGCTTAAACCTACATTTTCAAGCAGATTTTTATCGTTAAAATAATCCCCTATAGCCGCACATTGAGAAAAATCAAGCTTTAATTTTTGCAAAATTTCTTTTGCACAAGTTAATTTATCTTTAACTCCTTGAAATAAAAGATCTATTTTTAGATCTTTAGATCTTTTATCTACGCAAGGACAATTTCTACCTGTAATGATGGCGATTTTTTTGCCAAGTTTTATCCAAGCTTCGATCGCTGCACCATCTTTAACATTAAATTCTTTGACAAAACCACCTTCTGAAGTGTAGATGATTTTTCCATCTGTTAAGCAACCATCCACATCTAAAAAAATTAATTCTATCATTTTATTCTCTTACTATGAAAGCTCCAGCAAATGCTCCACTTGCAGCAAAATCACGTGCTTCTTCTTCGCTTCTAAATCCAGTTAAAAAAACTCGATTTAAACCATCTACTGTGCTTGTGCGTATAGTCGAAGAATAAGTTCTATAAGTTTTATATCTTGAAGCTATAGTTCTTGCGCCTTCTGGATTTTTAAACGCACCAATTTGAACCATAAAATTTCCACCCTCATAAATTTGACCATTACCTGAAATTTCTCCACCGTTTCCATAATTTACATTAGAATGAACGATATTATTGCCAGAATTTGAAGAACCAAATCCTATAACTTCGAGTCTAACTGGTGCTGTTCCACTGTGTATCATATCGATTTGCTTTGCAGCCGCATTAGATAAATCAATAATACGATTATTTACAAAAGGACCACGATCATTCACACGAACGGTAACTTGGCGATTGTTATTTAAATTTGTAACCTTTAAAATGGTATTCATAGGCAAAGTCTTATGTGCTGCTGTGAATGCATTTTGATCGTAAATTTCACCATTTGAAGTTTTTTTACCATGAAATCCTGGCCCATACCAACTAGCAATACCATCAGCAGTTTCTCCAACAGATACCACGGTTGGATAATAAGTTTTTCCATTTATGGTGTAAGGCTTCATTGTGCCTTTACCGCCTGAAGAACTAGGATTGCTTTTAAAATCATTGCTCGGGTAATAAACCTGAGCACCACTGCTTGATTCTGAAAGAAAATTCCCTATTCCACAACCCGTAAAAATACTAATGACGGATAAAATTGGAATAATTTTTAGAGTCGCTTTGAGCTGTTTTAATGTTTGCATTTTTGTTCTCCTTTATTGGTATTATAATTTTTTGATTAATACTTAAACGATTTTTATAAATACGGTTTAATTCTTTAATGCTATCTATACTCACATGATGATTTTTTGCTATTTTATATAAAGAATCACCCGCTTTTACAGTATAAACTTTAGTCATAGGTATAGTTGTATCAACTTTTGCAAGTTTATTTTCTTTAAAATACTTGTCAAAAAAAGCCACTTTGTTTAAAGGAATATACATATAATATCCTTTTCCTGGTGGTGTAAAGTTATGTTTAAAATGAGGATTATATTTTTTAAAAGTAGCAAAACTTATATTTAAATTTTTAGCTATATCTTTTAAAGAAACCGAAGATGGAGTATCTACTTTAATAAAATCATTACTTAAAGCATAGTTTACCAAAGAAGCATCTTTTGATAATAAAAAATCCTTATCATTTGCTAAAAACGAAAGGGTTAAAATTTTGCGCAAAAAATTACGAGTTTCTAAAGAAAGATATCTCTTATTTGAATCAAGCAAAACATTTAAATCATCACTTCCTGCTTCTTTTATAGCTTGATGCAATTTTCCATTGCCGCAATTATAAGCTAAAATGGCCAAATACCACTTACCAAACTCTGCTTTCATTCTCTTTAAATAATCAATGGCCGCATAAGTTGATTTTACAGGATCTCTTCTTTCATCAACATAAGCATCCACTCTAAGCCCCAAATTCTTAGCTGTGGGCTTCATAAATTGCCAAATTCCAACAGCTTTAGCATTAGAAACACTATTAACCTTTAAGCCAGATTCAACCATGGCTAAATATAAAATTTCTTCAGGAACTTCTTGTTCAGATAGTATCTTTCTTATCATAGGAGTTATTTTTGAAAAATTTTGCATTCCATCAATTAAAGTTTTAGTATGTTTTGATTTTATATCCTGTTGGCTTTGAACAAAAACCAAGTTGCTGATAAAATTTGATTCTATATCTAAATCTCTTAAAATTTTTATTTGTCTTTCATAAAATTCTGGAGTATTAATTTGCGCAAAAAGAAAATTAAAAAAGAACAATAGTAATAATATTTTTCTCATAAACTACCTTGAAAAAATAATTTTTTAGAATTGTCTAAACAAATTGCCAAAAGCTCTTCTCTTGATAAATTTAAAATCTCACTCATTTTATTAGCCACTAATTGAGTTAACAAAGGTTCATTTCTTTTCCCTCGATAAGGCTCTGGGGTTAAATAAGGAGCATCGGTTTCAATGAGTAATTTATCTTTTGGAATTTTAGGCAAAATTTCCACTAATTTTTTAGCATTTTTAAACGTTAAAATTCCACCTATTCCAAAATAAAAACCCTCATCGCTAAGACGAAGTAAATGTTCACTTGCATTAAAGCAATGCAAAACTCCACCGACAAGATCTTTAGAATATTGATGTAAAATTTCATAGGTGTCATTATTAGCTTCTCTTGTATGGATAATCACAGGTTTTTTAAACTCTTTTGCTAATTCAAGCTGAATTTTAAAACAATGTTTTTGAAGATTTTTTTGGTATTCTATTTCTTTTAAATCATCGCTTTGAAAACGAAAATAATCCAATCCGCACTCGCCCACTGCCACGCATTTTTCTTGTTTTAAATATTGTCTTAAAATATTTTCATCAAAATTATCAATTTCATATGGATGCACTCCGGCTGCAAAATATACCCTATCATATTTTTGTGCCAATTCTGCAGCATAAGGAAGATCTTTAATATGCGCACCAGGTATGATTATTTTTTCAATTCCATTGTTAAAAGAATGTTTTAAAAGCGCATCCAAATCTTCTTTAAAAACATCACTATCAATATGACAATGAGTATCGATAATTTTTAAGTTATCTTTAAATTCAAGTTCTAAGAACATACTTCCACTCGATCTTTCCCATTAGTTTTGGCTAGTTCAAGCGCCTTAGATGCTTCTTTAACTAAGTGATCAAATTTATCCTTGCTCTTGCCAAAAACTACTCCAATAGAAGCAGTGAAAAACACTTCATCTAAATTAATCAAAATTCCCACTTTTTTAATATTAACACGGATGCAAGATAAAATTTTCACAGCTTTTTCATGAGAAATATTTTTTAATAAGATACAAAATTTTTCAGGGGTGTATCTTCCCACTATATCCCTACCCTTAACTTCATTTACAATTTCATTCGCGCAAATTTTAATCACCTTATTGCCTGCCTCAAAACCGTAATTTTCATTTAAAGACTTTAAATTATCAATATTTAAAAAAGCCAAAGCAAAATCTTCTTCTTTAGTCATAATCTCATTAAAATACGTTTCAATATCATCCATTAAAGCTTCATAATTTTTTACGCCAGAAACAGGATCAAGCTTATTGTAAGTATTTAAAAATTCCATATTTTCCATATAAGCTAAACATCGATCCAAGCGAGAATTAAAACTATCTCTTTTAATCGGCTTTATTAAATATTCATTAGCACCATTTTTAAATAAATCAGCTTCTAAGGTATCATTTTTATCGCCTAAAAGAATTACCCCCAATTCTTCTTCGCTAAAACGACTTCTAACTTCATTTAAAAGTTCGCTCCCACTAATGACTGGCATATTAACATCTGCGATAATAAGACGTACATCTTCATTATCATTTAAATAACTCATAGCCTCTTCTCCATGAGCAGCAGCTAAAACATTAAAATGTCTTTGAGTTAAAATCTTTTTAATTTCATTACGTTCAGGAAGTTTGCTTAAAGCTAAAATGATTTTAGTTCCAAAGTGATGTTCTAAATTAGATATAGAATTTATAATATCATCGATACAAGTACTGCTTTCTTTAAAAATATAACCCATTATGTCTTTTTTTAAAAAGTCATCTCTCACTTCTTTATCATTATTAGCGGTTAAAACAATCACAGGTAGTTTTTTTTCTAAAAGAAACTCTACTATCTCTCCATTTGGAGCATCTGGTAAATATAATTCAGCAAAAACTAAAAAATATTTATTAGAGGATAATTCTTTTGCCTCCGTATAACTAAAAACGATATCAACTTCATAATTTAAAGTTGATTGGATTTTTTTAGCCAAAAGCTTTCCAAGCATTTTATTATGATCGACAATTAAAATTTTTTTATCCATAATTTTAACACACCTTAAAAATTAAAGCTAAATTTTAATGTAAGAATAAAATTATAGCACGCTTAAATAAAAAATCCGCTTAAGACTTAAATAAAGTTTTAGCAAATTCCAAAGCCTCATCATTAATCTTTTCTCCGCTTACCATTCTAGCAAGTTCTTTAATTCTCTCATCTTGATTTAATTTCTTAACAAAACTTTCATCACCTTTTTTTTCAACTAAAAAATGATTATGCGCTTTAGAAGAAAGTTGTGGTAAATGCGAAATAGCAAAAATTTGATAAAAATTTGAAAGCTCATTTAACACTTTAGCAATACTCATCGCTTCTTTACCGCTTAAATTAGCATCAATTTCGTCTAAAAACAATATCCCATTACCTTGACCTAAAATTTTACATTCCGTTGCTATAAATGCAAGTCTTAAGCGATTGAGCTCCCCTGAACTTAAATTTTTCAAATTAGCTAAATTAATATTTAAACTAATCTCATCTTTACCCATAAAAGATATCATTTTACTTTCATCTAAATTCAAAACAGCATCTTTCATATAAAGATTTTTTAGATATCCATTTAAGCAATTTTGCAATTTTTCTAGATTATTCTTTCTCGTTTGGGTTAGAATTTTTGCACTTTTTTCTATTTTGTCTTTTGCCTTTTCAAATTTTTTCTCAAGCTCTTTTTTTTCAAAACTTAGATTTTCATAATGCTCGAGTTCTTTTTTCTTTTGTTCTAAAATTTCTAGTGCATTTTCAATACTCTCATAACGTTTAATTAAAAAGGATAAATTTTCTATCCTATCAAGTATTTTTTCAATATCAAAATCCAAATCTTCTAATTTTTGACTTTCTGAAATCAAACGTAATTCATTTAAACATTCACTAAAAAAAGTTGGATCCTTATCGCTTAAATTTAAAGCATCGATCACAACTTTTTCTAAATCAAAAATTACACTAGCTTTTTGCCACGCTTCATCTAATTTATCCTTTTTAGAAAGCTTTTTTTTAAGCTCTAATAATTCTTCATATTCCCCTATTTTTGGATTAATGCTTTGAATTTTTTCAATTTGAATACTTGCTACTTCTTTTAATTCTTCGATTTTTCTTTCTTCATCTAAAATTTGATTTAATTCTTCGGAAAATCGAGTGTAATGATTAAAATCTTCTCTAAATTCATTTAAAAAATTTTCAAATTGAGGATTATTTTGTATTTCTAGAGCATCTAGAATTCTCAAAAATTTTTCATTGCTAAATTCGTTATTTTCCCTAGCGCTAAGATGCTTAATAAAACTTTTACTTAAATTTTGCAAACTTTTTTTAGCAATGCTTTGGTTATTAATAAAATATTTTGTATTTTTTTCTTTTAAAAGTTTAAAAACATTTTCTTCTTCGCTTTCTATTCCATATTCTTCCAAATTTAATTCATCATCGAGTTCTAGTTCTACAAGTTTAGCCTCACTATCGCTTAGAGCAAAAGCGGATAAAATACCCTTAAATAGTACAGATTTTCCAACTCCGCTAAGCCCAGTAAAAACAGTAAGTCCTTGTGAAATTTCAAGCTTTGCTTCTTTAAAACCCAAATTTTCTTTTATCAAAATTCTATTGATCATTAACTTCCCCAATTTAGTTTTTCTTTTAAAATTTGAAAATAATCTCGATTTTTTGGACGAATCAAAGTGACACTTTTATGACTTAAACCTACTTTAATGCTTTTAAAATCATCCATTTTATAATTTTCTTGTCCATCTATAGAAAACATGCATCCTTTCGCCCTAATTTCCAATTCAAATCCTTTAGGCAATACAATAGGCCTTTGTGTCAAGGAATGAGAACAAATTGGAGTCAGGATAAAAACTTGAGCTAAAGTATAAACTATAGGACCATTGGCACTTAAATTATAAGCAGTTGATCCAGCAGGTGTAGCAACAATCAATCCATCTCCAAAATATTCATTAAATTTTTTATCTTGATAATAAACTTCAATATGTGCCATAGAGGCTTGATCTTCTCTTTTTATGATAATGTCATTAAAGGCGTAATTTTTTATTTTTTGACCATTTTTTTGTTTTAAGCTAACGTTAAGAAAAAAAGGATTTTCCGTTTTAAAATCACCTAGAAAAAAAGATTGAAAAAATTCCTCAGCATAATCAATTTTAAAATCCGTTAAAAAACCTAAATGTCCTGCATGAATCCCTAAAACAGCTTTATGATATTCCCAAGCTTTACGGCATACAGAAATCAAAGTTCCATCACCACCCAAAGAAATAATAAAATCAGAAATTTTAAACAATTCATCGATATCATAATGTGATAAATTCGGATTTTTAGAGTTTTTAAAAAACAAAAGTTCAACATTATACTTCTTTAAAATATTTTCTAAAATACGTATTTCATTGTCAAGATCCGAATTAAAACGAACAATGAGCCCTACTCTCTTAATATTTTTATAATCTATTTTGTTTTGCATGGAAAAATTATAACAAAACTTAGCTAAGCAAAAGAATAAAAATACTATAATTTTAAAATAATTATTTTAATTTCAAGGAAAAAAATTGCGTAGTCATTACAATACAGACTTGGGAATTTCCAATGTTGGAGAAACGGTTAAACTCTGTGGGTGGGTCAATAGCTACCGCGATCACGGAGGAGTCATTTTTATAGACTTAAGAGATCGTAGTGGCATCATACAACTTGTTTGTGATCCAAATGATAGCAAAGAATCTCACGAAATCGCTTCACGTGCTAGAAATGAATTTGTGCTTATTGCTGAAGGCAAAATTCGCCCTCGTGGAGAAGGACTTGTTAATACTAAATTAAAAACCGGTGAAATCGAAGTTGTTGTTAGCAAGCTCATTATAGAAAATGAAAGCGCGGTTCCTCCTTTTGCAATCGCCGATGAAAGCGTTAATGAAGAATTAAGATTAAAATACAGATTTTTAGATTTAAGAAATCCTAAACTTTATGAAAATTTTTCTTTACGATCTAAAGCTTGTATAGCGGCTAGAAATTCTTTAGCTAATATGGGATTTTTAGAAGTTGAAACCCCTATTTTAACTAAAGCTACACCTGAAGGAGCGAGAGATTATCTTGTCCCTTCTCGCGTCCATCAAGGTGAATTTTATGCCTTGCCTCAAAGTCCGCAATTATTTAAACAACTTTTAATGTGTAGTGGTTTTGATCGTTATTTTCAAATCGCAAA
This sequence comes from Campylobacter sp. W0018, assembly GCA_020135845.1. Taxonomy (GTDB): domain Bacteria; phylum Campylobacterota; class Campylobacteria; order Campylobacterales; family Campylobacteraceae; genus Campylobacter_D. The sequence continues at coordinate 2,988 of JACHTQ010000010.1, read as the reverse complement.
GTGCTTTAGGGATGAAGATTTAAGAGCGGATCGACAGCCTGAATTTACCCAAATTGACGTTGAAATGAGTTTTTGTGAACAAAAAGACGTTATGATGGTTGCTGAAACCTTTTTGAAAGACATTTTTAAGGCTTGTGGAAAAGAAATTAAGACCCCTTTTAAAGTCATGCAATATAAAGAAGCTATGGAGCTTTATGGGAGTGACAAACCTGATTTGAGATTTGATCTTAAATTTATAGATGTAATCGATATCTTTGCTAAATCTAACAATGAAATTTTCTCAAATATCGCTAAAGATACAAAGAAAAACCGTATCAAAGCTATACGCGTTCCGCAAGGAGATACTATCTTTTCAAAAAGACAAATGCAAAGATTTGAAGATTTTGTTCGCAAATTTGGAGCACAAGGCTTAGCCTTTATACAAGTTAAAGAAGATGGTCTTAAAGGTCCACTTTGTAAATTTTTTGATGAAGCTGATTTACAAGAACTTAGTAAACGCTGCAATTTAGAAGTTGGAGATGTTGTCTTTTTTGGAGCTGGAGTTAAAAAAACTGTTCTTGATTATATGGGAAGATTTAGAATTTTCCTTGCAGAAGAATTAAAATTAATCGATCCTGATGTATTAGAATTTTTATGGGTTGTTGATTTTCCTATGTTTGAACAAAACGATGATGGAACTTATTCGGCTATGCATCATCCTTTTACTATGCCAAAAAATATTGATGAAGAAGATATTGAAGAGATTTATTCTATTGCCTATGATGTGGTTTTAAATGGAGTAGAATTAGGCGGAGGAAGTATTAGAATTCATAAAAACGATATCCAGCAAAAAGTTTTCAAAAAATTAAATATCAATGAAAATGAACAAAAAAATAAATTTGGATTTTTACTCGATGCTTTAAGTTTTGGAGCTCCACCTCATGGCGGTATCGCTATAGGCTTAGATAGACTTATCATGCTAGTTACTGGATCAAAAAGCATAAGAGAGGTTATCGCTTTTCCAAAAACACAAAGGGCACAATGTCTTATGACAGACGCACCATCAGAGCCAAATAAAGAAGCTTTAAGAGAATTAGGAATCAAATTAAGGGAGAATATAAAATGAAAGAATTATTTTTAATCATAGGGGCACCTGGAAGTGGAAAAACTACGGATGCTAGCCTTATAGCCCAATCAGATATTAATATCACCCATTATTCAACAGGTGATTTATTAAGAGAAGAAGTTGCTAGCGGAAGCGAACTTGGAAAAACAATTGATAGCTTTATCTCTAAAGGAAATTTAGTTCCTTTAGATGTGGTTGTAAATACTATAGTTTCAGCACTTAAAAACGCTCCAACAAAAACAATTATTATCGATGGTTATCCAAGAAGCGTTGAGCAAATGACCGAATTTGATAAAGTTTTAAGCTCCCAAAACGAAATAGAGCTTAAAGGTGTGATCGAGGTACGCGTAAGCGAGCAAGTAGCCAAAGATAGAGTTTTAGGCAGAAATCGCGGAGCTGATGACAATGAAGAAGTGTTTTATAATAGAATGAAAGTTTATACCGAGCCTTTAGAAGAAATTCAAAAATTTTATCAAGATAAAAAACTTCATTTTATTATCGATGGAGAACGCACAATAGAACCTATTGTTGCAGATATGAAAGAATTAATTAAAAAAATTCAAAGCATTTAAAGGAGAATAAATATGGACTTAAGCAAAATCACAATTGGAGACATCCCAAATAAAATCAACGCCGTGATCGAAATTCCTTATGGATCAAATATCAAATATGAAATCGATAAAGATAGTGGCGCTATTATGGTTGATCGCGTGATGGCAAGCGCGATGTTTTATCCTGCAAATTATGGTTTTATCGCAAATACCCTAGCTGATGATGGCGATCCTGTTGATATTTTGGTTTTAAATGAATATCCTATTCAAGCTGGAGCTGTTATTCCTTGCCGCTTAATTGGTGTTTTAATCATGGAAGACGAAAGTGGAATGGATGAAAAACTTTTAGCTGTTCCAAGCTCAAAAATTGACGCAAGATATGATAATATCAAATCTTATACTGATTTACCTCAAGCAACCTTAAATAAAATTAAAAATTTCTTTGAAACCTACAAAATTCTTGAACCAAATAAATGGGTAAAAGTGCAAGATTTCAAAGATACAGATACTGCAATTGAAATTCTAGAAAAAGCGATCAAAAATTACAAATAAATTATTAGCCTTTTTTAGGCTAATATCAAGGAAAATATGAAAAGTATTATTTTAGGTGGTGGATGCTTTTGGTGCATACAAGCTGTATTTGAAAACATTAAAGGCGTTGTATATAGCGAAGTTGGATATACAGGAGGGGCTGAAAATCCAACCTATGAAAGCGTATGCTCTGGTGATGGCAATATTGAAGTTATTAAACTAAACTACAACGATGCAGAAATTTCTCTTATAGAAATTTTAGACATCTTCTTTAAAATTCATGATCCTACTTCCATAGATAAACAAGGTGCTGATATAGGAATTCAGTATCGATCTGCAATTTTTTACGAAAATGAAAATGATGAAATTCTAATTAAAAACTTTATTGAAAAGATAGAAAACAACTACTCTTTGCCTATAGTAACTCAAATCTACAAATTAAACAAATATTATCCCGCGGAATCCTATCATCAAAACTATTTCGCAAAAAATCCAAATCAAAGTTATTGCCAATTTGTTATTGCTCCAAAATTACAACTTATAAGAGATAAATTATCCAATTAAGATCTTAAAAAAATACATTTTATTCACAAAGTTTTCACAATGTGATTTTCTTATGAAAAGCCTATGAAATAGTGCTTTGAGTTTAAAAAAATGAAAAAAAATATTTATTGTTTTTTAAGTTTTTTTATGAATTTAAAATTATATGTGAAAAAGTTTACTTTAAAATCATAGTTAAAACAAATTTGGAACACTTCTTGCTTATATTTAATTAAGATATTTTTAGATTTGAAGGCAGAG
>JACHTQ010000009.1 GCA_020135845.1 Campylobacter sp. W0018 | reverse complement strand
TCAGAAGTAGAGGTATTGACTATGGAGTCAAGTTTAGAATCTTTATCTACTGTGATACTTCCTGAAATTTCTCCCTTTCCTGTATTGGTAATACCGCCTTCTATAGCTCCTCCTCCAGAAACTACAATATCTCCTTGTATAGAACCATTACCTTGATTGACTATACCTGAACCACCATTAGCCGAAGCGATGCTACCGCCACCTTCTACTTTTATACCGCTTTCTTGCCCATCTGAACTAGAGCCAATCACACCTTCATTGATAATACCTGCTACTCCACCTTTAACTTCACCTGATATTTTAATTAAAGTGTCAAGTTGTTTTCCACCACCTATGAAAATACCGGCACGAGCACCTTGAAGCAATGCTCCACTTTTTACATCAATACCTTTGGCTTTGATGCCTCTATCACTTCCATCAATGTGAATACCATCTTGACCAGCTTTAATAACGCTACCATCTTCTAGATTGATTTGGCCAAGGTTAATTTCCTTGCCAGATTGATCAACGGTAAAGAAGCTGATACCATATAAACCAGCTTCTATAGTTCCACTATTGGTGAGATTTTCTATAGTATTACCTGCTTCGATTAAAATACCACTAGCATTATCGGCTTTGATTGTTCCAGAGTTGGTAAAGTTTTTGATAACAGTTGCTTTTCCACTCAAATTTGAAACTGAGATTGCTGCTCCATATTTATGCTTAGATGTTGATTCTATAGTTCCAGTATTGGTAAAATTATCGATAGTTGATGCTCCTATGTTGATACCAACTTTTCCAGCAATAACTCCTGTATTGTTAAAAGTTTTTACATAATCTGAATGAATTTTTATCCCAGTTGAACCACTTAGAGAATCAACAGGTTCATTTATTCCATCCGATTTTATAGTTCCGCTGTTATTGAAGTTTTCTATAGTTGAGGAATTTATTTTTAAACCAGTTTCATTATTAGAACTTATAGTTCCACTATTGGTAAAAGTTGTTATGGTACTGCCTTTACAAGCACCTATTTGAATTCCATGACCTTGAGTAGAACTTATAGTTCCACTATTAGTAAAATTATCTATAGTAGTATTTTTTATAAAAATACTTTCGCCAGCATTTGAACTTATAGTTCCACTATTGTTGAAGTTTGTTATGGTTGATTTAGTGTTATCATCTTTTGCCCAGATTACCACACCATATTTAGAACTTCCATTTCCTATGATTCCACTATTTTCAAAAGTAGTGATGGTGGCACCATTACCATTACTATTGCCTATAATAATACTTCCGTTATTATTTCCTCCTACTACTGTTCCTTTATTTTCGAAAGTTTGGATAGAAGAATCGTTATTAAAATTTATAGCTTCGCTATTATTTACATTAACTGAGCCGCCACTTTCAATGGTTAAAGAGGTATTGCCTGTTCCACTTACAGTGATTTTTCCTGTTTGGGTATCACTAACTGTTCCGCAAGTTCCACTACACCCAGCACCACTTATTTGAGCATTAGCATAGGTGCTTAAAACAGAAACTGCTGCTAAAGAAAATAAGAATTTTTTAGAAAGAGAGTGATTGTTTAAATCTCTTGTTTTTCTCGATAAATTTTTATTTTTCATAAAATCCTTTCTTAGGTTAAAAATCATTTCTAAATTTCTATATTTAAGAAATAATTTATATTATTTTATATAAAAAGCGATATTGCCATAAAAGGCAATATCGTAAATTAAAATTGAATTGGAAATTAAAATAATCAGTAGCTAAAAGAGTGAAAGATCGATTCTAAAAAGGAGTCTAGTTTAGCTTCAAATTATTTTATAAAAAGGACTTATTTTTAAAAATAATTAAAATTATAATTAAAAATAATTGTAATTATAATAAAATATAACTAAAATTATCAAATTAAATTTTTTTATCATTCAAATAAAAAATTTTAATTAAAATTAAAAAGATATTATTTTTCAAAAATATTATAGATTTTTAAAAATATCAAGGCTTTTTAAGGGTATTATGCTAAAATAACATCCGCCTTTTCTTAGACCTGTGCAATGCTATTTTTAAGCACCGCTTCAGGGTGGGAACACAGCAGAGCACTTGATCATAGTGTGTGCCGCAGCCATCTGAGAAAGGGTTTTAAAGCTATTCTATGAAACCACTAGCGATAACTTTATCCCCATCGTAAAATACAGCCATTTGTCCGCTTGCTATGCCATAAACGCTTTCTTTGAGTGTGATTTTTGCGCTATTGTCTTCAAAAATTTTAACTTCGCAAGGCGTGGATTTGGATCTATAGCGAATTTTAACTTCACAGTTTAGATTTTTTGCTTCTATAAATAAATTGATATTTTTTAGTTCAAATTCATCGATTTTTAATTCTTCTTTTTTGCCCACGACAATTTGATTTTTTTGAGGATTGATTTTTAAAACAAAATGAGGTTCATGTGCTCCTTTGACTTCAAAACCTCGTCTTTTTCCTATGGTGTAGTGCATATAACCTTCATGTTTTCCCACAACTTTTCCACTACTATCTAGCACTTCGCCCGGAATTTTTGTATCCATAAATTGATCTAAAACTTGGACATAGGTATTTTCCACAAAGCAAATTTCAGAACTTTCTTTTTGTGTAGCAAAAGATTTTAAAACTTCAATCGAAGAGGCAAAAGCTTTAACATCTTCTTTTTTCATTTCTCCTAGAGGAAATATAAGATATTTTAAAGCTTCTTTGTCAGCACTTGCTAAAAAATAACTCTGATCTTTACTTTCATCAGCTGCTGTGCGGATGAGACCATTTTCAAGTCTTGCATAATGCCCTGTGGCTAATTTTTCACAACCTAAACTTTTTGCAAATTCAAGAAGTTTTCCAAGTTTAATAAAACGATTGCATAAAGCGCAAGGATTTGGAGTTTTTCCCTCTTTGTAAGTATTGACAAAAGGCATATAAACCTTATCTTTAAAATCCTCTTGTAAATCTAAAATATGATAAGGAATTTGTAAAAAATTGGCTACTTTTTCTACTTTTTTGATATTTTCTTCATGGTAATTAGGTTTGCCATGAAGTTTCATATAGCAACCTATGACTTCATGTCCTGCATTTTTTAATTTGTAAGCCGTGACTGTACTATCAACTCCCCCGCTCATTGCGACTAGAATTTTCATTAAAGTTCCTTTAAAGTGTTAATTATAAAATCTAAGTCGTCAGTGATTTTATACTTTAACTCATCTCCTCGTGAAATCACCCCTTGTTTGAGTAAAGAATTTCTGACAAACTCATCAAAGCCTTGCCAAAATTCACTCCCAAACAAAAAAATAGGAACATTTTTCTTAAATTCAAGTTGCTTAAGCGTAAGAACTTCGCAAAGTTCATCAAGTGTTCCAAAGCCGCCTGGGAAAATCACAAAAGCAAGACTCTTTTCAATAAGAGCCATTTTGCGTATGGCTAAGCTCTCAAAAGTAATACTGTATTCTATAAAATCATTTAATTTTTGCTCATGAGGCAAAAGTATGTTAAAACCTACAGATTTTATAGAATTTGCATTGGCACTAAAAGCACCTTCATTGGCTGCTTGCATAATGCCACCGCCACCGCCACTGATTACGCAAAAATCATTCTCAACGCATTTTTTTGCAAGAATTTTTGCTTGTTGGCAGTAAAAATCATCTTTCTCTAATCTTGCAGATCCAAAAAAAGTTATGGTTTTTTTAAAGTCTGGTATATTAGCAAATTTTTCTAAATCTTGGCTTATTTTTTTATCCATTTTGATAACCTTTGAAAATAAAATTCATTCTAGCTAAAAATTGATAATAAGTTCTTTATTTATATTAAAAGAAAAAAATATTAATTTTTATGAATGCTTGTGCTGTTGTTTCTAAGATAGATTGGACTAAGAAAGATCAAAGATTTAAACTGGGGAGAAATACATTTTTAACAAATAACTTTTAGATGAGATGTTAAAAAGGGAAAAAGAAAGAAAAGAGTATCTTAAAAATTATTTCAAGCAAAAAAATGATGAAGAAAAAAATTAAGAACAATTTATACTGAAAAAGATATAAAAGAATTTTATAGCAACCTCCGAAATGGAAGAATTTTCTAGGAAATATGATAAAATACATCCTTATTTAATTGATGAAAAATATCCTACAATACTCTCCAATGGTTGTAAATATTTTAACAAAATTTGACGTCATTTTTAATGAGACAAAAATTTGGTCGATTTTTGGGCGCCAGTGATGAAGATTTCGAAATTTTATGGAGTTTTTTTAGTGTAAGAAGTTATTATGCGGAAAAGAAAGAATCCCATTGGCTTTTAAAATCCATCCCTGCGATAAAACGTATATTTAGTTAGATATTTATAGTCTAAGTGGTGATGAAGGCGCTGGATTTTCTTTGATAAAGATGAATTTCCTTTATAAAGGCTCAAAAGATGATATATTTATTTACTATTTTATCGATGACAAATTTGTAAAAAGTAATGAAAAAGTTAAATATTGAGAATACTAACCGAAATAAATTATTCTTAGATGCTTTAAGAAATTTATTGGAGCATTTGAAATTATAAAATTAAGATAAATTATAAAATTTATCTTAATTGCTCTAATCTTTCTTTTTTAGAGCCTATTTCTGTAATTTGCACTCCAAAATTTCCATCTACTATCACCACTTCTCCATAGGCGACTCTTTTTTCTCCAATTAAAATTTCAAGCGGATCATTAGCGAGTTGATTAAGCTCTACAACAGAACCAATATCCATAGTTAAAACATCTTTTAAAAGCATTTTTTTATTGCCTATACGAACGCGAACTGGTAAACGAACGTCCATAATAAGGTTAATATTTTTAAGCTCTTCACTAATATTAAAGTGCTTTTCATCGCCAGTTTGAGTGGTATTTTGAGAATTTGCCTCTTCGGTTTTTCCGCTTAAAACGTTGTGTAAATTTTGATCCATAACTAAAGAAATTTGTTCTTCTAGACTTTCTATTTTTACATCGAAAAAATAAAGTTTCACAAAGTCTTTAAAATCAACACTATCGGATATAAAGTCACAAGAAGAAATGCTAAATTCCATATTTGGAATTTCTTTTTGAGCACCTAAGGTGGTTGAAAAAGCTGAGATGATATTTTGTATAGCTTCTTTAGCAGCATCCATTTCGTCAGGACCTAATTGATCATTTTTTGAAATTTCTTCTTCACCCATCATCCATTCTCCGATGGCACTCATAAGAACAGAGCTAGCTAAAATTCCTATTTTTGCATTATCATTTACTTTAAAAATAGCAAAAACTAAAGGGGGTTTGAGTGTATCTTGAGATGAAACATCAAATTCTTTATATTCGCTAAATTCTGCATTTTTTCCTGTTAATCCTTCTATAGTGCTAACACATTCATTTGTAAATAATTTCAAAAAATCATTGATCATATTTCTTCATCCTCCATATTTTCAGACTCATCGTAAGCATTAGCTTTTGCTTTACGCTCTTCTTCGTATTTTTCCAAAATTTCTTTAATTTCATCTTTATCAGTGCGAACAAGTTCAACGATTTTAATCGACTTTCTAAAGCGATGCAAACCAATTTGTGCTAAAAACACATCTTTTTTATCGATGCTAACTATAGCTTTGTCATCAGCTTCTCTATCGAGTTTTAAAATATCTCCTTGTTTTAATTCTAAAAATTCATTAACGCTGATTAAAGTTTTGCCTAAAATAGCTTCATAAACAACTTCGGCACGTCCAATGAGGGTTTTAAGCTCTTTATTTCTTGATTTTTTCGCTGAAGTTTCACCCATCATGATATCACGATTTGCTAAACGGCTTAAAATACTTTCTAAATGCACAACGGGATAGCAAATATTAACCATTCCGCTTGAATTACCTATGATAATTTCCATAACAACCATGATTACAATTTCATTTTGTGATACGATTTGGACAACATTTGGGCTTGATTCTTTTGCTTCAACGCTTGGATAAATTTCAGTAACACCTGCCCAGCTTTCTTTAAGTCTTTGCATGATAATACGCAAAATAGAATCGAGCAAATTAAGCTCTATATCTGTAAGCTCCCGTGAAGCTTCATAGCTTTCACCTTGACCCCCTAAAAGCCTATCAATCATTGGAAAAGCAATACTTGGATTGATTTCTAATACACAGTTTCCATCTAAAGGCTTAATGGAAAATACGTTAAAGCTTGTAGGGCTTGGCAGAGACATTAAAAATTCCCCATAAGTCATCTGATCTACAGAGTGAAGTTTTGTTTCAACAATGCTTCTCATCATGGATGAAATTTGAGAGGCTAAATTTCTTGCAAGTTTATCATGTATACTTTTTATTGTTCTTAGCTGTTCTTTTGAAACCCTATTAGGACGCTTAAAATCATATACAATGATATTTCTTTCTTCTTTATCTTCTTTAGAATTTGAAGTTGTGGGCGCTTCTGTATCATCAACAACTTCAAGTAAAGCATCAATTTCTTCTTGAGAGAGTATTTCTGCCATTAAATGAGCCTTTCTCTAAGTTTTTTAAGAAGTTTTTTATGAATTTGAGAAATTCGACTTTCACTAATATCTAAAATTTGACTGATTTCTTTAAGACTTAATTCTTCATAATAATAAAGTTGAATGATAAGTTGATCGCGCTCTTTTAAATCTTCTAAGATTTCATGAATTTTTTCTAAAAATTCTTCTTTTTCTAGTTTTTCTAAAGTATCATCTTCATTATAAAGTTCCATTTGTTCATCTATGGGTAAAGTATAACTGATCGCATGTGCTGTGCGAACTTCTTTAATTTTTTCTATATCCAAATCAAGTTTTTTTGCCAAATATTCATCATCGGGTTCTTCTTCATTTTCTCTGAAGTATTCATCAATTAAATTATCAATATCTTTGATAATTTTTCGGTTGTTACGACTCATAACATCCAAAGAGCGTAAAAAATCAAGCATAGAGCCATTAACCCTTTTTCTAGCAAAACCCCAAAAACTGTCATTTTGCTCTTTATCGTAGCGACGAGAGAGTTTGATCATTTCTTCTACTCCGACGCTAATAAGATCATTAACATCAATGCTAGAAGGTAAGCGTTCTTTCAAACGAAAAGCCATAGCACGAAGTGCTGGCATATAGGATAAAACTAATTGATCCTGTTCATTTTTTATCGTTTGAATATAAGCTTTAGGCGGCTTTTTTTGCATGCTTACGTCTTTCTTTTGATTCGTTTTTCTTAAGTTCTTCTCTTTCTTTGTTAAGTTTTTCTAAAATTGTATCCATTTTCTTTTCGCGAATTACAAGATCATTGATAATATTATTGCTTGTTCTTTCATATTCATTTTTATTAAAAATTCTTCCACTAATTTTTTTAATATCAATAAAGCAAATGATGGCAATATGGATGCAAACATAAAACATAAAAGTAATCAAGCAAGTAAAAACTAAAACATCAAAAGGATTATCAATGCTAGCAATGCTAAAAGATAACCCTATAAAAAATCCACAAACTGTAAAAAATGCTACATAATTTTCTGGTCTCATTATCTCTTCTTTATTAAAATCTTTCGATAATTTTTCTAAAGAAATTTGAAAAACTTCGACTTGAAACATTATCAAGCATTTTCCGTTCCAACCTATATAAAAGCTTGGAAGCTATGGATTTTAACTCATCGCTCACATTGGTATTTTCATCTGTAAATAGGGTGCGTTTTTTTATGCTTAAACTAACATCTTTTGAGGAACTTAAATGTCCTAAAAATTCTAAATTAAGAGGATTTTTAATATTAGCATCTGCAACTTTTTTAATATTTTCAAAAACCTTTAAAGCTTCTTTTTCATTTTTTACCACATTAAATAGCATGAGTAAATTTTCTTTAGTTTTTGAAGTAGTTTTAATAGTGGCATAAGCATCTGTAATTGCAGCAGGATCAGGAACAGTAACGACAACAACTTCATCAGCCATTTCTAAAAAATTCAAGGTGTTGCCTCCAATCCCTGCTCCTGTATCTATAATGAGGAAATCAAGTTCATCTAAAATACTTGCTTGATTTAAAAATCTTTCATAAATATTTTTGTCATTGTATTTTAAAATTTCATCTCCGCTTTCGCCTGGTATAAGCCATAAATTAGGTTTTACTTCGATGAGTATATCTTCTAAAGAGCATTCTCCGCGTAAAACATGTAAAAGATTTTTATGAATACGAACATTTAAAATCACATCTAAATTCGCTAAGCCAATATCAGCATCAAATAATCCTACCTTGTAGCCATTCTTTGCTAAAACATTAGCTAAATTTGCACTGATGGTGCTTTTACCTACACCACCTTTACCGCTTGTAATGGCGATAAAATGAGTATTTTGTGATTTTTTGCTGCCATTTTGGTTCATTAAAGTGCGAAGTTTATTGGCTTGATTATCCATTATTTTTTCCTTTGTTAAAACCTTCTAGGATGCAACGAACTAAAAAGTCACTGTTTGCTACTTCTATATCATCTGGAACTTCTTGTCCAGTTGAAAAAAAGCTAAGAGGTATATTTGTTTCATAAATAAGAGAAAATATATTTCCAAACACTTTGGTTTCATCAAATTTGGTGATAATAAGAGTGTCTATATTTAAAAATGAGAAGTTTTTGTAAATTTCCATCAAATCTTCATGTTTTGTATTTGCTGAAATCACTAAATTAACATCAATTTCAGCATTAGAATGCATTAAAAATTCTTTCGTTTTGGCTAGTTTGGTTTGATCGTATTGTGAATTTCCTATAGTATCAACTAAGATAATTTCACAATTATTTAAGCTTTTAATCGCTTCATCAAGATCCTTTGGCTCTATGCTATCAATGATAGGAAGTTTCATCATTTTAGCATATTGAAAAAGCTGCTCTACCGCACCAATTCTATAAGTATCAAGCGTGATAATACCCGTTTTATAACGTTTATCACCATAAGCATATCTAAAAGCTAATTTTGCTAAAGTAGTAGTTTTTCCTACGCCTGTTGGGCCAACTAACATCATAATTTTTTGCTTTTTGATATCGCTTTCAATGCGACAAGGTAAAATATTTCTCAAAAGAGAGTAAAAATATCTTTGCACCGCTTCTTTATTAGTTTTCATGGAAGCTGGCATATTTTCAATTGTTGCTTTCATGATAGCTTCTAAGTGTTTTTCAAGCATCCCACTTTCTTTGGCTTGTTTATAAATGGTTGCAAATTCTGGAGGAATGATGAGATTGTTACGGGCTTCGGCTTTTTCATCCCACATCATATCGGCTAAAAGATCAATTTTGTCATTGAGTTTATTGATTTGTTTTTCAACATGTTCTATTTTTTTATTATAATTTGGTTGAGGTGTATAATCTTCCAAAGGCGTATTAGTTACTTTAGAAATTTCACTGCTAACCTCACTCAAGCGCTCTTTAAAATCACTAAAACCCATCGAAGAATTGGGATTTATTTTACTAGGTGGAAAGTCTTGATAGTTTTTATTTTCAACTCTAGAAGCGCCTAAATTTAAACTGGCTTTTGCGTTTGAAAAATCAAGAATAACATCTTCATCTTCGCTTACGTTTGTAGTTTTGACTTTTGGTTTTTCTAAGATATCAGGATTTGAGATATTTTTTTGAATAGGTTTTTTAGGCGGTAGGCTTTTTCCCATTTTTTTAAGATGTTCGTGATAATCAGCTTCTTCAATGGCAACCATCACTTCATAAAGCGCACCACGATTAAGGGTTTTTGGGCGAATTTGTTTATTGGTGATGATGAGCGCTTTATCGCCATAGTCTTCTTTGACTTTAGGTATGATTTGATCTGTATCTTCAACGGTAAAGGTATGGATAAGTTGTCCCATTTATAATCCTTGTTATATCAAGCCCAAAGGTAAAATTACGCTTATTCTTTCTTTAACCCCTGGATGGGGCACCTCACACCACGCATCTCGCTTGACTTTTCTTGAAAAATATAAAAGATCTAAATCAAGCGTTCTAGGAGCGTTTTTGAAAGTTCTTTTGCGTTTGAATTTCAACTCATAAAAAAGTAAAACTTTCAAAAAAGCTCTTGCGTGTAAATTTGTTTGTACTAGCATAACAGCATTAGTAAAATCTTTTTGCGCTTTAAATCCAAAAGCTTCATTGATGAGATAAGGTGAGGTTTCTAAAACTTTTATTCTTTTATCATCCATGAATTTTCTAAATAAAGCATCAAAACGTTTTTTTTCAGGCTCTATGTTACTTCCTAGGCCCAAAACGGCAAAGTATTTAAACTCCTTTTTATCTCGGCTAAAATAAGGAAAAAAACGACTTTTTTCTAGTCGTCTTGCCCCTTTTATTTTTAGCATTACGGTTTAATTTTGAACCTGTGCTTGTGCTTGCATACTGCGCAAATTGTTAATTTGATCGCAAATTTGGATCACACCCATAAGGGCTAAATGATATCCAAAAGGACCAAAACCTATAATCGATCCAGAGCAAACTGGAGCGATTAAACTTTTTTGACGAAATTCTTCTCTGCGATAAGTGTTAGAAATATGAACTTCTACAGTTGGCAAAGCTACTGCTGCTATTGCATCACGAATCGCTACAGAAGTATGAGTGTAAGCTCCAGCATTGATAATAATCCCATCTTTGGTGCCCAAACACTCTTGAATTTTATCTACAATTTCTCCTTCAAAATTACTTTGAAAAAAGTCAAGTTCAACATTATTTTGAGATGCTGCAATTTTCATTTGCTCGTGGATATCATCCATTTTCATTGCGCCGTAGATATTGATCTCTCGTATTCCTAACATGTTGATATTTGGACCTTGAATGACCATTATTTTCATAAAATTCACCTTAAAAATTATTTTTAACTTTCTATTATAACATTTTAAAATAAATTTTTGCTACAATCATGATTTTATTTTTAAGGAAAAATTCGTGTATATTATAGGCGCAAAGTATCTTTTTTTATGTGATGAAAATTTTACTATTTTAGAAAATCAAGCTTTTGTTTTTGAGGATAAAATCTTAGAATTTGGAGAACTTGAGTATTTGTTAAAAAAATATCCTAAGGCTCAATGGATAAAAACAGATCAAAATTCCATTATTCTTCCCGCTTTTATTAATCCCCATACGCACTTAGAATTTAGCGCTAATTCTACAACTTTACATTTTGGAGAGTTTTTGACTTGGCTTAAAAGTGTGATTAAATCACGCTCTTTTTTAAGCGCTAAAGCTAAAGAAGAATTGATTTTTGAAAATATAAGAAAAATACAAAGAAGCGGAGTGGGAACTATAGGTGAAATTTCAAGCTTTGGGAGCGATTTTAATGCCTGTTTAAAAGCGAGCAAAAAGGGTATACGCGTTGTTTATTTTAATGAAATTTTAGGTACAAATGAAGATCAAATTGAAGAAAAAAAAGTTGAATTTTTACAAAGATTTGAAAATTCTTTAAAGCATAAAAGTGAATTTTTTATCCCTGCAATTTCTGTACATTCTGCTTACTCTACTCATCCAAAACTTGCTCATTTTGCGCTTAATTTGGCAAGAAAATATGATTTGTTAGTAAGCACTCATTTTTTAGAAAGTAGGGCTGAAAATAATTGGCTAAGAAAAGCACAAGGTGGATTTAAAAAATGGTTGGAAAATTTTATAGCTAATCCTAAGCCATTTTATGCGCCAAAAGATTATGCAAAGCTTTTTGAAAATGTAAAAACTCTTTTTACGCATTGTGTGTATTTAAAAGAATATGAATGGCTAGATAAAACTTATCATTCTATAACTCATTGCGCTTTCTCAAATCGTCTGTTAAGCCAAAAAAGATTTGATTTAAAAAAAGCTTTAAAGAGTGGTTTAAATGTCCATCTTGGAACAGATGGACTTAGTTCTAATATCTCTTTATCCTTGCTTGATGAAATGCGTGCGAATTTATTAATTCATCAAGGGGAAGATTTACTGAATTTAGCTTCTAAGCTTTTGCAAATGGCAACTTTATATCCTGCAAAAGCTTTAAATTTAAATGCAGGAGAATTGAAAGTCGGAAAAAATGCGGATTTTAGCGTTTTTAATCTTGGAGAATGTGAAAAAAAACAAGCGCCTTTGCAATTTATTTTAAATGCTAAAGAAGTGGAAAAATTTTTTATAAAAGGAAAAGAATGCAATTTATAAAATCGTTTTTTAAAATTCTAGGAAATGGTATTAAATTTATCAATACTTATTTTAAAACTTTTGTTTTATTGTTGATTGTGATTTGGATTTTTGCTTCAAGCCAAGGTTCAAATTCGCATTTTGCTAATTTAGAACGTATTGATTTAAAGGGTGAAATTTTTGATAGTTCTTCTGTATTAGAAAAAATCATCAACGCTAAAAATGATGATCAAATTAAAGGGGTTCTTTTTGCGATCGATTCTCCAGGAGGTGCTTTTGCTCCAAGTATGGAACTTGCTTTAGCTATAAAAGATTTAAGAGCTAAAAAACCTGTGGTGGTATATGCAAGTGGTACTATGGCAAGTGGGAGTTACTTAGCAGGGGTCGGAGCTAATAAAATTTTGGCTAATCCTGCAAGTTTTATTGGATCGATTGGAGTGATTATGCAGGGGGCTGATATTAGTGAGTTGGCTAATAAATTAGGCATTAAAGAGCAAACCATACAAGCGGGAGAATTTAAAAGTGCAGGAACTTTTACAAGGGCTTGGAGTGGCAAAGAAAAGCAATATTTGCAAGATTTAATCAATCAAAGTTATGATTTATTTGTTAATTTTGTTTCCAAGGAAAGAAATTTAGACAAAGCTCAAAAAGATACTTGGGCTAATGCAAGAGTATTTTTAGCGCAAAAAGCTAAGGAATTAGGTTTAATTGATGATGTTAGCAACTATGAAAATGCTAAAAAAGAGCTTGAAAAACTTAGCAAGGTTCAAACGCCTATTTGGAAAGAAGAAGATAAAATCGATAAATTATTTAATCGTTTGGAGAATAAAACTTCAAGTTTAATAAGTCAAAGTTTTACTCAACTGATCTATAAAAGCAGTTTTTTTAACGCAAGATAATTATTTTTTATTTAAATGAATTTTCATTTTATTTTTGCAAAAAGGACATTCTTTTTTGCATTTGCTCTAAATTTGAAGCGTATTCTACGGATTGCAATAAGGACAAATAACTTCTTAACTTAATATAGGATAAGAGTAATACTCTTTATCTAAAATAAAATATTTAACTTTTTCGATGATATACTCCTTAAATGGTTTTTATGAGTTTGTTAAGTTCTGCTTTGGCATTTTTCTCATCTTTAACGACTAAAATTTTTGCTTTTGGCCAAAAAAAGCTTTTTGGTTGTTCAAATTTTCCCCAACGCCAATCAAATCTTGGTTTTAAAAGAACTATTGTTGGAATTTCAAGGGCTAAACTAAGATGTGCTATAGCACTATCTATAGTGATCATACAATCGATATCGCTTAAATTATTTAAAGTATCATTCCAATTTTTTATTTTTGTGGCTCTATTTTCTATTTTATCTGGCAATTTATAATCACCTTGCATTTGGAAAGAAATAAGCTCATATGGTGTATCTTTTAAACTATCAAGTAAAAATTCTAATTCAAAATTCCTTGTCGTTTCAGAATCTATAGCATTTGGAGTAAACCAAAAAATTCCTATTTTTTTGATTTTATCTTGTGTTCTATGATACGCTTTTATTGGGGTTTTTAGTTGGGAAAGTTCTGTTAATTTGATATCCATAAAAAAAGGTAAAGAACAAATTGGCATAGCATAATCAAAATTTTTTGGCAAACTTTTTAATACTTTTAAATTTTTAAAGCTCTTTTTGGATTGATTTAAAATTTTGATTTGACTTTTAAACATTTCATACATAGCACTTTGAGGCGCAAAAAGTACATTAGAAGCGATTTGGCAAATTTTTTCTAAACATCTAGAATACATGATGGTATCTCCATATCCTTGCTCACAGAACACAAGAATTTCTTTATTTTTAAATGCTTCTATGCCGTCTTTATTGAAAGCTTGCATTGTTTTATTGTAGTGGTAGGCTGAAAAAGTTTCATTATGAGCATAAAAAAGTCGGCTTTCATAAAATTTTTTCCCTTCTTCAAAATTGTCCTCTACGCCCATACGCATTAAAAGATAGGCCAAATCAAATTTATAAGTTGCGTGCGAGTGCAAACTCAAAGCTTTTTGATATGCATAATAAGCATTTTGATAATTGGAGCTAAATTCTAAAACCTTGGCATAGTTTTGCCAAAATTGAGCGCTATGTTGATTAAATTCTTGTAAGGATTGAAACAAGGTTAAAGATTGTTCTATTTTAAAAAGTTTAAAAAGTAAATATGCTTTTTGGGGTAAAATTTGGGTATTTAAAAATTCTTCAATTT
Organism: Campylobacter sp. W0018; assembly: GCA_020135845.1. Taxonomy (GTDB): domain Bacteria; phylum Campylobacterota; class Campylobacteria; order Campylobacterales; family Campylobacteraceae; genus Campylobacter_D. The sequence continues at coordinate 47,678 of JACHTQ010000009.1, read as the reverse complement.
TTGCGATTGTTATATTTTCTTTTGTTTTATTTTGCAGACGATCTTGAAAACTTGATGTATTAAAATGTGTTTTTTCTGCTAACAATCCTTGTTTGATTTTTTCGTTAGTTTGTATGCAAAAAGTACAGAGCTCTTCATGGGCTTTAAGGGCTTTATTGAAATCTTTTTTAAAGTAGATTTCAGCATAACTTTTCCATAAATTTAAATTATAAAGATCTTTTTTGAGTAAATTTTGAAAGATTTTTTCTGTTTCTTCTAATTTGCCTATCATTTGAAAGAGCAAAGCTAATTCTAAATTGATTTCATCGTGTAAAGCATCATTTTTTTCCAAAAGCTTTTTAAACAGATCAAGCGCTTCTTGAAATTTGGAATTTAATATATAAGCCTTTGCAAGAAAAAGACCGTTGAAACTGGTTGCATTTTTTAAAAAAAGTTGTTTGGCATAATACAAAGCTTTATCATTTATGGATAGCTTAAAAGAACATAGCGTAGCATATGTTAAAGCATCAATATTATCAAGATATTTTTCACTTATTTTTAAACATTTTTCATAATTAGAGTTAAAATAATAATAATAAATTTGATTAAGCATAAGTTCACCTTTTAAATTTATATATTTTCTATTAAAAATAATTGATATTATAATAAAAAATAATTGATATTATTAAATTAAATTTTTCTATGATTTTAATAAATAAAAACAATAGATAAATAAACTTATCTATTGCTTGAAAAGACTAAAAGGTTTTACATTTTTTTTAAAAATATTTTAATATTTTGCATCGTTTTATTTTCTTCGCTTGCAATGAGTTTAAAAATTTCTTTCATGATATGAATGATATCTGAGTTAAATTGATTTTGTTTTGTATTAAAATGAAAGAGATCTGAAAAAAAGTATTTAAAGTATATACCGCGATCATCTGAACTATTTTCAATGAATTGATTTAAAGTCAAATGGCTATCAATGAAAAATTTAAAATCTGTATAAACAAGTCTTGAGTAAAAAAAATTATTTATATTTTTTATAGAAACAATGAAGCAATTTTCATCATTTGTATCTTGATGATAAATTAATTTATCGTATTTATTTATGTAAATTAACATTAATAGTTTTCCTTAAAACATTAATTTATAAATATAATCTTAATTATTTTTAGTAATTTATCAAAAAATTATTTAATTTAGGATTAAAATACTATTAATTAGCAGAATATGTGAAATTTATAAAAATAGGAATAAATTTTTAATTTTGTAGTTTAATTTTTATTCTAGATAAAAATTATCTAGAATAAAACTCAGTATAAAATAATGTGTGCTTGTTGTGGCCCATGAACACCAAAAACAGTTATTAATTCTATATCAGCAGTTCTTGAAGGTCCAGCAATAAACAAAATATTACTTGGTAAATTCTCATGCTCTTTTTTGGTTAAATTCAAAGCCTCACTAAGACTTTTAACTATATTTTCTTTTTTAAGCAAAACAATACAAAGTTTTGGAGCCAAAGAAAGCATTCTAGGCTGTTCTTTTGATGAAAGTACTAAAGCAACACCATGGGAGCTAACTCCAACTCTTGCATGGATAATAGAAAAATCACTATGAAAAACTTCAGATCTTAAATCTTCTATATTTTTATCAAAGCAAACTTTTTCTTCAGCATTAATCTTTTCCAAATTTAAATTTAAATTTTGCGGATAGATCAGTTTTGTATAGCCATAATTCGAGACAATTTCATTGATTTTTTCTTCAAGTTTATCCTGAGTGCTTTCTTCAACGATATATCTATTATCACTCATTTTTTGCTTTAATTCGCTAAGCATATCATCTGTGGTGCGAATATGCTCTACAGGATCAATGCTTGGAGTGCGAGAAAATTCTGTTTCATGATAGTAATTTTCTAGCTTTTTTAAAATATTTGCTTTGCTTTTTGAGGAAATTTCTGCAATTTTATTCATAAATAACTCCTTGAAGTTTTTCTACTTCTTTGTATAAATCTTTTTTAATTTCTGGTAATTCTTTAAAAGTACTCCAATTTTTAATTACTGGCAAAGAATCTTTAAATTTATGCAGTAAAGAATTAAAATAATGAGCCTTTGAGAAAGAAAATCTCCACAAATTTCCACTAGTAGCTAAGCTTTTAAATTTTGCAAAAGCAAAGGCTTCTGCGGCATTGTGATGAACTAAATTCGCACCTATAGGCGGATTATCTCCTTGTCCTACTTTATCGCGTCTTAATTTTCTAATAAGATCAGCTAAAGGAATTTTAACAGGACAAACCTCTGAACAACGTCCGCAAAGTGAGCAAAAAGTTAAAATATCTCCTGTATGATCTATACCAAAAATATTTGGACTAATAACTTCTCCTATAGGTCCTGGATAGGTTGTTTGATAAGTGTGTCCGCCTATTTGGTCATAAACAGGACAAAAATTCATACAAGCGCCACATCTTATACATCTTAAAGCTTCATAATAATCTTCATTAGCAAGCATATTGGTGCGGTTGTTGTTAAATAATACCACATGCACTTCTTTAGGACCGTCTAATTCTCCATTTTTTCTTGGCCCTGTAATGATATTATTGTAAGTTGGTATAAATTGTCCTGTGGCAGAAGGAGTAAGCAAAGATACCATTGTGGCCGCATCTTCAAAAGTTTCCATGACTTTTTCTATACCACAAAGTGCTATATGGATATCAGGAGCTGTGGTACACATTCTGCCATTACCTTCATTTTCTATAAGCCAAAAAGCTCCTTCTCTAGACATGGCAAAATTAACTCCACTTAAACCCAATTTTAAACCTTCAAATTCATCCCTTAAATGTTTTCTCGCTATAGCATTAAGTTTTTCTGGTTCACTTTCTAATTCAGAGTTTAATTTTTCTTTAAAGATTTTTCCTATTTCATAACGATTTCTATGGATGGCTGGAACTACGATATGGACAGGCACTTCATCGTTTAATTGCAAAATAAGTTCACCCAAATCGGTTTCAATGGCTTTCATTCCTTTGCTTTCTAAATAGTGATTTAAGCCTATCTCTTCACTGGCCATTGATTTACCTTTTAGAACTTTAGAGATATTTTTTTCTATCATGAGTTGATAAATAATCTCACAAGCATCCTCTTTTGTATCTGCCCAATGCACGATCATTCCATTAGCTGTGGCGTTTTTTTCAAATTCTAATAAACGATCTTTTAAACTCATTAAAGCATTATTTTTAGCTTGTTTGGCTTTAGATCTTAAGCCTTGCCAATTATTAAATTTAGCATCAATCACTTTAAAACGATTGGTTTGCAAAGTATGCATAGCATTAACAAGGTTTTCTTGCATTTGTTTATCGTTTAGCTTTATATGAACGATTTGCTCATGAGGCATTTTAGCATTCATAGTCTTTCTCCTTGTAAGCGTTTGATTAAAAAGTCATACAAATGGATAGGTTTGATATCAAGCCCCATTTTTTTTATGGTGCCTCCTAAATTAAGCAAACAGCCTCCATCAGCACTGACTAAATATTTTACTCCTGTATTTTGGATATCTTTAATTTTGCTTTGTGCCATAGCGTTTGAAATTTCAGGTTCTTTTATGCAAAAAGTCCCACCAAATCCACAGCATTCTTCTTCATAAGTTAAAGGCACAAGCTCAACATTTTTAAGTCTTTTGATTAAGTTTTTATTTGCATCTATACTTTTTTGAACTCTTAAAGCATGACAATTTGAATGCCAAGTTATTTTTACAGGCTCACCCTTGTCTTCATAATTTACATTTAGAACTTTATCAAGATATTGAGAAAGTTCTATCACCCTTTCGCTGAAATTTTTTACTTTTTCAAATTGGGGATCATTTTTAAATAGTTCTAGATAATCATGAGCCATCATACCAGCACAAGATCCACTTGGCACAACTATAGGATAAGGTTCATCAAAGAGATTTACATTATACATTGCAATCTCTTTACTCTCTTTAAAATAACCCGAATTAAAAGAAGGTTGAGAGCAACAAGTTTGTTTCTTTTTGAATATAACCTCAACTCCTTCTAAACGTAAAAGTTTTAAAGCATTTAAAATTGTATCTTGCATAGCTGCTGTACCTAAGCAAGTTGCATAAAAATATACTTTTTTCATTAAATTTACCTTTCAATAATTACTATTTTAAAACAACACTAGGAATGATACCTTGCAAGAAGAAAGCGATAAAACAAGTCCAAATTCCCACTAAAATAATAAAAGCTATAGAATATTTAAGAGTAAATTTGAAAAGTTCAGATTCTCTTCCTACTAATCCAACGGCTGCACAAGCTACGGCTATACTTTGAGGGCTTATCATTTTTCCAACAACTCCACCTACAGAGTTTGCTGCTAAAAATAAAACTTCATTAACTCCAAGTTTTTGAGCGGTTGCTTGCTGTAAAGTCCCAAAAAGTAAATTAGCACTTGTATCAGATCCTGTTAAGAATACTCCTATCCAGCCTATAGCAGGTGAGAAGAAGGAGAATATATCGCCTGTGTGTGCAAATGCAAGACCCAAGGTCGCACTCATACCGCTATTTTTAGAAATAAAAGCAAAAGCCACTACAAGACCTATAGTAAGGCAAGGAATAGCCATTTCTTTTAAAGTTGCCCCAAAACATTCAGCAGCATCACTTGCTTTGATTTTTAAAATAAAAATAGTTAAAAATGCTGCAAACAAAATAGCAGTTCCTGCCTGAGCTACGGTTTTTCCATTGATAAAATCTATGCCCAAATTTAAACTAACTGGCTTAAGAACGCTTGCATCAACGATAGAAGGACTAAGTATTCCTTGAGTGATATTGTTAAATGCAATAGTGATGCTAGTAAAGGCAAAAATTCCATCTTTTCCAAAAAGATTTTTAAACCAAGGTTGAGTCCAAAAAATTATACAAACTATAAGTAAGATAAATGGAGCCCAAGCTTTCAATACCGAAGAAAGGTTAAGATTATCATTGGTTTGAAAATTAGTTTCTCTATCAACGCGGTAAATATTTTTTATTTTCCAAAATTTTAAAAATAAAGTTGTAATAGCTAAAGAAGCAACAGCGGAAATAATGCTTGGAAGTTCTGCACCTAAATAGTTGGAACTAAGATATTGAGTAAGGGTAAAGCTTGCTGCTGCAACAAAAACTGCAGGAAAAGTTTCTTTAACACCTTTTAAACCATTCATTAAAAATACAACAAAAAAAGGCACAATAAAACTAAGAGGTATGAGCATTCTACCTATCATAGCTGAAACAGATTGACTTTCAATTTTAACCAAATCGCACATTGCAATAACGGGAATTCCAACAGCCCCAAATGCTACAGGCGCAGTATTGGCTATAAGACAAAGTCCAGCTGCTTGCAATGGTTTAAAACCAAGTCCAACCAAAAGAGCTGCAGTAATAGCAATTGGTCCGCCAAATCCTATTGCACCTTCCAAAAATGATCCAAAACAAAATCCGATTAAGATTACTTGCATTCTGTGATCTGGAGTGATACTCATAACGCTTTTTTTGATAATTTCAAAAGAACCTGATTTGATCGAAAGTTTGTAAAGAAAAATCGCTGCAATGATGATCCAAGCGATAGGCCACATACCATTGATAAAGCCTTGAATAAAGCTTGCTCCAACCAAATTCCAAGGCATTTTATATGCAAATAAAGCCACCAAAGATGCTGCAATAACGGTTAAAAATCCAGCTTGAAAACCTTTAAGTTTGAAAAAAACCAGACAAACTAAAAAACAAAGAATTGGTAAAAATGCTATTAAAGCACTTAGCCAAATATTATTCATCGGGTCATAAATTTGTTGCCACATTTAATATTTTCTCCTTAAATTTTTTATATGCACTGTATCCATTGTATCAAATTTTTTAAAAATAGATTTGCAAGAAATTAAATAGGGGTTAAAGTTTATGAGTTATTAAAAATTTTGTGTATTTTTGTAACATATAGATTTTTTTACTTTTAATAAAATATAAACATAATAAAATGATTTTTTATATTTAAAAATATTTTTTTTAATCTTTGTATATTTTATCGTATTAATCAGTATTGCTTTTTATTAAATAATTTAAATTAATTTTTTATTTTTTATCAAAAACTAAATTAATTTAAAAATAAACCGATATAGTTAATAAATCTTTTAAAAATATTGCAATCTAAAAAGCTGATTAAAGTCAGCTTTTTAGAAAAATTATTTTAAATCCCAGTTTATAATATCTTTTCCTAAACTTTTTAAAATTTCATTAACTTTTGAAAAATGTTTGCAACCTAAAAAGCCTGTTCTAGCTAATGGACTAGGATGAGCCGCTTCTAATATAAAATGTTTTTTTATATCAATAAGATTTTTTTTAGACTTTGCAAAATTTCCCCAAAGTATAAAAATAAGTCCCGTTTTTTCTTTGCTAAGTTTAGATATAATAGCATCGCTAAATTCTTGCCAACCCCAAGTACTATGGCTTGCAGGTTTTCCAGCTTCAACACTAAGAATAGAATTTAAAAGCAAAACCCCTTGTTTTGCCCAAAAACTCAAATCTCCATCTTTTGCAGGTTGAATTTTTAAATCATTATAAAGCTCTTTATAAATATTAGCTAGGCTTGGTGGAATTCTAATTCCTTTGGGAACTGAAAAACTAAGTCCCATTGCTTGACCTTCTTGATGGTAAGGATCTTGCCCTAAAATGATTACTTTTAAATCCTTTAAAGGGGTAAGATTAAAGGCATTAAAAGTTAAATTTGCTGGTGGATAAATTGTTTTTTTATTTTCTAAGGCATGAATATATTTTTTTTTAATTTCTAAAAAATAAGGTTTTAAAAATTCTTCCTTTAAAAAATTTTTCCAATCTTCATTTATTTTAATATTGTTTAAATCAATAATTATTTCTTCCATACTATAATAATCCAAAGTTTTATATTTATAGTGAAATTATAACAAAAATTTATTTTCTATAGATATATTTTAATCTTTTTATTTAGTTTTACTTGAATAAATATTAATAATATTAACTAAATATTAACTAAAATAGGAATATACTTATCTACGAAGATTTTTAGTGTTTGCATTAAAAATACAAATTATTTATGAAAGGTCTATAATGGGAACAAGAAAAGAACATGATTTTATAGGAGAATTAGAAATTCCTGATGATGTATATTACGGAGTGCAAACTTGTAGGGCTTTAGAAAATTTTAAAATGAGTGGCAGGGCTCTAAAAGAATATCCGTTTTTTGTAAAAGCTTTTGCACAAGTTAAAAAAGCAGCAGCTTTAGCTAATAAAGATTTGGGAATGGTTCCAGCTGATAGGGCTGATTATATAGTTAAAGCTTGTGACAGAATTATAAATGGTGAGTTTTTAGATCAATTTGTAGTGGATATGGTTCAAGGTGGTGCTGGAACAAGTACAAATATGAATGCTAATGAAGTGATTACTAATGTTGCTCTTGAAATGATGGGACATAAAAAAGGTGAATATCAATATCTTCATCCAAATGACAATACAAATTTTGGCCAATCAACCAATGATGCTTATCCAAGCTCTATAAAAGTTGCAGTTCATGCTAAAATGGGCGATTTGCTTAAGGCTATGGAAGTATTAAAAAATGAATTAGAAATTAAAGCAAAAGAATGGAAAGATATCTTAAAAATTGGTAGAACAGAGCTTGAAGATGCTGTTCCAACAACTTTAGGAAATACTTTTAATGCTTTTGCAAGCTATTTAAAAAGCGATATAGAAAAAATTACCAAAGCAAGAGAATCAATGACTTATTTAAATTTAGGAGCAACAGCGATCGGCACAGGAATTTGCTGTCATCCTGATTATAAAGATTTGGTTGAAAAATATTTAAGTGATATAACAGGTTCTACTTTTAGACCGGCAGAGGATTTTATAGCGGCGACTCAAGATACAGCTGATTTTGTCCATGTAAGCGGAGCTTTAAAAACTGCTGCGGTTAGACTTTCTAAAATTGCTAATGATATAAGATTAATGAATTCAGGCCCAAGATGTGGTTTGGGTGAAGTTAATTTACCTCAAATGCAACCAGGTAGTTCTATCATGCCAGGTAAGGTAAATCCTGTAATTCCTGAAGTAGTTGGAGAAGCTTGTTATGAAGTTATAGGCAATGATGTAACCATAATGCTTTGCTCAGAAAGAGGAGAATTTGAACTTAATGCGTTTGAGCCAGGAATTGCTTATGCTTTATTTAATTCTTTAGTTCTTTTAGAAAATGCAATGCTAACTTTAGCTAACAAAGCAATCAAGCATTTAACAGCTAATCCAGAAAAATGTAAAGAAACTATGTTAAATTCTGTTTGTTTAGTTACTGCTTTAAATCCTTATATAGGATATGAAAATTCAGCATCAGTTGCAAAAGAAGCTTTACAAACTGGAAAAAACGTTGCTGATATAGTTTTAGAAAGGGGCTTGTTAACCAAAGAAAAACTAGATGAATATTTAACTCCTGAAAATATGCTAAATCCGCGTATTGAAAAATAAAAGGTTTTATTATGAGTGTGGAGTTGATTTTACAAATAGTTGTCTTTTTGGGTTCTATTTTTATAGGAATTCGTCTAGGAGGTATAGCTATAGGCTATGCAGGAGGCATAGGGGTTGTTATTTTAGGACTTGCTTTAGGCATGAAGCCAGGTAGTATTCCTTGGGATGTTATTTTAATTATTGCTGCAGCTATTGCAGCAATTTCTGCGATGCAACAAGCTGGTGGTCTTGATTATATGGTAAGATTAACCGAGAGATTTTTAAGAAAGCATCCAAAATTCATCAATTATTTAGCTCCAATTTGCGGATGGCTCTTAACTCTTTTAGCAGGAACAGGTAATGCTGTGTTTTCTTTAATGCCTGTAGTTGTTGATGTTGCAAAATCTCAAAATATCAAACCTTCAGTCCCGCTTTCTTTAATGGTGGTTGCTTCTCAAATAGGTATTACCGCATCTCCTGTTAGTGCTGCTGTTGTTTATATGAGTGGAGTTTTAGAACAATTTGGATGGAATTATCCAACACTATTGGGAATTTGGATCAGTACAACCTTTATCGCTTGTATTTTAACAGCGTTTATAGTTAGTATCATTACTCCTTTAGATCTTAGTAAAAGTAAAATTTACCAAGAGCGTTTAAAAGTAGGACTTGTTAAAGATGCTAATGAGGTTTTACAAGCACAAGATAAACCAGGTGCTAAACTTTCAGTTGGAATTTTTCTAATCACAGTCTTATGCGTGGTTTTATACGCAACAGCAATTTCTAGTAATATTAGATGGATAGATCCTGTTGTTATTCCAAGAGATTCAGCTATTATGAGCTTTTTATTAACAGCAGCTACTTTGATCACTTGGTTTTGCAAAGTAGATCCAGCAAAAATTTTGGATACAAGTGTTTTTAAAAGTGGTATGACAGCTTGTGTTTGTGTTTTTGGTGTTGCTTGGCTTGGAAATACTTTTGTTTCGGGTCATACACAAGAAATCACAGATTTAGCAAGTAATTGGGTAAAACAAATTCCAGCAACACTTGCAGTGGCATTTTTCTTTGCTAGTATGCTTTTATATTCTCAAGCAGCTACAGCTAAAGCTATTGTTCCAGTGGTAATTACTTCTTTGGGTATCACTGCTGCAAATCCGAATGATTCTTATATGTTAGTGGCTTGTTTTGCTGCAGTTTCTGCACTTTTTGTTTTGCCAACTTATCCTACTTTATTGGGTGCTGTGCAAATGGATGATACAGGAACAACAAGAATAGGTAAATTTATCTTTAATCACTCTTTCTTTATACCAGGTGTGTTAGCTATTGCTATTTCGGTAGCTTTAGGCTTTGTTGCGGCTGGCTTTTTAAAGTAATCAATAATAGCCTTAGAGGCTATTATTGATTTTTTGATATAGTTTAGAATAATTTTTATTTTTTGGATTATTTTAAATGTATCGAATAATATTATTTTTTATTATATTTATTTTGAGTGCTTGCTCAACTTATCAAGATCAAAATTTATTTTATCAAAAAGAATTATTTTCTAAAAAATGCGATCAGGATTTTTTTGAAAAACAACTACAAGCGATCAATCAAGATGATGACACTATTTTTAAAGGCTTAAATACAGCGTATATTGCTAGAGATTGTAAGGATTTTAATTTAAGCAATGCTATTTTTGATCAAGTAGAAAATTCTTATAAATATGATGTTGATTTACAAAATATTGCTCACAAGAGTGTAAATTTTATTAGTTCTACATTGATAAACGATGGTGTTAATGATTATCAAGGTGCTTGGTATGAACGAACCATGGTTAATGTTTATAAGGGTTTAAATTTCATGAGTTTGAAAGATTTTTCAAATGCTAGAGTGGAATTTAATCGCGCTTTAGCAAGGCAAGATATGGCTAAAGAATATTTTGCTATTCAAATTCAGCAGATGCGAAAAAAAGCGGAAGAAGAAGAGAATTTCAAACAAAATATAGATCAAAATCTCAAAATCATTGCAAATCAATACAATAATCTTTTTAAAGAATTTCATGCGCAAAAAAACTATACAAATGCTTATGTAACTTATATTTCTTCAGTATTTTTTTTCATGGATCATGATTATCAAAAAGCTTCTGATTTGCTTAAAGAGGTTTATGCAGCATACAATAATGATAAAGAAATACAAAGAGAATTTGAGCTTTTTGATCAATACTCCAAGGCTTTAAATCCGCAAAAATTAAAAAAACATATTTTCATCATTTATGAAAATGGTTTAAGCCCTGCATTGGATGAATTTTCACTTACTTTGCCTTTTATTTTTGATCAGCATATCGTAACAGCAAGTGTGGCTTTGCCTACTTTAAAAAAGAGAGAAGAATCCTTTGCTTATTTAAATGTTTTTGATGGTAAAAATTTAAACCAAACTGTGAGAATTTTCGATTTTGATAAGGTGATTGCTAGCGAATTTAAAGAAGAATTGAATGCTAAAATTATGAAATCTTTAATGTCAAGCCTTTTTAAAACAGGTTTAAACATGGCTGTAGCAAAAAATGATCAAAGTGGAATTTTGACTTTTGCGACGGATATTTTTACTGCGGCGACAACGAGAAGTGATTTGAGAATTTGGAATTTTTTACCTAAAAATATTCAAATTTTAATGATCGATAATAATGGCTTTGTTAAAATTCAAGATGAAAATAATAATGCAATATATTCTAATTCTTTGAATCAAAATAAAGATATATTGATTTTAGTTAGATCTTTTAATCCAATAATCCCAAGTGAAATTTACAAAATTGAAAATTAAACAAAGTATAATAGATTAAAAAAAGGAAATTAAGATGAGAAATTTATTTTTAGTGGCTTGTCATGCTTTTTTAGCTTTTTTTCTTGCAGCTTGTGGGGCGCCTGTTTATACTGATGGTTATGCGAGTCAAAAAAAACAAGGAGATGCTTTAACTTTAGGGCTTGATAGAGAAGATTTTGAAAAAACGGCACAAGAAATGATTGAAAGCATGTTGAAAGATCCTGCTTTTGCTAATATTTCACAAGGTCAAAGAAAAGTGATAGCTATCGGAAAAATCATTAATGATACCCCTCAAAGAATCGATACAGATAAACTTATAAGCAAAATAACTATAGCGCTTAGAAAATCAGGCAAATTTGTCCTTACTACAGCCGTTGCAGCAGGGGGTGCTAGAGATGAGATGAGTGAAGCCGTAAGAGAACTACGGGATAATGAAGAATTTAACCAAAATACTATTTCTAAAAAAGGAACTTTAGTGGCCCCTAATTTTTCATTAAGCGGAAAAATTCGTCAAGATACTGTTAAGCTTAGAAATGGCGATATACAAGCGGAATATTTTTTTCATTTAACACTTACAGATTTAAATTCAGGACTTGCTTATTGGGAAGATGAAAAAACAATCGATAAAACAGGAACAAGTAAATCAGTGACTTGGTAAAATGAAAAATTTTTTTATTTTAATAGCTTTTTTGTCTTTGCTTTGGGCTGAAAATCAAAATATTGTAAAAGCTCAAAATGAAAAAAATGTGATTATTTATGATTATTCTCCTGCTGAAGATGTTAATTTTAGCAATATTCAAAGCCTAAAAACACTTCCGCATCAAAGATCTAAATTTCAAAAGATTATGCAAGGTGTTGGGACAGGTCAAACAAGAGAAGATGCTTTAAATAACGCCTTAATCGATGCCTTATCTAAACTTAAAGGTATTTCAAAGTTTAATTTAAGACAAGAAATTAAAAGTATTGACGTTAAATTTTCAGCCTTAGGGCAAATTGTTCAAAATTCAAAAGATACGCTTCAAAATGTAAGTAATGGGCGTATTGATAGTTATGAGATCACTTCTGCTGAAAATAATGGTACAAGTTGGGAGGTTAAAATCTTAGCTTATAAATATCTTTATCAAAATGATCAAAAACCAAAATTAATACTTTTTGATGAAAATTATGGAAAATCGGGAGAAAATTTAACTCAAGCTTTAAATGATATTTTTTCTAATGATGCTTATTTTACTCTTTTAGAAAGAAAAAATGATTTTAAAAGCGAAGATAAACTTATCGAAAGTGCTCAAGGTTCTAGCGATGAAAGCTCTAAGTTAGGGAATGTTTTAGGCACGGATTATATTTTAGAGTATAAAATTTTAGATACATCTAAACAAAATAGCTATATTACTTATCAAAATGATAAAAAATTACAGATCAATATCTCTTTTAAACTTATATTTTATCCTACAAGAGAGTTGGTATTGTCAAAAACTTTAAGTGCGAATTTTATGCTTACTCATGATGTTCAAAAAGAGCAAAAGTATTGGGAAAATATCGCTTTAATGATGCAAAAATATATACAAAATTCTCTTTTTAACGCCAACACATCAGAGGAAAATAAGCAAGACAAAGGCAAAGATTCTACCTATAAGCTTCATGAAGGTGGTGGGGTTGATCTTGGATTTTAGTGTTGTTTTGATTTTTTAATTTGCAAACTTTTAAATTCATTAAATATTAAAGAAAAATTTTATAAAATTAAAGTTTTTCTAAACCATTAAAGCTTTTAAATCCTAATCGGTGCTTTATGGTACTTACCAAATTATAAGGAAAAGCAATGTATGCTATTATGAAACACAGCGGAAAGCAGTATAAAGTTAGCGTTAATGATGAGTTAAAGCTAGATCACTTTGAGGCTGAAAGCAAAGCTATTATCGAAGTGAATGAAGTACTTGCAATTTGCGATAAAGATATTAAGGTAGGTGCGCCTTTCGTAGCAGGTGCAAAAGTTGTTTTAGAAGTGATCAATCACGGAAAAGATAGGAAAGTTGTAATTTATAAAAAAAGACGCAGAAAAGATTCTAAACTTAAACGAGGTTTTAGAAGACAATTTACTCGCGTTATAGTTAAAGATATTAAAGCTTAAGGAGTAAAGAATGGCACACAAGAAAGGTCAAGGTTCAACTCAAAATAATCGCGATTCTATTGGTCGTCGTTTAGGTGTTAAAAAATTTGGTGGCGAATTTGTTAGAGCTGGAAATATTATCATTCGCCAAAGAGGAACTGCAACACATGCAGGTAACAATGTAGGTATGGGAAAAGATCATACTATCTTTGCTTTAATTGATGGTTTTGTTAAATTTGAAAGAAAAGATAAAGATAGAAAAAAAGTTTCTGTTTATCCTGCTTAAAATTTCTAGGCTTTTGCCTAGAAAAATCTTAACTTTTTATCTAAAATTTAAAATTAGATATCTTTTCAAACAAATTAATTTTTAAAGATTATAAATTTCAAAAAGTACTTAAAATCAAATTTTACTATAATATTTTTAGCTTAATATCAATATTTAATCTAAAATATCAATTTTTGACGATGTTAAAATTTTTTAATTATAGTAGTTTTTATATAAAATAAGCTAATGAGAGTTTTGAGCTATTGTAAAAATTATTTTGAATTTTATTTTCTTTTGATATACTTCTTTTTAAAATTTTTAAGGTTTTTTATGTTTATAGATAGTGTTAAGATTACTTTAGCTTCAGGCGATGGAGGCAAAGGTGCTGTGAGTTTTCGTCGTGAAAAGCACGTTCCATTGGGTGGTCCTGATGGTGGCGATGGCGGAAATGGCGGAGATATTATTTTTATATGTGATAACAATACTCATACTCTTGTTAATTTTAAAGGAAAAAAGGAACTTCGTGCGCAAAATGGTGCAGCGGGTATGGGGCGTAATAAAAATGGAAAGAAGGGTGAAAATTTAGAACTCATTGTTCCTGAAGGCACACAAGTAATTGACGCACAAAGCAATGAAATTTTACTTGATTTAACCAAAGAAGGACAAAGGGAAGTATTTTTAAAAGGCGGCAAAGGAGGACTTGGAAATACTCATTTTAAACACGCAACCAATCAACGTCCTGATTATGCACAACCTGGTATAAAAGGAGAGAGTCGTTTAGTAAGACTTGAACTTAAATTGATCGCTGATGTAGGGCTTGTGGGCTTTCCAAATGTGGGAAAATCGACTCTTATTAGTGTAGTTTCAAACGCAAAACCTGAAATTGCGAATTATGAATTTACCACATTGACGCCAAAACTTGGTCTTGTTGATGTGGATGAGTATAATTCTTTTGTGATGGCAGATATTCCTGGTATTATCGAGGGCGCAAGTGGAGGTAAAGGTTTAGGACTTGCTTTTTTAAAGCATATAGAAAGAACATCTTTTTTACTTTTTGTATTAGATCCTTTAAGAGAAATGTCTTTAAAAGAGCAATTTATAGTGCTAAGAACTGAGCTTGAAAAATTTTCTAAAGAGCTTTTTGGACGCGAATTTGGTATCATGATTTCAAAAAGCGATAGCGTGAATTTAGGTGTTGATTTTGCAAAACAGATCGCAGAGAATATAGTAAATTTAAAAGATTATTTGAAAAGCATAAAAGATCCGCAAAGTTTTTTAATAGAGGTTTCAAGTCTTGAAAAAACAGGGCTTAAGGAGCTTAAATTTATGCTTTTAGAAGAGATTAAAAAGTTAAGAGAAAAACATGGAAAAACTGAAAAAAGCAACTTTTGAGAGGCATATTTTTTAGTTGTAGCTTTAATAAATTTTATTGGATATTTTTTATAACACTTAGGTCAAAAAATTGATTTTATAGTAAGGATTTATGTGTCTAGCAGTGAAAATTTTAAAGATTTTGTTTTAGATCAACTTAAACTTTGTGGAAATGAATATGCTTTTCATGCTAGAAAAATGTTTGGAGAATATTGTATTTATGTAGATAATAAACCTATATTTTTAATTTGCAATGACGTATTATATATTAAGCAATTTTATTTTTTGAAAAGAATTTTAAAAAATAATGAAAAAGATTTCCCCTTTCCTAAAGCAAAATTATGGTATATTATCGACGTTGAGAATATAGAAATTTTAAAACGGGTTGTAGAACTCTTTTTAAGCAGTGATTTAACTTTAAAGGATGAAAAATGAAAAAAATAATTTCAGCTTTTGTTGTAGTCGCAAGTGCTTCTATTTTACAAGCTAAAAATTTAGAAATTTATGAAAGTCCTACTTGCATGTGTTGTGATTATTGGACGGCTTATATGAAGAAAAAAGGCTATAGTGTAAATGTGCATAAAACAGATGATTTTCTAAAAATTAAAGATCAATACGGTATCAAAAATGAATATCAAAGCTGCCATACAGGAATTATTGAAGGTTATGTTGTTGAAGGACATGTTCCTGAAAGCGCTGTAGCTTGGCTCCTTGAAAATAAACCAAAAGACGTTATAGGAATTTCAGCCCCTGGAATGCCACAAGGAAGCCCTGGAATGGAACAAGGTTACAATGAAAAATATCCCGTCATTTTAATGAAAAAAGATGGAAGTTATGAAATTTATGGCTATTTTTTAGGAGATCAAAAACTCTAATTATTTAAAAAAAGGATAAGATTAGTTTTTTATCCTTTTAACTTCATTTTCAAGTATATGATAAGGTGTTAATCCTATAAATTTTTTATTCATTTTTCCTGACTCAAAAAAACTAATTACAGGAACTCCATAAATACTACCTATGGAATCTGAAAGATATTTGGCTGCATTTTTTTCATAAAATAAAGTTAATTGAGTTAAGCCTTTTTCTTTTGCCCAATTTTTTGCATCATCTAAATTCTTTGCATCTCCTAAAATCACAAAAACATTAAAATTATAATTTTGGATTAATTGTTGTAAAATTTTGATTTGTTCTTTACATACTCCACAATCTTTGGTAAAAAATACCAAGGCAAAATTTTCATCTTTTTGATTAAGTTTTAATGTTTTCTCAAAACCATTGTAGGAAAAATTATAATTTTTATGATCTAAGCTTTTAAAATTTTCTCCATCACTGCAAGCTATAAAAAATAAAGCTGTGATTAAAGCAATGAAATAAGCTTGGACTTTAAATTTTTCCAAGGTGTTTCTCCTAAAATTCTATCTTTTATAATCCCATCTTTAATGATTATAGTTGTTGGAGTTGCAAATATGGCATATCTATCTTGCGTTATTTTAAGATCATCTTTTAAAATTTTAACCTTTTTAAAATCAAATTTTTTTGCTAAAGATTGTATGGTTTGTATATCATTGGCTGAATTGATCGCATAAATGCTAATTTTATCTGGATAATTTTGTGCAAATTCATCCAAATAAGGCAGTTCTTTTAAGCAAGAAGAGCAACCATTTTGAAAAAAAACTAATACTTTTAAAGGATTTTTATCATTGTTTAATTTAATCTCATTTCCTAAAAGATTTTTAGCTGAAATTTCTGCAGCCATTTCTCCTATTTTCGTGCTTTTTTTATGATTTTCAAAAGAACACGCATTGAGTAAAAATAGAGCTATAAAAATATATAAAAATTTCATTTTAAAGCCCCATGATGTAAGCGTATAGTTCTATCAGCAAATTTAGCTAAATCTGGATTATGGGTGATTAAGACAATGGTTTTTCCTTCATTTTTGAGTTTTTTTAGGGTTTGAAGAACGATTTCTTCATTGGCTTCATCTAAATTTCCTGTGGGTTCGTCCGCAAGTAAAATTTCAGGATTGTTAATCAAAGATCTTGCAATACAAACTCTTTGTTGCTCTCCTCCGCTTAGTTGATTAGGAAGGTGATTTAAACGATGTGAAAGACCGACTTTTTCAAGCATCATTTTTGCATCTTCTTCATCAATGCAAGAGTGATAATATTGAGAAAGCATCACATTTTCTAAAGCATTTAGATAAGGGATAAGGTGAAATTGCTGAAATATAAGTCCTATTTTCTCTCTGCGTAATTGTATTTTTTGCTCTTCTTGAATTTGTTCTAAATTTTGCCCATCTAAGATATATTGACCACTGCTTGGGGTGTCCATTAAGGATAAAATATTTAAAAGTGTGGATTTGCCACTTCCTGATGGTCCCATAATGGCAAGCCATTCTCCTTGATAAACATTTAAATTAATATTATTTAAAGCCTTAACTTTGCCAAAATTTTTACTAAGATTTGTTATTTTTATTAATTCTTTCATTTTAATCACCTTTCAAATTATCACAAATATTAATTTTTAAAGCCTTTTTTATAGGTAAAAAAGCAGCAAAAAAAGCGAAAGCCAAAGAAATAATGATGGATATTAATACTGCTTTAAATCTAAAGTCAATACTGGAATTAAAAATTAAATAACCAAAAATATTAGCTAAAAATATTCCACAAAATGCCCCTATGATACTTGCTACTAAGCTTACAATAAAACACTCACTTGCAAAAAATTTAAAAATTTCGCTCTTTTTAGCTCCTAAGGCTAAGCGCAAAGCAATTTCTTTTTTTCTAGAAAATATAATAGAGCTTAGCGTGGTATTAACACTGGTTGTGACGATGATTAAAACAATAATGACGATTAAAAACATTAAGGTTTTTATTTTTTTAAGAACTAAATTTTCACTTAAAGATACTGATGATATGGGTTTAGCGTTGATGGTGTGATCGCTAATGGCTTGAGTTTTATTCCAAACGCTTTGAAAATCACCATCGACTATAGCATTAGCATAATTAATGCCTTGAGTATCGCTTAAATTTTGAATCACATTTAAAGACGCTAAGGCTATGCTATCAAATTCATCATTGCTTGAAAATATAGCCTTTATGATTAACTTAACATTTTTTCCATTGTTTGGATTATAAATTTGCAGTTCATTTCCTACTTTAAGATCTAATTGTTTGGCTAGATTAATACCTAAAAAAACAGAATTATCACTAAAATCTCTTAAAGAAAAGCTCCCGTCTTTTATCTCTAAAAAAGGTTTAGTCAGTCTTAAGGCTTTAAAATCTGTCCCCAAAACAACCGCACTTGTGCTGCCTAAATTTAAAAATTCGTATAAAAATGGAGTTAAAGCCCTAGCTTTTAATTTCTGTTTGATTTCCTCATATTTAGTGTTAGAGATAAAATTTTCATCAATATTTTTAGAGCTTATAATGACATTTGCCCCGTAAGCTTTGAGTTCTTTAGAGAGTTTTGTATCTATGTCAAAATAGATATTCAAAAATGCTGAACAAGTCAAGGCACCTATGAAAATGGATAAAATGATGATAAAAAGTCTTTGATAAGAAAAACTAAGACTTTTAAAAATTTCATTTAGAAAAAATCTATTTTCCATAAAGCACCTCTACTGGAGAAAAATTGGAAATATTTCTTATAGGAATCAAGCAGCCAATTATAGCTATTAAGCCAGCAAAAATAAGACTTAAAGGTAAAGCGATAAAAGCAATATCGATAAAATAACCAAAAATGTTAAGACTGATGATTTCTGAAACTCCTATGCCAAATACAAATCCAAAAATTGCAGCAATAAAAGATACAATTAAATTTTCGCTTGAAAAGATCAAATAAATTTGAAAAGTATTAGCCCCAAGGACTTTTAAAAGACCTATTTCTTTTTTTCTACGATGAATTTCTGAATTCATAAGGCTTGAAATAGCTATGCTTGAAATGATAATGCAAATAATGCAGGTGATTGACATTAGAGATTGAATTTTTTTAACGATTAAATTTTGGGCATCGCTTATAGCATTTAGCACTTTTACATCAGATCCTGGTAATCCATCTTTGATTTGGCTAGCAATAGAACCTACATAAGCAGAACAATACCATTTATCGTATTCAACTTGATCGAGTTTTTCTTCTCCTAAGCGGCGTACTTTTTCAGAAAGTGTGGATTCTGGTATAGTAAAAGCTCTAACTTCAGCACTTGAATAAAGCCCTTGTTTGTTGAGTAATTCTTGGGCAAGATGCAAGGGAGCGATGATTTTATTTGACATTTTAGGATTTGTATGTAATAAAATTCCTACAATTTTAACTTCTTTTGAAATATTATTTTCTCCAAAGAGTGTTATATTTTGTCCTATTTTTAGTTTGGAATTTTTAGCCAAATCTTCACCAAGCATAATTTCATTGCTATCATCTTTTGCCCATTTTCCTTCTACTTTAAGATAAGGATAAAGGGTTTGAATTCCTGTTACAAAATCATCATCATCTTTTATTTTAATCGCTTTACTAAAATAAGTTCCATATAATAAAGTTTTTATAGTCTTATCATCATTTTGAATATTGATTTTGCCATCTAAAAATGGGGCTAGAGCAGTGATGTTATTTCGCCAATAAATATCTTTAATCATATATAAATTTTTTTCTTCAAGATAGTTTTTGTTTTTTAAGGGTTCATAAATTTCATTGCCTATTTCAATATTTAAGTTAGAGCCTTTAGGCAAAACCAGTATATTTGATCCATAACTTTTTAGTTGTTCTGTGACTTCATTGCCTATACTTAAAGTAATATTTAGCATAATACAAAGCAAAAGAGTGGCTAAAAAACAGGTAAGAAAGGCTAGAAATTTTTGAATTTTGTTTTTAAAAATAGAACTAAGGATTATTTTAGCTAACATCGCTTCTCCTTTGGATTAAAAATTTAGCTTCTGTATCCTGAATAAATTTTAAAGGATCTTTTTTAAATTCTCCATAGTTTTTTTCATTGATAAAATAATAAGTAATTCCTTTATAGCTATAAGAAAAAGGTGCTTTTATGTTAATTAGCTTATCTTTTGAAACAGGATCACTAACTTGAATTTCTTTGATTTGATTAAAATAATTAGATCCGGCAATGACATCTTTTACATCAATAATAATATTTTTACCATCATAAGTATATTTTAAAGGAATAGGATTGCAACCGCCTGATTTACCTACGCTTGGTAAAAAAATACGGACATTACAAGAAATACAGATTAATTCTCCATCTTTTTTAATATAACCCATATCCCCACAAATCATACAAGCATCAAAAACAGCAACAGGAGAGTCTCTATCTTCTCTTTTATTGATTAGAAAAAATCTTACAACCTTACCTTCAGCTGTTACATAGGCAAATCTATGGAGTTTATTATCTCTTAAAAGAGCTACATCAAAGATAAATTTGCCCTCAGCGTTGGGTAAAATTTCTTTAGGTTCATCTATAACCAAAGGTTTAGAACTAATCATGAAAAAATACAAAACAATACAAAAACTAATCATACAGCTTATAAAAACGCTTGAAAAATAAGAATTGATTAGATGATTTTTTGCCTTATCTTTGCGATACTTAATATCTAAAATCGCACGCTTATTGATATTGTTTTGGCGAATTTTTAAACTTAAAAAAGCAAGAACAAGGATTAAAATAATATAAAGATAAATTTTAAAAGTGCCAAAATAATTGCTTTTTCCAACAAAACTAACCAAAAAAGTTTCAGTATCGATGATAGAATTTCTCATCAAAGTGAGTAAAATATTAGCTAAAGCACGATCCATTTCTACAAAGATAACAATACAAAAGACAATAAAACTTGCTTTTTTATTGATTATTTTTTGCCATCTTAAAAAGAAAAAGATTAAAACACAAATAATGAAAGCTAAGAATATAAAACCCAAAGATGTAATTGTTTGACTATCCAATAAAGAATTGCTAAATATAGGCAAATCTTGATTGATGTAATAATAATTTAAAGCTATGCAAAAACTTAAAATAGCCGATAATGTTAGGTTTAAAATTTTAATTTTTTCCCAAAAATAAAATAGAAAACTTATGAGTAAAGAAGCTATAAAAATAAAATTGAAATTAAATATCAAATTATCAGTCTTTAAAAACTGTGCAGATATGAAAAACGCAAAATAGCCAAATAAAAATCCCAAAAAAACGGCTATAAAGCTTTTTATAATGTATTTTTTATCAGGATTTATAAAAGCTACTAAAATACTTAAAGGTAAAATATTAGAAATAAAATTGACAAAATATATACTCATAATCTTTCACTTTTTTTATATTGATAAGAGTTATTATTACATAAAAAACTTTAACAAGTGTAAAAAATAAATTAATTTTATAAAAAGATTTTATCTAAGATATCAAAATAAGCTAAGAATTGTTTTTAGAAATTCTTGATATAGAATTTCTAAAAATTTTTATAAATTATTTAGGTGTGCCAGTGTATTTAAATTTATAATCAACCTTAAAAGGTTCAAACCATTTACCTACACCCGTTTCTTCATCAACGTGGCGTCCAAATCCTTGTTTTTCAGGATTTGAAATATAAAAAGTGAGTTCATAATTACCCACTCCAAAACCACCTTTTTTGTCTTTTTCCATAGCGATATTGGCACCATAATGAGGACCATCATCTGCAACCATAGGCATTAAAGTTCCACGTTTAATGGCTCCAGTATCCGTATTTTTAAGTTCATAAGCTATGGTTAGATAAGGCATCCAAAATCCTTCAGGAAAGCCATTAGGATTATTTTTAGTCGCATGAATATCCGCTTCTAAGTGAATATCTGCTAATGAAGCCGCAAGATCAATTCCTCTTGGTTCCATTTCGATTGGTTGAAGATAAACAGCTGCTATTTCCATCCCGTTTAATTCTTTTGGATCGCCAATTGGCACTTCGCCTGCAAAAAGATTGATACTTGCAATCGCTGCTATAGCGATGCTTGATAAAATTTTTTTCATTTTACTCCTTTTTTTGAAATTTGTTTCGTGATTAAAATACCAATAATCAGTAAAATTAATACTATAAATTGAGGTATTAAAGTTTCATAGTAAGGATAAATTCCAAGCCATAGTATTGGTTCAAAATTCATAGGAACTAAACTAGGAAGGATGATTTTTCCTTCTATAAGTTCTGCTATACCCTTACCCGTAAAAACAAATACCATATAAAAGATTATATAAGAGGTGATATAGAAAAATTGCTTAACAGGGATACGAATAGCTCCTGCTTTTAAAAGGAAATATAAAACAATTAAAATTAAAATTCCAAGTCCAAGTCCTCCAAATATAGCAGTTAAATCCGTGCTGGTTTTTGCATCAAAAAGTAAAGCTTGATAAAATAGAACCGTTTCAGCACCTTCTCTATAAACAGCTAAAAAAACAGTGATCCAAAGCGTTTTTGCGCTATTGTTTGAAATAGCATCAATTGCACCTTGTTTGATAAAACTAGCCCATTTTTTATTTTGTGCATTTGAAAGTAGCCAAAATCCAACATAAAATAATAAAAGAACCGCTATAAGCATCGTAATGCCTTCTATAAGTTCTCTACTTTGCCCCGCATTTTCTTTAAAAAGCCAAGAGACAGCAAAAGCTGTAATAAAGCTGAGTATGATTCCGGTAAAAAGTGCGCTATAGGCTATATTGAGGCGATTTTTATTACCACTTTGAACAAGATAAGATACGATAGCAACAACGATAATTAAAGCTTCCAATCCTTCGCGCATGATAATTCCTAAAGCCCATATAAAAAGAGAATAAGGCGTAGAATCTTGAATTTTATCTATACCTTGTTGGATGAAATTTTCTAATTCATCAAAAGTAGCTTTAAGCTCTTTTTTATCGGCGTTATTTTTGATTAATGCAACGCTTTGAGAAAATAAACTTTCAATTTTTAATTTCAAATTGCTATCAACGGCACCTATTTTATTTTCCATTCCACTGGCTTCAAAAATATCTAAATAGGTATTTTGCAAATCATTGATAGCTGAAATATTAAAACCATCATAATTATTTAAAATTTCATTTAAGGCAAGTTTGATATCATCTCCGACTTTAGCGTAATCTTTTCCTTGATTTTTATCATTGAAACCTTTTAGTTTTAATTTTGAAAGTTCTGAATTTGGAATTTGTAAAAATGTATCAAAAAGCTGTTGTTCTATATAATCTAAACCATCTCTTAATTTTTTTTCATCAAGTTTTTTATCATGAATTTCACGTATTAAGGTTCTTAGAACTTGTTGGAATTTTTGATCATTTCCGGCCTTGGTAAATTTATTGATTAGAATTTCAACTTTTGTATTACGATAATCATTAAATAAGGCATCGTTTAATAAATTTTTACTCTCATCATAATTTCCATTTTTAAAAGCATTTGCAGCAAGGGTAAATTTAGTCGAAATATTATCAAGAATAAATTGCAATCTTGCGTCCATAGAGGCTGCTGCTTGAAGATCGGAATTGATATCATTGGTTTTTAAGCTTGATAAATTATTTTGCATATTGGAACTATTGTTTGAGTTGGGTTTAACACCTGTAATTTGTGCGATTAAAGCTTCAGCTTCAGCTTCTCTTTTAGCATTGGCCTCTAAACTTGATTTTTCAGCCGCTGCTTTATCGTAATTAGTTTGACTAGCCTCTGCTTTTAACCTATATCCATTTTGTAAAATTGGAGCCACTTCATCTAAGTCATAATAAAGACTTTCAATGAGTGCGTTGATTTGATCTAAAGGGGCTTTTTCCTTATACATACGACGTAAATTGATGAATTTACGTTCCATAGTGATAGCTTTTCGACCTATATTTCTACCTATAGGACCTTCCATATTTTCAAAATGTTGAAAATAAGCATCTTCGCTTAGTTTTTTTGCTTGCTCACTATCGCCTTTTTTATATAAATCTAAACTTTGTTCAAGAGTATTTTTAATAATATTTTTTTCAGCTATATAATCATCAACTTTAGCAAAAACAGTCGTTGTGGAAAAAAATAAAAAATAAAAAAGTATTATTTTAAAAATTTTCATTGTGGTTTACTCCAAATAAAATTATATTTTTATAAAAATAATATTTATTATCAATAAAAAATAATATAGTATATTACCAATAATCTTAAATAAGACTAAAAAATAATTTAAATAAATATTTTATTGCAAATTTTAAAATATTCAAAAAATTAGATATTAATTTTTCAAAAATATTTCCGATATTATTTAAATGTCTTTTATAAGACTACATCAAAACAAGGAGGATGTTATGATTTCAGATGCAACCATGAGTAATGCAAACTTATTAACAGCAGTTAATACCTCAGTATTAAAGAAATCTATGGATACAAATGAAACATTAATGAGTAAGCTTATTGAGGGTATGGAGAATGTCTCTGAAGCCTCCGCTCCACAAGCTTCTAGCTCTAGTGGTTTAGATATTTATGCTTAATATCTGACAATTTAGGATGCAAAAGTTTGTATCCTAATAAATTATTCGCAAATAATTGTTTCTTTAGTATTTTTTAGTTATAATCGCGAAAATAAATTTATTGGTTTGGTTATAAATGCGCGCGATTAAAAAAATAATTTTAAGTGAAACTTTTCCTGGAATTTTACTTATATTTTTCACTCTTTTAGCTTTATTGTTTAAAAATTCTTCTTTTGGATTTTATTATACGGACATATTTCATGCAAATTTAACAATAGGTTTTGAGAATTTTAAAATCGCAAAACCTTTAGAACTTTGGATCAATGATGGATTGATCGCTATATTTTTTCTTTGTATCGGCCTTGAGTTAAAATATGAAATTTTACGCGGACAACTTAAAAATATAAAATCAGTTTCTTTACCTTTATTTGGAGCTTTAGGAGGTATGGTTTTTCCCGCTTTGATTTTTACTTTAATCAATCATTCTCATGATTTTGCTATGCAAGGTTGGGCTATCCCAACAGCCACGGATATAGCGTTTGCAGTGGGAATTTTAATGCTTTTAGGAAATAAAATTCCAACGAGTTTAAAATTATTTTTACTTTCTTTGGCGATTTTTGATGATTTAGGTGCGATTATTATTATTGCATTATTTTATACTGATCAGCTTTCATTTTTAGCTATTGTGATTTGTTTTTTATGTATTTTAGTTTTATTTATGTTAAATTACTTTCATTTTACCCATCTGTCTTTATACGTTTTAATTGGAGTGATTTTATGGGTAGCAATGCTTAAAAGCGGAGTACATGCTACTTTAGCAGGAGTGATTATAGCTTTATTTATACCTTTAGATACACCCGATAAAAAACCTTATTTGCATAAAGTTTTAAAGGATTTAAATCCTTGGGTGATTTATTTTATTTTACCTTTATTTGCTTTCGCAAACGCAGGGGTTGATATTAAAGATATGGATATAAGTATTTTATTTTCACCTGTAAGTCTTGGGATTATGTTAGGTTTATTTTTAGGAAAACAATTAGGAGTTTTTTCTTTTTGCTATCTTGCTATTAAATTAAAACTTGCAAAACTTCCTGAAAATATAAAATATTCTAAATTTTATGGAGTTTGTATTTTAACAGGTATCGGCTTTACCATGAGTTTGTTTATCGATGGTTTGGCTTATAAAAATAGTGATATTTTTGAACATGCAGATAAATTAGCTATTTTATTAGCGAGTTTTATCAGTGCTTTAATCGGCTTTATATATCTTAAGATAATCAAATGAATGGTGTATTTCAAAAATTAAAAACTCTTATTTCAAGCGAAGTTTTTGGTGGAATTTTGCTTATTATTTCTACTTTACTTGCTTTATTGATTCAAAATGGATTTTTTAGTGAGCATTATCGTAGTCTTCTTAATTTAAAAGTAGGATTTAGCGTTGGTGAATTTGAGCTTAATAAGCCTTTTTTACTTTGGGTTAATGATGGACTTATTTCGATTTTTTTCTTTGCAATAGGTCTTGAGCTTAAAAAAGAATTTTTACATGGGGATTTTAAAAATCCTAAAAATATAGTATTGCCTTTTATAGCAGCTTTAGGGGGTATATTAATCCCTGCTTTATTTTTCACTTTGGTTAATTTAGGAGATATGTATACCCTTAAAGGTTGGGCTATCCCAACAGCTACAGATACAGCTTTTGCTTTGGCTATATTGATGATGTGCGGAAAGTATATTCCATCAAGTTTGAAATTTTTTTTACTTTCTTTGGCAATTTTTGATGATGTGGGAGCTATTTTAATTATCGCAATTTTTTATACTACCAAACTTTCTATTTTTGCTTTTATCATTGCTGCAATTGTTATTTTTATAATGTTTATGCTTAATATTTTTAATATTACGCGCAAATCTTTTTATTTTATTTGTTCGTTAATTCTTTGGATCAGTGTTTTAAAGAGCGGAGTACATGCTACTTTAGCAGGGATTATCACAGCTTTTTTTATTCCTATGTCTACTAAAGAAGGTAAACCTTTTTTAGAAGATATTTATGAGAGTTTAAAATTTTGGCTCACCTTTGTTATTTTGCCTTTATTTGCTTTCGCAAACGCTGGGGTAAATTTATCAAATATAGATTTAAAAGCTATGTTTTCTGGGGTGAGTATAGGAATATTTTTTGGACTTTTTATAGGAAAACAATTAGGGGTTTTTGTCTTTTCTTATTTTGCTATAAAATTTAAATTAGCCCATTTGCCTCAAGGATCAAATTTAAAACAACTTTATGGAGTTTGTATTTTAACAGGTATCGGCTTTACCATGAGTTTGTTTATCGATGGTTTGGCTTATGAGGTAAGCGATATATTTCATTATGCAGATAATCTTGCTATTTTGATTGCTTCATTTTGTTCTGGAATTTGGGGTTTTATTTATCTTAGATTTTTTGCAAATCGCGCTTAAAAAAAAGGAGAAATAAATGAGACAACTTTTTTTTATTTTTTTAGCTTTATTTTTTATTACAGGTTGTAGTTTTTATCCTAATTTTGCTTTTATGGGAAAACCAAATCATCACTATTCTAATGTAGAATCCAAATTAAAATCCATTGCTTATGAATGGAGGAAAACTCCTTATGTTTTAGGAGGCAATACTAAAAGAGGTGCTGATTGTTCAGCATTTACGCAAAAAGCTTTATTGGAATTTAATGCAAAAATTCCAAGAACAACTGTCACTCAATTAAATTCAGGTATAAGGGTTTCTAAGTCTCGCTTAAAAGCTGGAGATTTAGTGTTTTTTAGAACAGGTAGAGGACCAAATGGTATGCACGTAGGAATTTATACAAGCAAAGGTAATTTTATCCACCTTTCTTCTAGAGGCGGAGCTAGAGAAGCTAGTTTGAGTAATTCTTATTGGAAATCACGTTATATAGGTGCTAGAAGATATATAAAATGAAAATTGGAGTTTTTGATAGCGGTATAGGAGGACTTAGTGTTTTAAAGTCTCTTTATGAAGCGAATTTTTTTGATGAAATAATTTATTATGGAGATACTGCAAGAGTTCCTTATGGAGTAAAAGATAAAGATACGATTATTAAATTTTGCCTTGAAGCTTTAGATTTTTTTAAAAAATTTCAAATTGATATGCTTATTATTGCTTGCAATACTGCAAGTGCTTATGCTTTAGATATATTGAGACAAAATGCTAATATTCCAATATATGGAGTAATAGACGCTGGAGTGGAGGCTACAAAAAAAGCATTAAAACGTAAAGATGAAAAAATTTTGGTGATCGCTACAAAGGCAACTATTCAATCACAAGAATATCAAAAACGTTTAAGTGAACAAGGTTTTACTCAAATAAAAGCCTTAGCAACTGGGCTTTTTGTCCCTATGGTTGAAGAGGGTATTTTTGAGGGGGAATTTCTACAAAGTGCTATGAAATATTATTTTGAAAAATTTCAAACTCCAGACGCTTTAATTTTAGCTTGTACTCATTTTCCTTTTTTAATGAAATCTTTGAGTGATTATTTTGGTCAAAATACAAAATTAATCCATTCAGGCGATGCTATAGTTGATTTTTTAAAAGAAAAAGAAAAATTAATTTATAAAAAAGATAAAGCACTTTTGCATTTTTATGCTTCAAGTGATGTGCAATCTTTAAAAAATACTGCTAAAATTTGGTTAAATTTACAAGGATAAATCATGATAGAATTAAAAAAACCAGCCGAAATAGAAAAACTTAGAAATGCAAATCAAATCGTCGCAAAAACTTTGGATTTTCTAGAAAAAGAAATAAAAATTGGAATGAGTTTAAAACAAATTGATCAAATGGCGGAAGAGTATATATTAAGCTTAGGTGCTAAACCTTCTTTTAAAGGACTTTATGGCTTTCCAGGTGCAATTTGCACTTCTTTAAATCAAGTTTGTATCCATGGAATTCCTGATGATAAAATTCTCAAAGAAGGTGATATTTTGGGCATCGATGTCGGCACAATGCTTGATGGGTATTATGGCGATGCTGCTAGGACGATTGCTATTGGTAAAATTTCTTCCAAGGATGAAGCTTTGATCGCTTGTGCTAAAGATGCTTTGTATTATGCAATTGATATTATTAAAGATGGAATGCGTTTTAAGGAACTTTCGGCTGCATTGGGTGAATTTATTGCTTCAAGAGGTTTTGTTCCATTGCGTGGATATTGCGGACATGGAATAGGTCGTAAACCTCACGGAGAGCCTGAAATTTTAAATTATTTAGAAAAAGGAGCTAATGCCAAAAGCGGGCCTAAGATAAAAAATGGAATGGTTTTTTGTATAGAGCCTATGATATGTCAAAAAGATGGAACTCCAAAGCATTTTAATGGAAAATGGGATGTGGGCAGTGCTGATGAGTTAAACACTGCCCATTATGAGCATTGTGTTGCAATTGTTAATGGGAGAGCAGATATTCTTTCTGCTTTATAAATTATCTAAAAAGATTTTTAAAATCCATGCTTGAGTCATACATTCCAGCATTATCTATGCTTTGACCCATGATGATTGCATTAGCAAGATCGGCTAAAATATTTTTTATTTCATCTCTTTTATCTTGAATATAAGCTAAAACACCTTCATATCCAGCTTTTTCTAAGATTAAAAGAGGATTTGAAATTTCAAATTCGAAAAGCTTTTTGCTAACATATACATTAAAAATATTTCCAAAAAGTGCAGTTCCCATGAAAGAACAATTTTGGATAAGTTGTGAAGTGGTTGCATCTAAAGTGCGTTTTTGTAAATCATCGATTTGATCATCAAGTCTTTGAGTGATACTTTGTTCAATTTTTTTAAGGGTAAGTTCTAATACTTGCAAAGCGCCAATAAAATCATTTGCATCGTTTATTTGTGAACAAATTTGATTTGCTTTAAATTCTCCTACAGCCTCAACTTCCCCTAAATGCTTTTTTAGTATATCTAATTCATTTTTCATCTTTTGCCTTTCAAAAAAATATTGCTAAATTTTTAAAAGCAAAAAGTGTTCCTACTTTTGATCAATATTAGAATTAATCCATAGAATAATATCTGTGGTTAAAGAATTTAAATTTTTTTCAAAAGATTGATAAATGTTTGGAATATTATTTTGCCTGATATTTTCTCTATGATTAAAAAATTGATGAGCAATAATTTTATTTTCTTTAATATCGATAAGATTAACACTTACAGCAATTTGTGTATAATTTTGCTTTGAGTTGATAATTTGTTCAAAAGAATCAATTCTACTTTCAAGAATATAATCAGCATTTAACAAGCTTTTCGAGGAAATAACAGCTTTAAATATTTTAGTTTTTTCTAATTTTGATAAAAGAAAAGATCGATAAAAATTACTAGGTAAATCCGCCCAAAAATGATAAGCATAGGTATTGCTTATATTGTTTTGTGTGTAAATGATTGATTTTGAATTAAGATATAAAGGCAAAGTGGCACTTTTGATTTTTAAAATCTTAGTTGTTTTTTTTAAAGAGATATTAGAGGAAATTTCATCGTTTTTTAAAATAAACATTTGAGTTTTATCAACTTGATTATTTATAGAGCATCCATAAAAAATAAAAGTTAAAATAAATATGTATAAATATTTTTTCATTATCTTTCTCCAGGTCCTAGTTGAGGTTTTTCTTGTTTAAATAAAATATCAGAAGGGCTTCTTTGTAAATTTTTTATCAAAAGATCACTTTCTAATAATACTTTGTTTAAAAGTTCTAAATTTTGTTCAATATTTTGCTTTAAATCATCATAAGAATCTATTTTTGAATCGGCTTTTTTGGCGAAGGAATTTAAAGCAATTACTCCTTCTTTGACACTTTTTAAAATTTCATTAAAATTTTTAGCAGCAAGACTTATATTATCTGCCATCTGCCCTAGCTTAAAACTCGCATTTGTGATATTTTGACTCATTTTTTGTGAATTTTCATTTAAATGAGAGCTTATTTGGGCTAAATTATTTAAAATAAGTTCTAAATTTTTTAAATTTTTCTCACTTAAAAGCTCTTTAGTCTTGTCATCCGCTGTTTTAACTAAAGAAAAAATGTGCTCACTTTGTTTATCTATAGTGGCCAAAAAGCTTTCTTTAAATTGAATAATCGGAGGTTTATTTTTATGGTCACTAGTAAGCTCTGGACTTTCTTTACTTCCTCCTTGAAGTTGTATAAATTTAAGCCCTGTAATCCCTTGGAGTTGTAAGGTTGCATATGTATCTTGTTTTATAGGAGTATTTTTCTTTACTTTAATTAGAATTTTAACGCCTAAATTATCTCTTTCTTCTATGTTGATTTTTTCTACACTTCCTACCTCTACCCCTAAAAGTCTCACAGGCGCCTTGATACCAAGTCCTGCTACGGATTCTTGAGTATAAATTTCATAATATTTAAAACTTTCTTTTTTGGAGTATCCGCCAAGCCAAAGTATAAATGCTAAACTAGCAAAAAACAATCCAAATATAAAAATTCCTACAAAAAAATAATTGATTCTATTTTCCACTTTTACTCCATAAATTTTTTAAAAAGTTTTTCATTTTGTATTTTAAGATCTTCATAAGTCCCATAAAAACCCACTTGAGTGTTTTCTAAAATGATAAAACGATCAAGCAAGGTTTTCATACTGTCTTTATCATGGGTTACTAACACAATGCTAAGATTAAAAATTTGTTGTAATTCTAAAACAAGCTCGTCAAATTCTCGGCTGCTATGTGGATCTAAGCCCGAAGTAGGCTCATCAAGAAAAAGCAATTTGCTATCTAAGGCTAAAGCTCTTGCAATGGCTACTCTTTTTTGCATTCCTCCGCTTAGTTGGCTTGGAAACTGCTTTAAAACACTTTCATTTAATCCAACCATTTTAAGTTTCATAAGAACTAATTCTTTGATAGAATTTTCATCCAATTGAGTGTATTCTTTTAAAGGAATAGCTATATTTTCATAAACATTTAAAAAACTAAAAAGTGCGGCAAATTGAAAAACCACTCCCCATTGTTTTTGTAAATTTAAAGCATTTTTTTCACTGATATTTTTAAGCTTAAAGCCTAAAATTTCATACTCTCCTTCATCAAAGTGTTCTAAAAGCAACATTTGTTTAAGTAAAACGGATTTGCCACTCCCGCTTCCACCTAAAATGCCAAAAATTTCATTTTCTTTAACTTCAAAATTTATTTTATTGTGGATTATTTTTTGATCAAATTTGGTCGTGATATTGCTTGCTTTAATAACCATTAAATTCCAGCCATAGTTAAAATAATCGAAAATAAAGCATCAAATGCTATCACCCAAAAAATAGTACTTACAACGCTTTTTGTGGTATAAATTCCTATGCTTTGTGTGGTATTTTTTACCTTAAAGCCATTAAAACAAGCAATCGCACCAATTAAAAAACCAAACATTGGAGCTTTTGCAAGACCTATGATGATATGCTTTAATTCCACTGCTTCTTTAAAACGTCTTATAAATTCTGAAAAAGAAATATCAAGGTTTATTTTTGCTACTAACATTCCACCTAAAATACTTATAGCATCACTTAGAGCGACTATTAAGGGCATAGAAATGATCAAGGCCATAACGCGAGGAATAATGATAAAATCAAAAGATCTAAAGCCCATTGTATTCATTGCAGCAATTTCATCTGTTATTTTCATCACTCCAATTTGAGCAGTATAAGAACTCGCACTTCTTCCGGCTATTATAATAGCTGTGATTAAAGGAGCAAGTTCTCTAGTGGCTGAAATTCCTATTAAATCAACAATAAAAATATTAGCCCCAAATTGTGCTAATTGATAAGCCGCTTGATAAGCAAGAACAATTCCAATTAGCATTGCAGTTAAAATAACAATAGGCAAGGCATTAAATGCTGAGTTTTCTATATGATATAAAAAAGATACAAAGCGGAAATTTTTAGGATTTTTAAAAGACGATACAAGGGAGATAAAAAAAGCACCTATAAAATGGATAAAATCTTTTAAAATGATAAGAAAATTAACGCTAAGCATCCCTAAGGATATAAATATTTTTTTAAAATCAAATGAGTTTTGTTTAATATCGCTTTCTATTCTTTGATAATTTTTTTCGCAAAGTTCAAATAATTTTTCAAAACGAGAATTTAACCCCTGTTTTAACATAGAAATATTATTTTTTTTAAGATCAAATTCTAAAGCAAGAAAAAATCTTACTCCAGCCATATCAATTTCTTCTAAATTGCTAAAGTCAAAAATACATTGTGTAATTGAAATTTGAGATAAAAAATCGTGAGTTTTTAATCTTGCAATGCTTGTTTTATTCCAAATTCCAAAAATCAATACTTTGTCTTTTTGAAATTTGAAATTTGCAGTCATTTTATTTATCAAGAATAAAATTTAAAAGTTTAGAAACGCTAAAGCCAAAATGCTCAAATACATCTTTATCTTTTCCACTTTCTCCAAAACTTTCTATTCCATAAACTCTGTGACAAAATTTATAAAGTTCATGAGAACTTGCTGCTTCAACTCCTATAACTTCACCTTGTAAAATTCTTTTTTTGTAGTCATTTTCTTGCTGATTAAAGAGTTCAAAACAAGGCATTGAAACAACGTTACAAGTAATGTTTTGTTTCGCAAGTTCATTAGCAACATCTAAGCAAAGCGAAACTTCACTACCGCTAGAGAGTAAAGTGAATTTAGGATTTTCATTTTCCTTAAGCAAATAAGCTCCATTTTCAACATCTCCAAAAACAGGTTCACTTAGAGCTTTAAGTTTTTGGCGTGAAAGTACAAAAGCACTTGGCATTTGTTTGTTTAAAGCTATTTTCCAAGCTTTGACATTTTCAACCCCATCCGCAGGTCTAAAAGTTAAGCAATCAGGCATAGCTCTAAAAGTGCTTAATTGTTCAATAGGTTGATGAGTAGGGCCATCTTCTCCAACTCCGATACTATCGTGAGTGAAAATAAAAAAGTGCTTTATTTTCATCAAAGCAGCAATTCTAGCAGCCGGTTTTAAATATTCGCTAAAAATGAAAAAGGTTGCTGAAAAAGGTAAAAATAAACCATATCTAGCAAAGCCGTTATTTATGGCCGCCATTGCGTGTTCTCTTATGCCAAAATGGATATTTTTTCCTTCTACAAAATCTCCCATTTCATGAAGTTCTGTTTTATTTGAAGGACCCAAATCCGCACTTCCACCTAAAAAGCCTTCTAAATTTTTAGCTAAAATATTTAAAATTTCTCCATTGCTATCTCTTGTAGCAAGATCTTTACCTTTAAAATCAGGATATTGTATTTTGCTAAAATCAGGTTTTAAAAGTTTTTCTAAAAGTTCTTTTTTATTAAAATTTTTAAGTTTTTCTTTCCATTTTGCTTCTTCTAAGTCTCCAAGTTCTATGGCGCTTTCAAAACGAATTTTTGCTTCTAGTGGAATTTGAAAGGTTAAATTTTTATCAAAACCTATTTTTTCTTTAGCTTCCTTAATGATATCTTCGCCCAAAGGAGCACCATGGCTTTTATGGCTTCCTTCAAGTTTTCCAGCACCTTTAGCAATGGTTGTTCTTGCGATAATAAGGCTTGGTTGTTTAGAATTTTTTGCTTTTTCTAAAGCTTTGTTAATTTCTTCAAAATTGTGTCCATCGATATCTTGAACTTCAAAATCTTGAGATTTAAAACGCAAAGCAACATCTTCATTAAATGCAAGACTTACATCTCCTTCTATAGAGATATTATTGCTATCATAAATAAGTATTAAATTATCAAGTTTATGAAGTCCTGCCAAAGAACAAGCTTCATAAGAAATTCCTTCTTGTAAGTCTCCATCGCCACAAAGACAATAGATTTTATGATCGATTAGATCTTCTCCAAGCATTTTTTGAGCTTTTTTAGCAGCCATAGCAAATCCAACGGCATTAGCCACACCTTGTCCTAATGGACCTGTTGCGATTTCAATGCCCGCCGTTGTGATCTCTGGATGACCAGGGGTTTTAGAATGAAGTTGTCTAAAATTTTTTAAATCATCTAAACTTAAATCATAGCCGCTTAAATGTAAAAAACTATAGATTAAAGCACTTGCGTGACCACCCGAAAAAACTAATCTATCGCGGTTTAGCCAGTTTGGATTTTTAGGATTATGTTTTAAATGATAGCTTAAAACAGTTAAAATATCAGCTAAACCTAAAGGTGCGCCTGGATGACCGGAATTTGCCTTTTGGATCATATCCGCACTTAAAAATCTTAAAGTATCTGCTTGAATTTTTAAAAATTTTGTATCCATTTTTAGCCTTTATAAATATTGTATCATAAGATTTTCGATCATTTTTGATATTTTTTTATCTAAATTAATCAAATCATTTTTGCAATTTTGTATCAAATCATTTTTGCAATTTATGGCTTCTTGAAGTCCTAATAAATTCACAAAAGAATTTTTATGCGTATCGTGATTAGCAGGTTTTCCACTTTGTTCTTCACTCATGGTTGTATCGATAATGTCATCATTGATTTGAAAGATTAAACCTAATTTTAAACCAATGTCATAAATTTTTTCACTTTCTTTTTCGTCTAATTCGCAAATTTCACAACCCATTTTTAAAGATGCAGCTATGAGTTTTGCGGTTTTATGAATATGTAAGAATTTGAGTTCATCTAAATTGAGTTTTTTATCTTCAAAATAACAATCAATTGCCTGACCTATAATCATTCCATTAATACCCGCATTATAGGCTAAAGTGCGGATTAAATTGATTTTGATCTTTTCTTTTAAATTTAAATTACTTAACAATAAAAAAGCTTCGGTATTTAAAGCATCTCCAACTAAAATAGCCGTGGTTTCGTCATAGCTTTTATGCAGAGTAGGTGTACCTCGTCTAAAATCAGCATTATCCATAGCAGGTAAATCATCATGAATGAGAGAATAAGTATGGATAAATTCTAAAGCTAAAGCTGCATCTAAAGCGTTTGAAATGAGTTGAGATGCTTTACACTCAACAATACCTAAGAGCAATTGTGCGCGAAAGTGCTTTCCACCAGCTTTTAACATTGCTTGTAAAGCTTCATTGAAAAAAGGATGAAAGCTTTTTATATAAGGCAATTTTTCATTTAAATGCTTGATAAAAAGTTCTTTCACTTTTTAAGCCTAATAAAAAATTGAAAATTTCCATCTCCACCTGCATTGATATTTCCGATTAAACCATCATCAAAATTATGTAAAGGCAATTTAGAGCTTTTTCTTTGAATTAAGATACTAAAATCATTTCCATTAGCAAGTATAGTTTGTAAATTTTTAAAATCTTTTAAGATGATATTATTAACGCGTAAAATTTTATCACCCACCATAAATCCAGCTAAATCAGCCTTAGATTTTGGATCAACTTTTGTCACGATTAAGGATGCATTAACACTTAAGCCCAAATTACTTCTAAAATTGGTTGTTTTTGGTTTTGGTTTAGCATTTGGAAGATTAAATTTGCTAATATCTTTAGCAAAAACTTGAGTTGAAATATTTAAATCAGCATTGTCTCTTAAAACTTGAAAATAAAGAGTGCTACTAGGATCGGCAAACAGAATTTTTTCGTTTAATTTTCTTAAATCTTTCACAGGCTCACCATCGACACTAATGACTTCATCGTTGATCAAAAATTGACCATTTTTGCGCACTTTATTAACATAAATTTTGTTTTCTCGCTCTACAAAATCAACCCCAATATCACCCCAATAAACATCATTGTATTTCATAAAGTGTTTTAAATATCTATTGCCTATAAAAGCACCATTATTTAGTGCAATGCCAAGCATTTCACAACATGGAGTTCCTAAAAGTCCAATTTTTGTGTTAAAATCAAGTTGATCTCTTTCATTGATATCTTGAGCTAAGTATTTAATATGGCCTATATAAGGTTTATCCCGATCCCAAATTCCAACCCAGTCATTACGAGTTAATTTTTCTTCATCGCCCATAGGAGTTGGAATGAGTGAAAAATCTGTTCTTACGAGATAAAGATTTAAAAAAGGATCGTATTTTACGTATTTATTTAATTTTGCATTAGGTTGTTTTAAAACAGCAAGTAAATTTTCACTCAAAGCAAAAGCAGGCATTCCTTCGTAATTAAACATACTTGCCTTATTTCTTTCATAACCTGCGGCAAAATCTTCAAAAGTAGGGCGTTCTATAGCTTGCCCAATCACTAAAAATGCAATTATACAAAATAAAAATCTCATAATCTTCCAAAGCCTCCTAAAATATCACTACTCATGCTGTTGCGATTTTGTGCTACCATAGCTAAAACATCATTGATAGCAGATATTAACAAAATTTGCATCGATTCTTTATCTTCGAGTAAAGAATCATCAATGTTTACATCGATAATTTCACCTTTACCATTTGCACTGACTTTGACAAGCCCTGCTCCACTTTTTGCGCTGAATTCTTTACTAGCAAGTTCTAATTCTATGTTTTTTGCTTTTTCTTGAACCTGATTTAAAAGTTCGCCCATTTTAGAAAAGTCTATATTATCAAACATCAATTTATCCTTAAAATTTCATTTACAACCAATTTATCGCTAAAAGGATATTTTACCCCTTTAATTTCTTGAGTTTCTTCATCCCCTTTTCCTAAGATCACTACTAAATCATCTTTTTCTTTAAGTTCCAAAGCTTTTTTTATGGCTTCTTTTCTATTTTCAATCATCAAAGCTTTTTTTGGTTCTTTAAAACCGCTTGCGATTTCTTCGATTATAGTTTTTGGATCCTCATTGCGTGGATTATCGCTTGTAATGATAGCAGTTTTTGCAAAATGTTCTACAACTTTACCCATTAAAGGTCTCTTGGTGTGATCTCTATTGCCTCCTGCGCCAAAAACTACAATTAATTTTTTATTTTTAAGAGCATCAAGAACTTTTTCTATGCCATCAGGCGTATGAGCAAAATCAACGATAACTCCATCAGCAACTTGTTCCACTCGTCCGCAAACCCCTCCAAAGTGATTGACCGCTTTTTCTAAGTCATCCAAATTTGGCTTAACAAGTTCATTCACACAAGCACTTGCAGCAAGAAGATTGTAAAGATTAAAAAGTCCTAACATAGGGGATTCTATATGAAAGGTTGTATTTTTAATCATAGCAACCGCATTGATGCCATTTTCTAAAGAATAGGCTTTAATTTGATACAAAGAAGGATTTTCTATGCCGTAAGTAAAAGCATTTTTTACATTAAATTTAATTGCTAAGGCGTCCTTGTTGATAAATTTTAAGCTTTCATCGGTAAAAAAAAGTTCTTTGGCTTGTTTATAATTTTCAAAATTTTGGTGAAAATCTAAATGATCTTGAGTGATATTGGTAAAAATTTTTGCTGCAAATTTTAAACCCTCGATTCTATTTTGTACTAAAGCGTGCGAGCTTACTTCCATAACGAAAAATTCACATCCTTTTTGCGTAGCGATTTTTAGATACTCTAATGTTTTTAAAATCGCTGATGTTGTAAGGGATTTTTCATCGATTTGTTCATCATTTATGAAAGCACCTCGGGTTCCACAAAGACCGCATTTATATCCTAAATCAAGCAATATAGAATAAATTGCCGCTGCAGTGGTTGTTTTTCCATTTGTTCCTGTGATGCCGATAATTTTAATATTTTCATCGATATTGAGTATTTTTTTGCATTCTTTAACATCAATAATCTTGCATTCTTTTTTTAAGGCTTCGTTTTCAAATTGTTTGTTTTGCTCAGTTTTTAGAAAAAAACAACCTTTTTCACATTCTAAGGTATTATCTGTAATAAATGTATTTTCAAGCTTTATTTTCACTTTTAAATCCTATAAGTTTTTCTTGGATTTTTATAAATCTTTCATTGGCCCAAAAATGAGATATAACGCTTTCGATGTAATTTAAAGTCATATCTTTATAGCCGTGTTCAAGAAGTTTTTCTAAAAAATCTAAAAAATCATCACGATTATCAATCACTAATTTTGCACTCTGTATAATATTTTCAAAACTTTTTTCAAAGCCAATTTGTTCTTCACTTTTTAAAAAATCTTGATAATTTAGAGCATAGCCATCTTCTAATTCGTCTTTATTTTGAGATCTTTCTTCGTGTTGAGTTTCTATTGTTTTTAAAATTTCTTCAAAATCTTTATCAATTTTTTCTATGGTGTAGTGTTCTAAATAAAATTCAAAAAGCAAAATTGACTCTTTTGGAAATTTTAAAGCTAAATCACAAAGCAAAATAAAATTAAACAAACGCTTATTTTTACGTTTTTCATAGGCTAGAGAAAAATATATTTTTGCGGTTTTAAAATCTTTTTTTAGAAAATGTTCAATACCGAGTTTTTTATAGTTTTGCAAATTCTTCTGCTCCGCCATTTAAATTTATGATGGTAATTTCTGGATGAATATCGATTTTAAGTTGTCTTTCAAGTCCATATTTTAGGGTTGTTCCACTTGATGCACAACCTTTGCAAGCACCGATTAAATGTACATAAACCACTCCATTTTTAATCCCTAAAAATTCAAGCCCACCCCCATCGCGTTCTAACATAGGAATGCTTTTTTCTAAGCTTGATTTTACAGGATTTATAAGTTCTTCATCACTAAAAGGCATCATTAAATCAATCCTTAAAAAAATTTCTATACTTTAGCGTGATTGTGTTTAAAAAAAGGTAAATTAAACACTTTTTTATCATTTAACTTAAAAAGGTTCTTCATTGTATTCTTGCGTGGAATTGATATTTAATTCTTTTGCATCAAATTTTTTAAGAGAAAAAATTTTATTTAAGCTTTTAAATAATTGTTCTAGCTTTATTTCATCTTTTTCATTTTTTAAAAGCAATAAATATTCTTTTAAAAAACATAAACACTCTTCTTGTGTTAAATTTTTGTTTAAAATTTGAGAATTTTTATCGATTAAGGCAAAAAGTTGTTTTTTTAGAGCCAAGACAGAATTGATTGTATTGATGTGATTTAAAAAAGCTAAATTGATTTTGCAAATGCCAAATAAAAATTCATTTTGATTTAAATTTTTAAGGATATTTTTTTGTTCAAATTCTCTTATATCGCTATCTTCATAGCCTTTTTTTTCTAGAATTTTTTCTAATAAAATTTTATGTTTAAAACAAACACTATCGCTAATTTGTTTAAAAAGTTCGTGCATATTGGAATTATTTTTTAAAAAGTTGAGAATTTCAAGTTCTGTAATGTGTGTTTTTGTGTTTGGAATTTCTAAAGGAGCGGAATTTAAATTTTTATAAGATCTGAAATTTTTGGTTAAAACGATTAGTTTTTCCTCCACACCTAAAAGTTTAGAAACGAGTTGCGTATAAGAATTAGCAATCAAAGGCTCAAGAGTGAAAGTGTATTTTTGCACGCTCTCTAAAGCTTTTTGTTTATCAAGTGCTGAATCAAGTGTAAAATCTGCTATGATACGTCTGATATAAAATTCCCCAAGCTCCATACCTTTTTCAAGTATATCATAGAGTTTTGTATTTTGATTATTAGCGACTAATTCCGCAGGATCTTTTCCGCCTTCTAAAAGAGCGACTTTGCCATCGATTTTATGAGTGCTAAGTAAAAAAGCTGATCTAGTGGCCGCTCTTAATCCTGCTTCATCGTTATCAAAACAAAGTATCACTTTAGCTTCATATCGACGGATTAAAGGTAAATGATGTTCGGTTAGTGCGGTGCCAAGAACGGCTACTGCATTGTTAAAACCTGCTTTATGAAAAGCAATCGCATCCATATAACCTTCACAGATGATCATCTCTTTTTTTGCATTGATGGCATCTTTAGCTAAATGAAAAGCGTAAAAAATTCTACTTTTATCAAAAAGCATATTTTGGGGAGAATTGACATATTTGGCCATTACGTTTGGATTAATAGTTCTTCCACCAAAGCCTACAAGTGTATTTTTTTGATCATAAATTGGAAAAGTGATACGCCATATAAAACTCGCATAAATTTCACCTTTTTCATCTTTCTTTAAGGCTCCAACCGCTAAAGCATCCTCGATGGATATATTTTCATTTTGCAATAATCTCACACTTTCTTCGCTTGATTTTGCAAAACCTAATTCAAATTTAGCAATGTCTTTATCGTCTAATTTTCTTGAGTAAAGATAGTCTAAAATTTCTTTATGATGAGAAAGATTATTTTTAAAATAAGCATTTAATTTAGGCAAGATATTTTTTAGATCTTTCTTGCTTTCATTTTTTTCTTTAGTATAACTTAGAGTAAAATTGCAAAGGCTGGCGACTTTTTCTACTGCATCAGAAAAATTTAATTTTTCATAGTCCATTACAAATTTAAAAGCATCTCCTCCTGCTTTACACGCAAAACAATGATAAAAACCTTTTTGAGCATTAATATGCATAGAAGGGTTTTTATCTGCATGAAATGGACACACGCAAACAAAGCTAGAGCCTTGTTTTTTTACTTCAATGTAATTTTCAATAATATCAACAATATTAAGTCTTTGGGATAAATTTTCTATACTTTCTTTAGATATCATTTTAAAAACCTTAAATAAAATTATACAAAGATTTAGCTATAATTTGGCATAAAATTTTAAAGAGAGTTTATGGATTTTTTCTTTGTTGAATATAGGGATCCTTTGGTGGGGCTTATTATTTTAACTGTTTTGATTTTTGTGGTTTCTGTGGCTAATCATGCTTGGAAATTGTTTGCAAATAAAGATAAAGAACAAAAGCTTGAAAAATTCATTAAGAAATTTGAAATAGATAATATTCACAAAGATTTATTAAGAAATGAAAGATTGAGTTTTGGAAATTTAAGCTTTTTAGCGGATATTTTTACAAAAAGTGGGGAATTTGAAAAGGCCACTCAAATTTATTTGATCGCACTTGAAAAAAGCAAGGATAAAAATGAACAAGAATTTATTTTTATCGCTTTGGCAAATATTTATTTTAAAGCAGGATTTTTAGAGCGCGCTAAAGAAGTTTTGCTTCAAGCTTTAAAACTTCGTCCAAGAAATATAGAGGCTTTAAAACTTCTTAAAATTGTGTATTTGAAATTAAAAGCTTATAAAGAAAATTTAGAAATTTTAGAGTGTTTATTTGAGCTTGGAGAAGAAGTAGAAAAAGAACAAGAATTTATAAAAGCTTTAAATTTATATGCTTCAAATTTAAACAATGAAGAAAAAAAACAAAAATTATTAGAATTAAAAATATCAAACAATCCTATGCTAGGGCGTTTTATTTTTGAAAAATATTCTTTATTTTTGGGGCAAAATTTTAACGATATTTGCGATCTACTTTATAAGCAAGATCAAGTTTTTAATTTGAAAAATCAAGAGTTTTTAGAATTTT
This sequence comes from Campylobacter sp. W0018, assembly GCA_020135845.1. Lineage (GTDB taxonomy): Bacteria > Campylobacterota > Campylobacteria > Campylobacterales > Campylobacteraceae > Campylobacter_D. Next base: position 5,969 of record JACHTQ010000009.1, on the reverse strand, counting down.
TTTATGCTTTAGGCTATATTAGCAAAGATCAAATTCCAAGTCATTTTGTTTTTAAAAATTCAAATTTAAAAATGTTAAAAATTTTACGTGAAAATTCTTTCAAAGCAAGGCTTGAATTTTCTTATCGTTGTTCAGAATGTAAAAATATAATGCCTTTGTTTTTTTATCATTGTCCTATGTGTTATGAATTTAATACTTGTAAGATTATTTGTGAAGTAAAAAATGATGAAATGTGTTGAAATTTATACCGATGGCTCTTGTCTTAATAATCCAGGTTTTGGAGGGTGGGCGTATATAGTGCGTTATAAAGGGCATCAAAAAGAAGGCTTTGGATCGGAAAAAAATACTACTAATAATCGTATGGAATTAATGGCTATTATTGAAGCTTTAAAAATTTTAAAAGAGCCTTGTGAAGTCAAACTTTTTACTGATTCAAATTTGATGGTTCAAAGTATTAATGAATGGCTTGATGATTGGATTAAAAAGGATTTTAAAGGTAAAAAAAATGTAGATTTGTGGAAAGAATATTTAAAAGTATCAAAATCGCATCAAATTCAAGCTTTTTGGATCAAAGCGCACAACGGGCATGAGGAAAATGAAAGATGTGATATTTTAGCAAGAGGGGCGGCTTTAAAATTGCAAAAGGAAAATCAATGAAAAATATTGAGCTTTTAGAACAAAATTTAGGTTATCAATTTAAAGATAAAAATCTTCTCACACAAGCACTGACTCACAAAAGTTGTAAAAAATCTTATAATAATGAGCGTTTGGAATTTTTAGGGGATGCGGTGCTTGATTTGATCGTAGGGGAGTATTTATTTCATAAATTTGGAAAAGACGCTGAAGGCGATTTGTCAAAATTAAGAGCCGCTTTAGTGAATGAAAAATCCTTTGCAAAAATCGCCGATAGTTTAAATTTAGGCGATTTTATTTTTATGAGTGTATCTGAAGAAAATAATGGAGGAAGACAAAAGCCTTCTATTCTTTCTGATGCCCTAGAAGCAATCATAGGATCTATTCATTTAGAATCAGGCTTTGAATATGCAAGAAATATTGCTTTAAAACTCATAGAAAATAATTTTCCAAAAATTGATGCAAAAAATTTAATCAAAGATTATAAAACAAGACTGCAAGAAATCACTCAAGGTACCATAGGAAAAACTCCAGAATATGAAACACTGCGTGCTTTTGGGCCCGATCATTTAAAACAATTTGAAATTGCTTTAAAGCTAGAGGGTAAGGAAATTGCAAGAGCTATTGCAAAAAGCAAAAAAGAGGCACAACAAATGGCGGCAAAAATTGCACTTGAAAAATTGGAAAATTTATCATGAATACTTTCGGTACAAGATTAAAATTTACAAGTTTTGGAGAATCTCACGGAGTAGCTGTGGGTTGTGTGATAGATGGGATGCCTGCTGGGGTAAAATTTGATGAGGAATTTTTACAAAATGAACTTGATAAACGCAAAGGTGGGAATCAATTTTCAACCCCAAGAAAAGAAAGCGATAAAGCACAAGTTTTAAGCGGAGTTTTTGAGGGATACACCACAGGACATCCTATTGCCATAGTTGTTTTTAATGAAAATGCACGCTCTAAAGATTATGATGATTTTAAAGATGTATTTCGCCCTGCACACGCTGATTTTACTTATTTTCATAAATATGGCTTAAGAGATTATAGAGGTGGTGGAAGATCAAGCGCTAGAGAAAGTGTTGCTAGAGTAGCTGGGGGTGCTGTATGTGCGATGCTTTTGAATGAATTTGATATTTGTGTTCAAAGTGGAGTTTTTGGAGTAGGGAGGTTAAAATCAAATTTAAATGAGGATCAATTTGATTTTAAATGGGCGCAAGAAAGTGAGATTTTTTGTCTTGATCCTAGTTTAGAAAATGATTTTAAAGTTGAAATTTTAAATGCAAAAAAATCTAAAGATAGTGTAGGTGCAGCGGTTTTTACAAGAGTAACTGGGATGATGAAAGGATTTGGAGAAGTTCTTTATGATAAATTAGATTCTAAACTTGCTCATGCTTTAATGGGGATTAATGCTGTTAAGGCAGTAGAAATTGGTGAGGGGATTAATTCAAGCAAAATGTATGGATCTGAAAATAATGATATTTTAAAGGATAATAAATTCTTAAGCAATCATAGCGGGGGTATTTTAGGTGGAATTTCAAATGGAGAGGATCTTGTTTTAAAAACTTATTTTAAACCTACTCCTTCTATTTTTAGAGAACAAGAAAGTATGGATAAATTTGGAAATAATGTGAAATTAGAATTAAAAGGCAGGCATGATCCTTGCGTTGGCATACGCGGAAGTGTTGTGGTTAATGCTATGGTGCGTTTGGTTTTAGCTGATTGTTTGCTTTTAAATGCGAGTTCTAATTTGAATAATTTGAAAAAAATTTATAGTCTAAAATAAAAAAAGCCCGTTTCAAAACGGGCTTTTATAGCAATATTTTGAAAAGATTCAATCACTATATCGTTCTTTTTTGAAATTAGTTTATACTAACTGATAAAAAATTTGCTAATTTGTGTTTTATTTTCAAAAGCTGAGGTGATAAATTTTTGGTTTTTAAATTCTAATTCATAGCTAGTATTTATATCGCATTTAGTGTAAGTTAAAGCAATTTTTAAAGCAAGTTCTATATCTTCATTGCTTGCGTTTGCACTAAGTAAAGAATAAGCTCCTATTAAATTTCCTATGTTTATAACTTCATATTTTGGAGTTTTTAAATTTCTTAAAAGTTCATTTTCTAATTCATTACGCCCTATGATCATTTTAGCACCCATAGGCAATCTTAAATGACGTCCGTATTTTAAAAGTTGTGCGTCATTAACTTGCATATCTTTATCAAATTGTATAAAATCGCGAATTTTTTTAGCAAAACTATCAAGGGTTAATAAACATCCTCCTCCTGGGCTTTCAAAATCTTCAAGTCCAAATTGTGCAGCCAGTTCAAGTTGTCTTTTGCGACTTCTTCCACTAATGCCTTCTAGTTTTTCTCTATCTACCCAACCTTCTCTTTCAGGCTTTGTTAGAGGTAAATTTTTTGCACACATAGGACGCAAGATAAGATCTTCTTCATCAAGGGCTAATTTTTTAACCTTAGTCATTGCATCACTTCTTTGACTCATTGGTCTTTGTCCTAAAACTTCTCCAGTGATCACAAAACTAGCCTTTTCACTTTCTAGCATGGAAAGAGCAGTTTTAAACATAAAAGCATGGCAATCTATGCAAGGATTAAAATGCTTGCCATAGCCATATTGTGGATTAAAAAGAACTTCTTGCAAATAAGAATTTCTTACATCGATCATTTCAAAATCTGCATCTACCATAGCCGCTCTTTTTTTCATGATCTCACTTTTATCGCTTGTACTTCCAAAACCTATATTAATATTTAGAGCTTTTACTTCTATACCTTGAGAAGTGATGAGCTTCATTGCTAACATACTATCAAGGCCACCACTAAAAAGGGCTAATGCTTTCATTGTATTCCTTATTACATTCTTTATTATATAAAATCTTTTTCTTTTTTGTCGATATCAAATTTATAATTATATCAAAACTAGCTTATAATATTAAGGGCTTTAATCATGAGAAAAATATTTTTTATTTTTATACTTTTGTGTGGTGTATGCTAAAAATTCTTGCCCTGATTATAAAGAAAGATTAAAAAAATGCAATGCTTTGTCAACGCAGCATCAAAGAAAAATGTGCCGTTTAAGTTTATTTGCATCTTGTAAATAGTGTTAATTTGCAAATTTAAAGGATGATTTATGGATAAATTAACAATGAATAGCTTCAATACCTTATCAAACAATCAAAACGTTACAAATCGTAAAGAAATTTTAGAATTAAAGTCTGAAGAAAAGGATAAAGTCAAAGTTAATGATCTTTCAGATCATAATAATTTTGGCAAGAAAATTATTTTTGAAAATAAAGAAGGTGAGTTGATATCTTTAAATTTAAGCGAAGAAAATTATAAAAGTTTGCAAAATCATTTTGGTTCTTATACCAATTATATAGCTAGAGATGATGGAATTATAAGGTTAAACGGAGAAGCAAATGAATTTATTTCTAATTGGTTTGAAAATGCGAAGAATGAATTTTTCAGTGTTAAATCTATCCAAGATGAAAAAAATAACACTCGCATCAATTTTCATCAAAATACTTTGCATGAAAGTATGCAAAATTTAGGTTTAAAACATAATAGTTTGACATCTGATGATATGAGTATAGAGAAAAAATTAAATTTTTTAATAGATAAAGATGCTAACAAAGATGGAAATATCGATGAAAATGATGTTAAAGAACCGAGCTTAAGAGAAGTTTTAAGTGATTTAAAACAAGGTTTGGGTGGAGTAAATGCTATGCAAAGTGTTGATCCACAAAAAATTCAAAAAAAAGATGATGATAAAGCTAAAATCAAAGAAAAAGAAAATGATGATGAAGATTTACTTCAAAAAGCACAAGAGAAAAGTTTAAGCTTTTTAAGCGCTGATGAGCAGGCTAAACTTAAAGCCAGTAATCCAAAAGAATTTGAAGAACTTCAAGATAAATCTTTAGATAAATTAACTAAGAATTTAAACAAAGATTTGATAGGGCAAATCAATGATAATGAAGCTATATTTCTCGATAAAAGAGTTTAGATTAAATAATTTTGGTGAGTTTTATCCTTTTAAACTATACACTATAGGAAGTATGATTCTTAAATCATTTTTATAGTAAGGGAAATTTATTGAAGCTTTGCGAATGCTTTCTAAGGCATTTTTATCTAAGATGGAGTATCCAGAACTTTGGATTATTTTTAACTCTGCTAAAGTTTTATTTTCTTTCCATAAAAATTCTACCTTAACAACCCCTTGCATACCCATTTTTTGAGCTTGTCTAGGATAATTTTGGGCTTTTTGGATTGCTTTCTGAATTTCTTCAAGAAGTGGATGTTTATCTTTACCTTGTATAAGTTGAGTCATTTGAGGAGAAGGATTTTTAGCTATTTGATTTGTTGTCGGCTTTGATTCGGTTGTAATTGGTTTTTGTTCTATTTTTTTGATTTTTTTTGTATCTTTTTTTATGGGTTTTGGTTGAATTTTATTGATTTTGGGCGCGGTTTTTTCTATGATTTTATTTTCTTGTGTGGGTGCTGGATTGATTTGGGTAAATTGCTTCATAGATAAGGTGAAAATTTCTTCATTTTTAAATTTTACTTTAAAAAAATCCGCAGAATTAAAGATTAAAAAAAATACAGGTAAAAAGATCAAAAAAGATAGATAAAAGGCTTGATATTTGTGATTTAAAAATAAGTTTTTCACTTATTTTTCTCCGTTATAATTTGGAAATTTTCATGTCCTTTATTTTTTAATAGATCGATAATTTGCACAAAACTTTCAAATTTAGCATTTTTATCGCTTTTTAGTTCCACGATAGTTTTTTGATTGAGCTGAGATATAGCCTCTTTTATTTGCTCTAAATTTGCTGTTTTATCGTCTAGGTAGAAAACATTTTTCTCATCGATGCCAATAAGAAGTTTTTTTTCATGATCGCTAAGACTCATAGAACTTTCAGTTTTTGGGAGATTGATTTGGATTTTACCTTGAACGATAAAGGTTGAAATGCTAAGAACGATAGCGAGTAAAACAAGCATAATATCTATAAATGGGACAATGTTTAATCCCTCATTTTTTGGTAATTTAATCATTTTGGTTTGCCTTATAAGTACTACTTAGAAGAGAAATTTTACGCAATAGCACATTATAAGCGATAAGGGTTGGAATAGCAACTAAAAGACCTAAAGCTGTAGCTTTAAGGGCTAGAGAAAGTCCTATAACTATAGATTTTACGTCTATATTTCCAGCTAAGCCCATTTCATAAAAAGTAACCATGATCCCAACAACAGTTCCTAAAAGTCCAATATATGGAGCATTAGAATAAATAATATATATGGCGGTTAAATTTTCACTGATCGCATTAT
>JACHTQ010000008.1 GCA_020135845.1 Campylobacter sp. W0018 | reverse complement strand
AAAAAATTATAAGTCAAATATCTCCCACAAATATAGACAAAAAACTCAGTCACAGTGTAAATTTATTATTTTGGAGAATTAAAAAATTATGTTAAAATATTTTTTGCAAAAACAATCAAGGATTAAAAATGCAAAAAAAATCTTTTTTGAAAATCAATGGCATTCTACCCTTTTTGTTTGTGGCTTTTATCAATGCTTTTGTTGATTTAGGACATAAAATTATTATCCAAAACACTATTTATAAAATTTATGAAGAAGATACTCAGCTTTTATTAACAGCCATTGTTAATGCACTTATACTACTCCCTTTTATATTAATGCTTTCTCCCTCGGGATTTTTAGCGGATAAATATCCTAAAAACTGGATTATGAAAATTTCAGCTGGTTTTAGTGTGATTTTAACCATTATTATTTGTGCTTGTTATTATAATGGAGCTTTTTGGACAGCTTTTGTTTTTACCTTTATTTTAGGAATTCAAGCAGCGCTTTATTCCCCTAGTAAATACGGCTTTATAAAAGAACTGGTAGGAAAAGATTTTCTTGCTATGGGAAATGGTGCGGTTAATGCTGTTAGCATAGTTGCTATTTTGGCTGGAATGGCTGTATTTTCATTGAGTTTTGAAAATCTATATCAGCCTACAAGCGGCAACGATCCTTCGGATATTTTAAAACAAGTAGCTCCTTTAGGATTTGTGCTTATAATTTTTTCATTAGTGGAATTTTATCTAGCTTGTCGCTTACCGGAATTAAAAACTGAGGATAAAGAATTAAAATTCAATAAAAAAGAATACCTTAGTGCCCAATTATTGATTAAAAATTTAAAGCTTATTTTTAAAAATAAAACCATTTGGTTATGTATAGTTGAAATTTCTATATTTTGGGCTATTTCTCAACTTTATCTTGTTACTTTTCCTGTTTTTAGTAAAAATGAACTTTTAATCGATAATACCTTTTTTGTGCAAATTTCTTTAGGATTTTCCGGTATAGGTGTAATTTTAGGTTCTTTAATGGCTGGAAAATTTTCTAGAAATTATATAGAATTAGGACTCATTCCTTTGGGCGCAATAGGTGTTTTTGTTATCACCTTATGCATCCCCTATTTTACAAATTTGATCACTTATAGCTTTTTATTCTTTTTATTTGGCTTTTGTGGAGCAATGTTTATCATACCTTTAAATTCACTTATACAATTTCACGCCAAAGAAAATGAACTTGGAAAAATTCTAGCTGGAAATAATTTTATACAAAATATAACCATGTTAGCTTTTCTTATTTTGGCTACTTTATTTGCAAATTTAAAACTTGATGTGATTTATCTTTTTTATTTTATTATGTTTGTTGCACTTTTAGGCGCACTTTATGTTATATATAAACTCCCATTTTCACTCATAAGAATTCTTTTAAATATTGCATTTTTAGGAAGATATCGTTTGCTTGTGGAAGGATTTGAAAATATCCCTGAAAAAGGAGGTGCCCTACTTTTAGGTAATCATGTCTCTTTTATAGATTGGGCCATTGTTCAAATGGCTATACCAAGAAAAGTTTATTTTGCAATGGAAAGAAGCATTTATTCTAAATGGTATATTAAATTCTTTTTAGATAAATTTGGCGTAATCCCTGTTTCAAGCGGAGGAAGTAAAGCTAGTTTAGAACTTATCGCAGAATATATCAAAAATGGCAATCTTGTTTGCTTATTTCCTGAAGGTGTATTATCAAGACATGGGCAATTAAACGAATTTAGAGCTGGATTTGAACATGCTTGTTCTAATTTGAAAGAAAGTGATGGAATCATCCTACCTTTTTATATAAGAGGACTTTGGGGGAGCTCTTTTTCTAGGAGTGATGAAGAATTTTCTGCTAGAAACAAAACTTTAAGCAAAAGAAATATAGCTATAGCCTTCGGTAAAGCAATGTCTTTGCATTCAAAAAAAGATGAAGTTAAGGCTAAGGTTTTTGAGCTTTCTTTTATGGCTTGGAAATCTCAATGTGAAGCTATGCATACTATCGCTAGATTATGGATTGATAATGCAAAAAGAAATCTTAATAATATAGCTATTATAGATACTATAGCCGGTGCGATCACTTATAGAAAAATGCTCAGTCTAAGTTTGATTTTAAGTGCTTTTATAAAGGAAAATACTCAAAAATTAAATATCCAAACTCAAAGAGGAAGCTACGCGCCTAAAGAAGAATGCGTGGGTGTTTTACTTCCTGCATCCTTTGCAAGTTCTTTAGTCAATCTTTCAGTGTTGATTGCTCAAAAAGTTGTTGTCAATCTTAATTTTACAGCTGGGGAAAAGGCTCTAAAAGCTGCCATAGAAAACGCACAAATTTCACAAATTTATACCTCAAGAAAATTCTTAGAAAAATTAGAAAATAAAGGCTTAAAATTAAATTTTGATGAAAATATTCATTTAGTTTTTATGGAAGATATTGTGGATAATTTCAAAAAACAAAAAGCTAAAATCTTAAGAACAATGCTAATGGTAAGTATTTTGCCATCTTGTATTTTAAAAGCTATATTCACTCCTTCTAAAAACAATCTCGCCATAGCGGCTATACTTTTTAGTAGCGGTAGCGAAGGCGCACCAAAAGGTATCATGCTTAATAATAGAAATATTTTAAGCAATATTGCTCAAATTTCTGATGTTTTATGCACAAGAAATAGCGATGTTATACTTTCATCCCTACCACCTTTTCACGCTTTTGGCTTAACCGTTACGACATTTTTACCTTTACTTGAAGGGATTAAAAGTGTCACTTTTGCAGATCCAACCGATGCTCTAGATGTAGCTAAAACCATAGCTAAAAACAATGTAACCATCATGTGTGGAACATCTACATTTTTAGGAATTTATGCAAGAAATAAAAAATTAGATGCTTTAATGTTTGAAAGTTTAAGAATTGTAGTTTCAGGAGCTGAAAAACTCAAAAACGAAGTTAGAAGTGCTTTTGAAATGAAATTTAAAAAAACTATTTTCGAAGGATATGGGGCTACTGAAACCACACCTGTAGCAAGTGTAAATCTTCCAAATCGTTTTGATACGAATTATTGGATCATACATCGTGCAAACAAAGAAGGAAGTGTGGGTATGCCTTTACCAGGAACAGCGATTAGAATCGTCGATCCAAATACTTATGAAAACCTTAAAACAAATGAAGACGGACTCATACTCATAGGTGGTCATCAAGTTATGGTGGGTTATCTTAATAATAAAGAAAAAACCGATGAAGTGATTAAGGAAATTGATGGCATTAGATGGTATAATACAGGCGATAAAGGGCATCTTGATGAAGAGGGCTTCTTGTATATTGTTGATCGCTATTCTCGTTTTGCAAAAATCGGTGGCGAAATGATTTCTCTTGGAACTTTAGAAGAAGAAATAGCTAAATTTATAAATACTGATGTGGTTAAATTCTGTGCCGTAGCTTTAGAAGATGAAAAAAAAGGAGAGCAAATCGCTTTACTTATTGAATGTGATGATGAATTTTTTGAAGGAATTTGCGAAGCGATTAAAAATTCTAACATGCCTGCTATCTTTAAACCAAGTCGCTATTTTAAAGTAGAAAAAATTCCTCTGCTTGGTTCTGGAAAAGCGGATCTAAAAGGAGCTAAAGAATTAGCGAAAAGTTTGATTTAAAAAAAAATATAAAAAGAGATTTATTACTCTCTTTTGATATTTTCTATATATTCTTTAAGTTTATTTTCTTTTAATTCTTGAAGCTTTTCACCCAGTGCTTTTCCAAAAAATCCAGCATCTATAAGATTTTGTGTGACAATTTTACTCTCAAATTTATTTTCATAAAGTTTAAGTTTTTTGGCCTGCTCTACCCTTTTTTCATTCCAAAGCCCTAACCACTCCTTTAAAGGCATATCAAAAGCGATCTTTGCTAATTCAAAATCATCTATATTATTCAAATAAAAAGCTTGATTTGCTTTTTTAAAATATTCTTTTTTTAGTTTAGCTTTTTTAAAAAATACTTCTTTATCTAACTTAAAAAAATTAAGATACAAATATAAAAATAAAGCCTCATCTTTAATAATCTTTCTAGCTTCTTTAAGCAAATTTTGAAATTCTAAACTTTTAAAATCACTTTCAAAGTTAAAAATTTCTTTTTCCAAATGAAGTTCTTGTAAGTATTTGTATCCAACTTCAAGTTTTAAACTTTTAAAAAATTTATAAAGCTCAGTGTTGATTCTGTCTTTACTAAGATCTTTAATATCCATATTTCGCATTAAATTTAAAGTTTCATTGGCTATTGTAAAATCAAATCTTGAAGCAAAAACAATGGCTCTTAAAATTCTCAAACTATCTTCTTGAAAACTTTGCTCATCAATGTGTCTTAAAATGCCATCTTTTAAATCTTGCAAGCCATTATAAAAATCTAAAAATTCTCCACTAAAAATATTGATCATCAAAGCATTTATAGTAAAATCTCGTCTTTTTGCACCTAATTTTTCATCATTGCAAATTTTTACTTCAAAGCCTGTATGTCCATAGGATATTTTATTTTCTGTTCTAGCGAGTGCTAAATCAAAATTTTTAAATTTATACACAAAAAAACTTTTACCAAAACCTTTTGCACCTAATTTTTGCATAATAGCATCAAATTGTTTTACGTCGATGTCGTAAATTTCGATATCGTAATCAAAAAGCTCTAAACCCAAAAGTATATCCCTGACACTACCGCCTACTAAATAAGCTCTTTGGGTGTAAGGTTTTAAAAAATTTGCAATAAAAACTAAATCGGAGTTATTTTTTAAGTCGATCTTCGATATTTGCAAGTAAAAACTCTAAAAAATTAGTTGTAAGATTAAGTCTTGATTCTAAATCCTCTTTTTTAACACTATTTAAACCCTCAAAAAGAACTAAAATTCGCTCTCTGAGATTGCTAAAAAATATCTCTTCATTAAAGCTTTGAGGTTCTTGGGAAATAAAATGAGAGTTTTCCTCTAAAGCATACGATAAATTTTCATTTTCTTTGCTTTGCATTGGAATTTCAATTTCTTGCTCTTTTATTGTAATAATTTCATCTTGCAAATCTTGAGAAATCTCTTCTACGATGGGTTCTTCATTTTTTTCATTAGTTTTTACAATATCTTCTTCTTGCTGCTTTAAAATTTCACTTTGTCTTCTTTGCTCTTCCATGATAGAGCTAACTTCGCTAATTGTCTTTTTTGCTAAATCTTCTAAATTCATATTTTTACCAACCATCTTTTAAATTCATTGATTTCAGTATCGCTTTTCATATTAATAAAAAAATCAAGCATTTGAGCATTTAAATCTTTGTGTTTAGATCTAAATCCACTAAGCCTACGAACAGCATCAATAGCATTTTGATTACTAGGATCCTTTTTTAAAATATTTTTATAAATTTCTAAAGCTTCTTCCTTAAGCCCTTGTGCTTCATAAATAGACGCTTCAGTAATCGTATTTTTCATCAATTTTTCCTAGTAGTTTTTTATTTATTTTAGCAAAAAGCAATTTAACCTAGCCTTTAATCAAACATAATGCCAATTGCTAAAATAATAATACACAAAGCACTTATTTTATTTAATTTATTTAAATGTTTATTTATAAAAATTTTAAAAAAACTTCCACCTAAAGCATATAAATTTAATGAACAAAATTCGATCAATAAAATCATGCTAGTTAAAAACAGTACGCTAGTATAAAATTTTAAAAATGAAGGTAATATCGATAAAATAAAAATCCAAGTTTTTGGATTTGTAATCGAAGTAGTAAAACCTTGAAAAGCTAAAGAAAATTTAGCCTTTTTGGTGATTTTTGTTTCATGAATTTTGGCATGAGATTTAATCAAATTAAAAGCCACATAAAAAAGGTACAAGGCTCCAAATATTTTAAAAATTTTAAATAAATTGGCATGTTGAGAAATAAAATTGGCACCAAAAGCACAGCAAATAACAACAATTGCCAGACCAAATAATTCCCCAAACATCATCCATAAAACATTTTTATAACCCAAAGAAAGGCTTAGAGAAAAAGCAAGGTTCATGCATAAACCTGGGAGCAAGGAAACACTCGCAAAAGTAAAGATAAATAACAAATAATCCATTTTATTGTTTTGTTTTAGAATCAAAAAGTTTTTCTATGTATTTACTTCTTTCATCTTTCAAACTAGAATTCATTTCTTGTTTGATTTCTTTTTGTATTTCGATTTTACTATTTTCATCGCTAAAATATAAATGGTCTATTCCAAAAATAACACCTATAATAATCAATAAAGGGATTAAAAATATCATTTTTTCACCTTTTTTAAATTTTATTAAAAATACTACCGTAATATTTTATATTTTCAGCTTTTTCATTTTTTTCTATTGTTTCTATCGCACCACTATCTATAGCTTTTTGCATATCTTCATCCAAATCCTGATAAGAAAAAACCATATTGATACTGATTATATTTGGTAATTGCTCTAGCATTTTATAAGAATTTAATTCATCTTCTAATTTTTCACTTTCAATTACAACTATAATCTTTTCATTTTCACAAAGCTCTACTGAACAAAAAGGAATTTCGGAAATAGTTTTTTTTAAATCATCTACATATTCTTCTTTTGCTGTAATTAAAACACTAGAAAGATTATTCATCAATACTCCTAAACATTATAGTATCCCCAAAACCTGAAATGATAAAATCTTTATTATTTAAAAAAATAATAAATTCACTCATCAAATTTTCATTATTAAAAGTTTTAATAGTTTTAAAATCATCCGTGTTAAAAACTTCGCTAATTCCAGCTTCATTATCGCTATAAACTGCTAATTTTCCATTAGGGCTCAAAGCGCAAGCATAAATTAAAAAATCTTTTTGTAAAAATCTTTGCTCTTCGTTTTTTATAATCCCTACACGCCTATCCGTTCCGCAACTTAAAATAACATTATTTTTTAAATCTACTTGATAAATATTATCTTTATGTATTTTATCATAGTTTTTCAGTATTTTCCAATTTTTCAAATCAAAAAGCTTGACTTTTCCACTCTCAAAACCCGCAATTAGTTTATTTTTGTCTTCACTTAACATCACATCATTAAGACTAGAATAAGAAAAATTAAAATTTTTTATATGATTTAAATTTTTATCAATCAATTCTATTTCAGAACCAATGGAGATTAAAAGGTAAGTATCCTCATCGATAAAAAACGCTTTTATTATACTACTTTCTTCAAGTTTTTTTGTTTGCAAACTCTCTTTATAAAAACTTAAATTTTTAGAGCCAAAATCACCCTCGCTGAGTATTAAAAGTTTATTTTTAAAAATATCAATATTATAAATTTTGGCAAATTCATCGCCATAATAATTTTTAATTTTTGGAAAAGATAAAAGCTCTTTCAAACTTTTATCTTTGATATTGTATAGTAAAATTTCACCTTTATCGGTGCTTATATATAGGTTTTGCTTATCAAGTTTTAAAGCTGTTATATTTGAATTTATTTTTAACTCATAAGCATAAGACAAAACACAAAAAAGGTTCAAAATAAAAAGAAAATTTTTCATTTTATTTTTTTATTTTACACCCTCATTAATCACATCGAACAAATTTGAATGACTTTTCAATTTCTCGTTTTTAAATTCAGGCTTAAAGCTATTACCCACTAAAGGTTTAGCATCGCTTTGTGGCACATGGCATTGAGTACAATTAAAACGTGCATCACTAATGTTATCTTTAGTGCTTTTATTATGTCTAAAATCATAATAATGAGTTGCTGGAAGTGGAGTTGCACCTACATCTTTAGCGATAGATTTATCATGACAACTTAAGCAAGTATTATTATCCTTTGTAATAGGAAGCATATCCGCAATCGCATGTGGGATAAGAGGTGGAGCATTTTCATAAGATCTTTCAAAACGAGTCGATTCTCCAGGCTGCAAATTGGTATAATTTGCTTCCACTAAGGAAACTTTATTTTCATTTTCCAAACTTGCTTTTCTAAGTCCAATTTGCTCAGAACTCAATCCATTATTAACTCCGCATGCAACCAAAAAAAGAGTTGCTGCAGCTGAAAGTAAAATAATTTTCTTTTTCATCAATTTTTCCTTAAATCAAAAATATTAAAATTTAAAGCATTATCATTACAAACTTCTATACATCTACCGCATCTTATACACTCCCCTGAAGTTACTTTCGCATCTTCTTTTCCAATCATCCATAAAACTTGTTTTTCTGGGCAAATTTCAACACAATGATAACATTTCGTACAATTTTGACTTTTATGCTGAATTTTGAGCAAAGCAAAACGAGAAATTAAAGCATAAAAAGCACCCAAAGGGCAAATATAAGAACAAATCGCTCTAGAGCTTAAAAAAGTATCTATGCAAAAAATTACAAAAGCGATAAATATCCAAGAAGTAGTACCAAAAATAATTCCTCTATGTACAATCCCTATATAAGAAAAACTTTCAAATATAGGCAAAGACAATACAAAAGAAAGAATTAAAACCAAAAATAAAACATAATAGCGAATTTTTTTATTTAAAATTAAAAATTTACTATTCTTAAATCCAAATTTAGAACGAATAAAAGCAGCAAAATCTGTGATTAAATTTATAGGACACACCCAAGAACAAAAAGCCCTGCCTAAAAAAATTCCATAAAGAATTGCAATGATTATAGCGCCAAATAATGCAGTCAAATCAACACTCAAACTTGCTAAAAAGATTTGCAAAATGGCAAAAGGATCACTTAAGGGTATAGTGCTAAAAAGTTTAGAAGAACTCAAATCCCCTTTTAGAATAAAATCCGTTGCCTTAAAACTAAAAAGAGATAAAATTCCTATTTGAACTATGCGTCTAGCAATCAAATATTTCATAAATTATCTCCTTCATTAAGATAATCTTGTGCTTTTTTAGCATCAAAATGTTTAGAAGAATTAGCATTTTTTAAACGTTTTTCATCATCTTTATCCCAACCCTTTACATAATGACTTGAATCTTTTCCTAAGATAAATTCACGCGGCAATACACGGATAGAAGGTGTTTGAGTAACACAAACTTTTTCACAAATACCACAACCTACGCAAACATCATTATCAACAACAGGGATTAAAAAGGCATGTTTTGCTGTCCTTTCGTTTCTTTTATATTCTAATTTTAAAGCCTTATCGATTAAAGGACAAGCCCTTTGACAAGCATCACATTGCAAACCCCAAAAAGCAATACAAGCTGAAGAATCCACAACTGCAACACCCATTTTTAAAGACTCTATCCCTTGATCTAAATGTTTTTTATCTAAGGCATCCGTTGGACATTCCTTTATACAAGGAATGTCCTCACAAAGATGACAAGGAATTTCTCTAGCTTTAAAAAAAGGTGTGCCAGTCTTTGGTTCATCTAATAAATCAGCAAGTTTTAAGGTATCCCAAGGACAGGCTTTAACACAAAGTCCACAACGGATACATTTGCTTAAAAATCTTTCTTTATTTTCAGCTCCAGGTGGAAGTAAATAAAAATCATCCTTAGCTTTTAATTTTATATTAGCTAAAAATCCTCCAGCTGTGCAAAGACAAGCGCCCTTAAAAATAAAGCTAAAAAACTCTCTTCGTCCCTTCATTTTTATTAACCCTTAGATTAAGCCTTGTAAATTTTTACCGCACATTTTTTATAATCGGTTTGTTTTGAAAGTGGGCAAGTAGCATCTAAAGTAACTTTATTAATGTACACATTTTCATCAAACCAAGGAACATATACAAGACCTACTGGTGGTTTATTTCTTCCTCTCATATCAACTCTTGCTTTTACTTTACCACGACGAGACTCTATCCAAATCAAATCATCTTGTTTTAAGCCTAATTTTTCTCCATCTTTTTCACTCATATAGCAAAGTGCTTCCGGAACTGCTCTGTAAAGCTCTGGAACACGCATAGTCATCGTTCCACTATGCCAATGCTCTAAAACTCTACCTGTTGCCAACCAGAATGGATATTCTTTATCTGGTCTTTCTGGAGCTTTCATAAATGGTCTAAAGAAAATTTTTGCTTTATTTTTAATACTATGTGGTTTTTCATCAATTGGAGCTTTTAAATCACCGTTTGCCAACATTTTATCAAATTCTCCATAGAAAGCAAAATCAGAATTTGGAGAAGCTTTTTTAGCATAGTAATCAAATTTGGTATTAAATCTCCATTGAGTTTCTTTGCCATTAACAACTGGCCATCTTAAACCTCTTACTTTATGGTAAGTATCAAATTCAGCCAAATCATGTCCATGACCTAAACCAAATTTTCTATACTCTTCCCAAAGATATTTTTGAACAAAGAAGCCATAACCTTTAAATTCTTTTCCATCGCTGCCTTCGATTTTTCTTTCATCCCCATTAGCATCGGTATTATCAAAACCTTTAGCGATTGGATCGTTTGTTTTAAAGCTTCTTGCTTCTTTATTGGCAAATAATACATCAAATAAGGTATTATCTTCGTTATATCCCATAGCTTTTGCTTCTTCTAAGACGCTTGGTAAAGTGAGTTTATCGTCAACTTTTTGCTCTTTCCAAACTTCTTTAAGTTTAAATCTTTTTGCAAATTCAAAAATTTGCCATGTATCACTCATAGCAGCACCTACTGGTAAAACTTGTTGTCTCCAATGTTGAGTTCTTCTTTCAGCATTTCCATAAGCACCCCATTTTTCATAAATCATAGCACTTGGTAAAATAAGATCGGCTACTTTTGCTGAAATTCCTGGATAACAATCACTCACAACGATGAAATTATCCATATCTCTAGCGGCTTTGATCCAGTGATTTGCATTAGCAGTATTTTGCCATGGATTATTTACTTGAACCCAAATAAATTTAATTTTACCATCCTCTAAATCTCTCATAATTCCAACAAAAGGAGAGCCTGGTTTTGGATTGATTGTTTTAGCTGGAACTTTCCATATTTTTTCTGAAATTTCTCTATGTTTTGGATTTACCACAACCATATCAGCAGGCAAACGATGAGAAAAAGTTCCTACTTCTCTTGCTGTTCCACAAGCACTTGGTTGTCCAGTTAAAGAAAAGGCTCCAGAACCTGGTTTTGCCTGTTTTCCAAGTAATAAATGCACCATATAAGCTTGTTCATTAACCCAAGAACCACGAGTGTGCTGATTAAAGCCCATAGTCCAAAAACTTACTATCTTACGATTTTTTTCTATGTATAATTTTGCTAATTGTTCAAGTTTTTTCTTAAAGTCTTCCAAAGATTCATTATCATCACCTTTAGCAACTTTTGCTGTATATTCAAGTGTATAAGGAGCTAAACCTTTTTTGAATTCTTCAAAAGAGATTTCCCAGTTTTTATCCGCTACACCTTGGTGTTTCATATGGAATTTATCACCTTTTTTCATTCCAAGATACGCTAAAGAAGTTGCCTCTTCTTCATCTAAAGTGATTACATTTTCTTTTTCCACTGTATCTTTTTCACTAGCTTTAAATTTAGGGTGATTTGGATTATTTCTCATACCATAACCAATATCAGCATATCCTGTTGCAAAAACACAATGTTTGTTGATAAATTCTTTATCCATTGCTTCTGGATGATTATAAACAATTTCTCTTGCGATATAGTTCCATATTGCTAAATCTGTATTTGGTTTAAAAATAATTTCTATATCAGCAATATTTGAGGTTCTATTTGAATAGGTACTTAAATTAACAACCTTAACTTTATCAAGATTGCTTAATTTTCTATCGCTTACCCTAGACCACAAAATAGGATGCATTTCTGCCATATTAGCACCCCAAGTAACGATAGTGTCTGTAAGCTCTATATCATCATAACAGCCTGATGGCTCATCCACACCAAAAGTTTGCATAAAACCTACAACCGCTGAAGCCATACAATGTCTTGCATTTGGATCAATATTATTAGTCCTAAAACCAGCTTTTGCAAGTTTTAAAGCCGCATAACCTTCCTGAATAGTATATTGACCACTACCAAAAATACCTACGCCACTTACGCCTAATTCATTATAGGCTTTTTTAAATTGTTTTTCCATTTCATCAAAGGCTCTTTTCCAAGAAACTTGTTGAAATTTACCTTTTTTATCAAATTCACCTTTATCATTGACACGCATTAAAGGCATCACAAGACGATCTTCTCCATACATAATCTTAGCATTAAAATATCCCTTAATACAGTTAAGACCACGATTAACTGGAGCTTCAGGATCTCCCTTTGTAGCGACTATTTTGCCATCTTTTCTAGCTATCATAATTCCACAGCCTGTTCCGCAAAATCTACAAACGGCTTTATCCCATTTCCAATTCTCTTCTTGCTTGGCAAGCATAGAAGTTGGCACGCTTAGTCCTGCCACACTAGCAGCACTTGCAATAGCGGTATTTTTAATAAAATCCCTTCTATTCATATACTATTCTCCTTTTAAAAAAATAAAAAGTCATCTAATTATAACAATTAAATGTAAATTTTCATTCTTATTTTTTCAAAAAAATAATAATTTTAAATATCTATTTTATAGTATTTTTAAAAGAAATTTTTATTAAAAAGAAATAATATAAATTAATAAAAAAATATCCTAAAGATTATATCTGTATCAAAAAAGGAAAAAAATATATTTTAAAAGATTAGTTGTTTATAAATGGTCACAAAAGCTTGTGACCAAAGTATTTAGATTAATGACAGCCGCAACCACCGCAACCGCAGCTATTAAAAAAAGAGTCAAGTTTAGAAATATCAGGCATTTCTGTGATTTCATTAACTAATTCTTTATAAGCGATTTTTCCATCTTTAACCACAAACACAGCACGAGCTAAAAGACCTTCTAATGCAGTATCTTCGATTAAAACTCCATATTTTTCACCAAATTCTTTAGAAACAAAATCACTAGCAACAGTTAAATTTTCTATACCTTCTGTACTGCAAAATCTTCCCATAGCAAAAGGTAAATCCATGCTCACTATAATAACTTCTGCTCCGTTATAACTTGCTACTTTTTTATTAAAATCTCTAGCCTCTGTAGCACATACTGGAGTATCAAGGCTTGGCACACTTAAAATAATTTGAGTTTTTCCAGCTGCACCGATTTCAACCAAACTTAAATCTTTTGCTTTTAAGCTTAATTTTGGCGCTTGATCTCCAACTTCTAAAGCATTTCCTTTAAGCTTTACTGGACTTCCTTTAAAATTAACTGAACTCATAATATTCTCCTTATTTTATAGTTTAAAACATTGAAATTATGTTTATAAGAGTAATTATATCTCATAAATACTAATATTTTTTTAAAATCAAAGTTTCTCCGCTTTGCAAAGTCCAGCTTCTATTAAGAAGCATGAAGGGGAGAAAGAGGTTTTTTTATTTTTATCATATTTTGCATAACTGAGATAAAGTATATTTCTTGCTCTAGTTACCGCAACATAAAAAAGTCTTCTTTCTTCCTCTAAATTTCCTCCCATTCCCATAAGCTTTTGATTAGGAAAACGACCTTGCGCAAGATCCACCACAAAAACAAGATCAAATTCTAAACCTTTACTTGCATGAACACTCAATAAGCTAACCCCTTTTTCACTACCCATTTCACTAGCACCTAAGGTTAAAAAATTGTAATATTTGTAAATATCACTGTAGTTTTTAGCAAGCTCTCTTAAGACATTTAATTTACCTTCTATTTTTTCTAAATTTTCAGCTTTTCTTGTTAAATCAACCTGCCCTGCTTTATTTGTTGCTCTTTTAATAGCGAGTTCTTCGCAAATTTCTCTATAAAAAGAATTTTGACAAATTAATTTTACCAAAGCCAAAGAGTGTTTAATCTCCACGGCTTCTTTTAGAAAAAAATAAATTTTTTCTAAATTTTTAGCGCACAAATCATTGATTTTTGAAATTTTTAAAATAGGATGAACATTAAATTCACTCTGTAAATTAAAACGTTCTTCGTCTAATAATTCATCCAAATCCCCAAAAAGACCAAGTTGATAATTTCTTTTTTGATGATTTTGCAAATTCACGTTTTTATCAGGATCTAAAAAACCTTTGATTAAATTTCCATGCCCTAATTTCAAAAGTGCATCAAAAATTTCTTTTGCCAGTACCCCACCTACTCCTTTTGTATATTGGATTAGATGGATAAAAGCCATGATATCTTTTGGATTAATCACCAAGGCTAAAATCGCATTAAAAGCTTTAACCTCCAAGCTTTCAAAAAAACTTCCACTACCTTTTCTAGTACTAGCAATCCCTTGCTCTCTTAAAGCCACCTCAATTCCATCAGCGCTTGAATTGTTTCTAAAAATAACTGCAATTTCTTCTAAATTTACTCCGCTCGTAAATATCATTTTGGCAATATTTTTATATTGATCGAACAATTCTTCAAAGGTTAATAAAGTTGGTGCTTTAAATTCATCTTTTCTTGTCACAACCAATTCTTTAGGATAAAGTCTTTCGTTATTTAAAATCACTTTATTTGCCAAAGCCAGAATACTTCTTGAAGAACGATAGTTTTTATTTAAAGAAAATATTTTTGCATCCTTAAAACGTTCTTTAAAGCTTCCAATAATATTAATATCCGCTCCATTAAAAGCATAAATACTTTGATCATAATCACCCACGCAAAATAAACTTTTGCTTTTGAAAGATTCAATCAAAGAGCTTTGCAAAGTGTTTGTGTCTTGATATTCATCCACTAAAATTTCATCAAATTCATATTGTTTTTCTTTTAAAAGTTCTTTTAAATTTAAAAGCAAGTCATTGAAATCAACATAGTCAAAACGCTTTTTTTCGTTTTCATACTCTTTAAAAATATCTTCATAAATTTCAGCATATATACTCTGCTCTTCATAATTTTTACAAAACCAAGTGAAAAAATCTTGTTGATGTGCTTTGTTTTGAAATAAAGAAT
The DNA here is from genome assembly GCA_020135845.1 of Campylobacter sp. W0018. GTDB lineage: Bacteria > Campylobacterota > Campylobacteria > Campylobacterales > Campylobacteraceae > Campylobacter_D. Next base: position 57,915 of record JACHTQ010000008.1, on the reverse strand, counting down.
ACACATCATATAAATAACTTGCTTGATAAGGTTTTACATCGCTTAAATGTCTAAAAGTTCTTTTTTCATAAACGCTTCTAAGTAAAGTTTTTAACTCGCTAGCCTGTTTTAAGATAATATTTTTATTTGCATTTTTTAATAAAGTATAAGCCGTGCTATGAAAGGTTCCTGCAAGAATTTTATTTGTAATGCTTTTATCGAAAAAAATATTTAAACGACCGATCATTTCCTTACTAGCTTTGTTGGTAAAAGTTAAAAGCATTATTTTTTGTGGATCAATACCCTTGCTTAAAAGATAAGATATTCTTGCAACAATAGTAGAAGTCTTTCCCGTGCCTGCACTTGCGATTATTAAATTATGTCCAAAATCAGCAGTCGCAGCTTGATACTGCTCTTCATTTAATCTAGAAAGTGGCATTATACTCCTTGAAAAAAGTTAAAATTATAAAAAAAATTGCTTAAAAATACAAAATTTAAATATTCTTTATATTTGATTATAGTAAAATAAAAAAATATTTTTAAAATAAAAGTAAGGAAATCAAAAATGAATTTTAAAGTTTTTTCTGTCATTGCTGGAATACTAATCGCTGTAATTTTGATACTTGGGGGAACGTATTATTATCTTTTTGAATACTCAAAGCCAAATTATTCTTACACCCCAACAAATAATTATCAAACCAATATGCAATCAAATGCGTATGAACAAAATTCATATTCTAATCAAACAAATAATAATTATTCAAATAATTCTTATAACACCCCATCTTATCCAAGCTATAACCAAAAACAAGAAAATAAGATAGAAAGTAAAATAGACAATAGCACTGCTTTAAACAATCAACAAGAGCAAAACATAAGCAAAGAAGTTGAAAAAAAATCAAATGAAATCAAAGAACAAAATATAAGTGTAGTAAATAAAACAGAATCAAGTAAAGTAGTAGAAAAAACAGAAAAAAAAGTTGAAAATAAAAAAGAAATCACAGAAGAAGAGAAAAAAGCAAAAATAGCAGCTTTAAATAAAGAAATAGAAAGACAAAGAAAACTTCTAGAGCAAGAAAAAGCTTTAAAAAATAAAACGGGCAAAAATACTAAAAAACATAAGCTTAGCGTCGCTGAAGAATATCTAACCATTGGAAAAGATAGTCGCTTAGAACCTCAATTAAGCACTGAAGGTATGCAGGTATTTATTTTGGATGGAAAATTTTTAAGTGATTATAGAATTAACTTGTTAAAAGAGATATTAGATCCTATACAAACTAATGCTAAAGATTATAATCTAGCTATCTTTGTAAAAATGCTTCCAAAAGGTGAAATGAAACTAACTGTTTATAATAAAGATATTATATTTTCAGATATGAGAAAAGCTTACAAATATATAAGCGTAGATAGAATCAAGCCTTATATGAATAATCCTCAAGAAATCAATAGTCACATTGCACGTGAGGAAAAAATCAAAAAAATCAGTATCCAAATCAAAAAAGAAGGAAAGGGTAGCGAATTTTCTAAACACATCAAAAGTTTAAAAACAGGTGCTAATTTTGCACAATATTTCTTCCCATTCTGCGAAATGGTAGAAATTTCATCTAAATAATTTTTATAAAATAAAGGTTATATTTATTATGACATATAATAAAGAAGTCGAAGAAAAATACTATAAAATTTGCGAAGAACGTGGATATTTTGAAATAGACGGAAATAAATCTATACAAGAAAAAAATAAAAATTTTTGCATCATGATGCCTCCTCCAAATGTAACTGGAGTACTTCATATCGGACACGCTTTAACTTTCACCTTGCAAGATATAATGACTCGTTATAAAAGAATGGATGGCTATAAAGTTCTTTATCAACCAGGACTTGATCATGCGGGCATCGCCACTCAAAACGTAGTCGAAAAGCAACTCCTTGCACAAGGACTTAAAAAAGAAGAATTAGGTAGAGAAAAATTTATAGAAAAAGTTTGGCAGTGGAAAGAACAAAGTGGTGGTAAAATTTTAGATCAAATGAGAACTTTAGGCATAACTCCAGCTTGGAGTCGCTTACGTTTTACCATGGATGAAGGTTTGATTAATGCCGTTAAAAAAGCCTTTGTTGAACTTTACAATAAAAAGCTTATCGTTCGTGGAAATTACATGATCAATTGGTGTACTCATGATGGAGCTTTAAGCGATATTGAGGTCGAATACAAAGAAAACAAAGGAAAACTCTATCATATTAAATATTTTTTAAAAGATAGTGATAAATACTTAGTCGTAGCTACCACTCGTCCAGAAACCTTTTTTGGCGATACAGCAGTTATGATCCATCCAGAGGATGAACGCTACAATAAACTTATAGGAAGAGAAGTGGTTTTACCACTCACCCAAAAAGCTATCAAAATCATAGCAGATACTCATGTTGATAAAGAATTTGGAACAGGAGTGGTTAAAGTTACTCCCGCACATGATATAAACGACTATGAAGTTGGTTTAAGACATCAATTAGATTTTATAACCGTTTTTGATGAAAAAGGTATTTTAAATGAACATTGTTTAGAATTTCAAGGTTTAGAGCGTTTAGACGCAAGAGAGAAAATCGTTGCTAAACTTGAAGAACTAGGTTTTATAGAAAAAATAGAAGAATACAATAATCAAGTGGGATATTGTTATCGCTGTAACAATGTCGTTGAACCTTATATTTCAAAACAATGGTTTGTTAAAAAAGAAATCGCTAAAGAAAGTATAGAAAAAGTTACTTTAGGTGAAAGTAAATTTTATCCAAATCATTGGATCAATAGCTTTAATGCTTGGATGAAAGATTTAAAAGATTGGTGTATTTCAAGACAACTTTGGTGGGGGCATCAAATTCCTGTATATTATTGTGAATGTACACATGAATGGGCAAACGAGAATACTCCTGAAATTTGTCCAAAATGCCAAAGTAAAAATTTCAAACAAGATGAAGATGTTTTAGACACTTGGTTTTCTTCTGGGCTTTGGGCTATGAGCACTTTAGGCTGGGGTAATGGAAGCTGGGGTAAAGATCAGATTTGGTTTGAAGAAGATTTGAAAGAATTTTATCCTAATTCTTTATTGATAACCGGCTTTGATATTTTGTTTTTCTGGGTGGCAAGAATGATGTTTCAAAGCACAAATGCTTTAAACGCTTTACCTTTTAAAGATATTTATTTGCATGCCCTTGTTAAAGATAAGCAAGGTAGAAAAATGAGTAAAAGCCTTGGAAATGTGATCGATCCTAATGAAAGCATTAAAGAATATAGTGCAGATATTTTGCGTTTTACCTTAGCTTTACTTGCCATACAAGGAAGAGATATCAAACTTAGCAACGATAAGCTTTTGCAAGTTAGAAATTTTACCAACAAAATCATAAATGCGGCAAATTATTTACTTTTAAATGAAAGTAAATTTGAGGATTTAGAACACATTAGTTTAGAATCAAAACTTGCAAAATACATTTTTTCAAAATTTCAAAATTGCGTTAAAAATGTTAGAGAAAATTTGGACAATTATCGCTTCAATGATGCTGCAAATACAATTTATAAATTTTTCTGGGATGATTTTTGCGATTGGGGAATAGAACTTAGCAAGGCTGAAAAATCAAGCGTAAAAGAGCTTGGAAGTATTTTTAAAGAAGCGTTAAAACTCTTAAATCCTTTTATGCCTTTTATCAGTGAATTTTTATATCACGAGCTAAGCGATACAAGCTTAGAAACTAGCCCTTCCATCATGATCGCGCAATATCCTAAAATCGCTTTACAAAATGAAAATGATATAGAAAATACTTTTTCTTTATTGATCGAAAGTATCGTAAGTATACGAAGAGCTAAGAGCCTTATTGATTTAGGAAATTCCAAAATAGAAAAAGCCTATATTAAGCTTAATAATCCTATTTTTGAAAAAGAATTAAACTCATCTATTGTATTTATAAAAACTTTAGCAAAATGTGAAAATATAGAATTTACAAATCAGAAATTAGAAAAAGCAATTTGCGATGTCAGCGATAATTTAGAAATTTTTATCACACTTGATAATGTCGATCTTAGCGGGATTATATCAAGACTTGAAAACCAAAAAGCTAAACTTGAAAAAGAAAGCGATAAGATAAATTCAATGCTTAGTAATGAAAAATTTGTAGCCAATGCACCTAAAGAAGTCGTGGAGCAAAATAAAAATTCTTTATCAAATTTGCAAATACAACTTGAAAAAATATCCGTTGAACTTGCTAATTTAAGAGGTTAAAATTTGATAAAGATAGAAAATTTAAAAAAATATTACGGAAAAGAACTTGTCATCAATGATGTTTCTTTAGAAATCAACAAAGGTGAAATTTATGCCATCGTTGGACATAGTGGAGCTGGAAAATCAACTCTTTTAAGATGCATCAACGGACTTGAAGATTATCAAAAAGGAAATTTAAAAGTCTTAAGTGAAGAGATTAAAGATTTAAAGCAAAAAGATCCTAAAAAACTTAGAATGCTAAGAAAAGATATAGGCATGATATTTCAAAATTTTGCTCTTATGGAAAGAAAAAATATATTTGAAAATATCGCTATGCCACTTAGAACACATTTTTCTCAATGTAAAATTTATTCTAAAATTTTCAACAAAGAATACATGAGCGAAAAAGAAATCAATGAAAAAGTGCATTCTTTGCTTGAAATTGTAGGTCTTAAACATAAATTTAATGCTTATCCAAAAGAATTAAGCGGGGGGCAAAAACAAAGAGTAGCCATTGCTAGAGCTTTAACCTTAAATCCAAAAATTCTACTCAGCGATGAAGCAACTTCGGCCCTAGATCCTAATACTACTAAAAATATCTTGGAACTTATCAGCAAAATCAATGCTGAATTTGGAATTACCGTAGTTTTAGTAACTCATGAAATGGATGTGGTAAAAGATATAGCACAAAAGGCGCTTTTGTTAGAACAAGGTAAAATTATAGGAAGTGGTGCTATCGATGAACTTTTCCTAAAGCCTAATCAAAAAATGAAAGAGTTTTTAGGCGAAAGCGACTTTCTGCCTTTGCATGGACTAAATATAAAATTATACTTTCCTAAAGAAGTGGTTGAAAATACAATCATTACCCATATGGCTAGAACTTTGGATATAGATTTTAATATAGTTTGGGGAAAAATAGAAAAATTAAATGGTAAAGCCTTAGGAAATTTAGTGATCAATATTGATCATAAAGATAAAGATAAAGTGCTTAACTACATAGAAAAAAACGGTGTATTGTGGGAGTTTGCATCATGAATGAAGAAAATTTCTTGAATGCTTTTTTTGGTAGAATATCGCAATTTATTTCTGAAATTTCTTGGAAAGATATAAAAGAAGTTGTGACAGATTCCATTCTTACTTTTCCTCAAAATTATGATCTTATCTTAAAACCCGCACTAAATGAAACCATCTATATGAGTTTAATGTCTGTATTTTTTGGCTTTATTTTGGCTATTATCCCTGCGATATTGCTTGCAGTTTGGGATAAAAATGGCATTAAACAAAATAAATTTGCTTATGCTATTTTAGATTTTATTATAAATATTTTAAGAGCCTTTCCTTTCTTGATTCTTATTGTTATTTTATTGCCACTTTCTAGGATTATCGTTGGAACGAGTATAGGAACTGATGCAGCAATCGTACCTTTGGCTATTGGCGTAGCTCCTTATTTGGCCAAAACTCTAGAAAGCGCTTTTAAAGAAATTGATAAAGGAATCATTGAAGCTGCTAAAAGTTATGGGGCGAGCAATATGCAAATCATCTTTAAAGTGATTTTCGTAGAATCTTTACCTAATATCATCAATGGTTTAACCTTGATTCTAATCTTTACCATAGGTTTTTCAGCTTTAGCAGGAACGGTTGGAGGTGGCGGACTTGGCGATATTGCTATTCGTTATGGATATGAACGATTTAATAAAGAAATCATGATACAAACTGTTATTATTTTACTAATCTTAGTTCAAATCATACAAATTTTAGGCAATCTTTTTTATTCTTGGTCAAAAAATGACAAAAGCTTAAATATTATTTTTTCTTTGATTGTTTTATTTGCTATAAGTATAGTATCAAGTCTAAACAATGAAGAAAACTGCATTTTTCAATTTATAATTTGCTTTTTCTTGATTGCATTATTTATTTTTACATTTATAAAAAAGAAAAAATTATTTCATAACTTTTAAGCAAAGTATGAATAAAAATTAGATATAAAAATAAATTATTTATACTAAAGAAGGAAAAAATAATGAAAATTAGAATTTTATTGATATCAAGTTTGCTAGGTTTATTTTTAAATCTCAATGCATTAGAGACTATCAGCGTTGCTGCTACACCAGTACCTCAAGCTGAAATATTAGAACAAATCAAGCCCGATCTTGAAAAAGAAGGTTATAAACTCGTCATTAAAGAATTCACAGACTATATTTTGCCTAATTTAGCTGTAGATAGTGGCGAAGTTGATGCAAATTTTTTTCAACACACACCTTATTTAGAAGAATTTAACAAAAATAAAGGCACCAATCTTGTTAAAGTAGCTAGTATTCACCTTGAACCTATGGCTGTTTATTCTAAAAAATACAAAAGTTTAGACAATATCAAAGAAGGATCAAGTATCGCTATACCTAACGATCCTACAAATGAAAGCAGAGCCTTAGATATCATTGCGCAAAAATGCTCTTTAAAATTTAAAAACAATGGCTTAAAAACTCCACTTGACATTATAGAAAATCCGAAAAAAATAAAATTTATCGAACTTAAAGCAGCACAATTGCCAAGATCTTTAGGAGATGTAGATTTTGCTGTTATTAATTCTAACTACGCTTTATCTGCTGATTTAAATCCCATAAAAGATAGTATATTTATGGAAGATAAAAACAGCCCTTATGCAAATATTTTAGTTGTTAAAGCTGGACACGAAAATGATCCTAAAATAAAAGTTTTGATTAAGGCTTTACAAAGCGATAAAGTAAAACAATTTATTTTAAACAAATATAATGGATCTGTTTTACCTGCTTTTTAATAAAAATATATAATGAAAAATCTATTTTTTATACTTGTAGTTTTTATAAGTCTAAGCAAAGGGGCGAATTTGGAAGAAATCAAACTCGCCCTTGCTAAAGAAATCACCAATAATTTTCCAAAAATTATTATCACTCAAATTGATCTAGGAAGCACTTCTTTACCTAAAGATTTTAATCAATATCAATTTTTAAGAATAACTAATGGGCGTTTTGAACAATCTCAAGGCTTTTTAAGAGCAGAATTTAAAACTCCGCAAAATTTGCAAAAAAATTTATTTTTTCGCTATTTTGTCCAAGGAAATTTACAAGTTTTAAAAAGCGAAAGAGCTATTAAAAGGGGGCAAAAACTAAGCCCGCTTGATTATAGAAGTATTTCGCTTGATTTTGATAAGGTACCGCCTAATGCTTTAGATGTTGAAGATACAAATAATCTTATCGCAAAAAACAATATCAATAAAAACACTATTTTAAAAGAAAATATGTTTAAAACCCTCGCATTAATCCGCAGAAATGATCCCATAATAGGAATACTAAGAGATGGAAATATAGATGTTTCCATAGAACTTACAGCCTTGCAAAGTGCTAACATGGGAGAAAGAATTCGTGCAAAAAATAAAGAAGGTAAAGTGATGCAAGGTATAGTTATAGGAAAAAATAGGATGATTATCCAATGAAAATTTTATTAGGAATTTCAGGATCAAGTAGTGTTTCATTGGGCTTGAGTTTGCTCGAAAATTTAGAAAAAAAATGCGAGCTTTATTGTATTATTAGCGAAGGAGCAAAATTAAGCTTTTATACTGAAAGTAAAAAAGATTTAAAAAAAATATGCGATGAAAAATTTAAAAATACTTATTTTTTATCAGATAGCGATCTAGGTGCTGGTGTTGCCAGTGGTTCTTTTGGGATAGAAAAAACGATCATCGCGCCCTGCTCTATTTCCACTTTAGCAAAAATTCATGCAGGTTTAGCAGATACTCTTTTAACTCGTTGTGCTGCTGTAGCGCTTAAAGAAAGAAAAAAACTCATTTTAGGTGTTAGAGAAATGCCTTTTTCTACTATCAATCTAGAACACATGGCAAAATTAAGTCAAATGGGCGTTATTATAGCTCCACCTGTTATCGCAAGCTATTCAAAAGCCAAAAACTTAAAAGAGATGGAAAATTTTATCATCGGTAAATGGCTTGATTTGTTAGAAATTTCTCACAAGCTATATCAAAGATGGAAATAAGCTAAGAATTTTTACTATTTTTTAAGGCTAAATTCATTATATTTTGAATTTTTGGAGTTGTAATGACCTGTTTATATCCTGGAACTTTTGATCCTATCACAAATGGACATTTAGATGTAGTAAGACGCGCTCTTAAAATCTTTGATAAAATCATTATAGCTATTGCAAAGAGCGATCATAAAAAACCATATTATAGTTTAGAAAAGCGTAAAAAATTAGCAGAACTCGCAACAAAAGATATTTCAAATGTAGAGATCATTACCTTTGATAATTTGCTTGTAGATTTAGCTAAAGAATTTAAGATCAATACCATCATACGTGGGCTTAGGGCTGTGAGTGATTTCGAATATGAATTGCAAATTGGATATGCAAATCATACTCTTTGGGATGAGATAGAAACGATTTATTTAATGCCGAGCTTAAAACATGCTTTTATTTCAAGCTCTATAGTGCGTTCTATAGTCACGCATGGAGGTGATGTAAGCTCTTTAGTTCCAAAGGAAATTTTGCCATTTTTAAAGGATAAAACTTGTATGTAGCATTTGAAGGGATTGATTGCGTTGGCAAAAGTACGCAAATTTCACTCTTAAAAGAAATTTATAAAGAAGCTATTTTCACTTTAGAACCAGGTGGAACTGATTTAGGAAAATCTTTAAGAGATATCTTGCTTTATCAAAATTTAAATCTTAAAAAAAGAGCTGAAGTTTTACTTTTTTTAGCTGATCGCGCACAACATTACGAAGAAGTTATCCATCCAAATAAAGATAAACTTATCATCAGTGATAGGAGTTTTATATCGGGCATGGCTTATGCGGTTGATTTTGATGATGAGTTGCTTTTTTCTCTTAATTCTTTTGCGCTTGATCATTTTTTTCCAAAAAAAATCATATTTTTAAAAGCAGATGAAAAACTAATCAAGCAACGCTTAGGAGAGAAAAAGCAAGATACCATAGAAAAACGCGGGATAGAATACTTTTTAAATGTCCAAAATAAGCTAGAAAATATTTTATTCTTCTTAAAAAATAAAATTCAAATAGAAATTTTACAACTTGATGCAAATAAAAGTATAGAAGAATTGCACACCAAAATAAAGGATTTTTTGCAATGATTAACGCTCTTAAGGGAATGAAAGATCTAACCGATCAAAGCGCTAAATACTATAAAAAAATTATTGAAGTTTGTGAAGATGTTGCCAGTAATTATGGCTTTGAATTTATCAATACACCACATTTAGAGCAAAGCATCCTTTTTAAAAGAAGTGTAGGCGAAAGCTCTGATATAGTGGGCAAAGAAATGTATGAATTTATAGACAAGGGAGGCAATGAAGTTTGTATGCGTCCTGAAGGAACTGCTGGAGCGGTTCGTGCATATATCGAGAAAAAATTTGATAAAAGCGTAAGTGTTAAACGTTGGTTTTATCATGGTTCTATGTTTCGATATGAAAGGCCTCAAAAGGGACGCTTAAGAGAATTTCATCAATTTGGCGTAGAAAGTTTTGGCATAAGCAGTGTTTATGAAGATGCGAGTATTATTTTAATGTTAGCTGAAATTTTTTCACGCCTTGATATTAAATTTAAGCTTATTATTAATTCCCTAGGCTGCTCAAAATGCCTTCCACCTTACCGAGAAAAACTCATTGATTATCTTGATAATCAAGAAGGATTTTGTGAAGATTGCAAAAGACGCAAAAGCTTAAATCCTATACGCATTTTAGATTGTAAAAATGAACAGTGTCAAAATTTGCTTCATCAAGCTCCACTTTTAGAAAAAAATTTATGTCAATGCTGTTTAGATGATTTTACTCTCTTGCAAAATATTTTAGAAGAAAATGAAATTGATTTTACATTAGATTCTAAACTTGTTAGAGGCTTGGATTATTATTCTAAAACAGCTTTTGAATTTATAAGCGATGAAATCGGCGCACAATCAGCCATTGCTGGTGGAGGAAGATACGATAGACTTATAGAATATTTAGGGGGAAAAAGCGGTTTTGGCATAGGTTTTGCCATGGGTATAGAAAGGATTATGGTTATTTTAGAACAAAAAGAAGAAAAATTACAAAGAGAAGGAATTTATCTTTGCTCTTTGGATGAAATTTATATTTCAAAAATTTTTAAAATCGCAACTAAACTTAGAAAAAACTACAAAGTTCTTTTAAGCTATGATGCAAAAAAACTCGCAAAACACTTAGAAAATGCCGATAAAGCTGGAACTAAAATTTTTCTTTGTATGGGTGAAAATGAATTTAAAAATGAAAGCTTGTTTTATAAAAATTTAGAAAATAAAGATGAAAAAACCATTAAAATTTCAGATTTGGAGCAGTTTTTATGATGGATTATGGGATTAATATTTGGGGGAATGAAAATTTTATTATCAAAAATGGTAAAGTTTGTATCAATTATGAAAAAAAGCCCGCTATTATTGATATCGTAAAAGATTTAAGAAATGATGGTTATAAAGGACCTTTGCTTTTAAGATTTCCACATTTAATCCAAAAACAAATCGAAAGTATTTATGGAAGTTTTAATAAAGCTCGTAAGGAATTTAATTATAAGGGCAAATTTAATGCGGTTTATCCTTTAAAAGTCAATCAATACCCTGGTTTTGTTAAAAATCTTGTCAGACTTGGAAAAAAATACAATTACGGACTCGAAGCTGGGAGCAAAGCCGAACTTCTTTTAGCCATGGCTTTTAACAATGAAGATGCTCCAATAACCGTAAATGGCTTTAAAGATAGAGAACTTATCAATATAGGTTTTATCGCAGCGGAAATGGGGCACAATATCACTTTAACTATAGAAGGACTTAACGAACTTGAAGCGATCATTGATATAGCCAAAGAACGCTTTAAGCCTAAGCCAAATATAGGCTTAAGAGTGCGTTTGCATTCTGCTGGTGTTGGAATTTGGGCGAAAAGTGGAGGTATAAATTCCAAATTTGGACTCACTTCAACCGAGCTTATAGAAGCTGTTAATTTACTTAAGAAAAATAAATTGCTAGATCAATTTACTATGATACATTTTCACCTAGGTTCTCAAATTACTGAAATTCATCCTTTAAAAAAAGCTTTAAATGAAGTTGGAAATATCTATACTGAGCTTAGAAAAATGGGGGCAAAAAACTTAAAGTCAATCAATCTTGGCGGTGGTTTGGCTGTTGAGTATTCTCAATTTAAAAATGAAAATAGCAGAAATTACACGCTTAGAGAATACGCAAATGATGTTGTATTTATCCTTAAAAATATCGCAGAGCAAAAAAGTGATTTAGAGCCTGATATCTTTATAGAAAGTGGTCGTTTTATCGCAGCAAATCACGCTGTTTTAATCGCTCCTGTTTTAGAACTTTTCTCTCAAGAGTATTCTGAAGATAAACTTTTACTCAAAGAAAAAAATCCAAAGCTTATCGATGAATTGTACGATCTTTTCAAAAGCATAAAGCCTTCAAATGCTTTAGAATATTTGCACGATAGTATTGATCATTTAGAAAGTATTTTAACGCTTTTTGACTTAGGATATGTGGATTTGCAAGATAGATCTAATGCTGAAATTTTAACACATCTAATCATCAAAAAAGCCATTTTGCTTTTAGGAGATAAGCAAAATCCTGCTGATTTGCTTGCCATACAAGATGAAGTACAAGAAAGATATTTGGTGAATTTTTCACTTTTTCAAAGCTTACCTGATTTTTGGGGATTAGAACAAAATTTTCCTATCATGCCTCTTGATCATTTAGATAAAGAGCCAACAAGAAGTGCGAGTATATGGGATATCACCTGCGATAGTGATGGGGAAATTTCATACTCTAAAGACAAACCTTTATTTTTACATGATATCGATGTAGAAAAGGAAAATTATTTCCTAGGTTTTTTTCTTGTAGGAGCTTATCAAGAAGTGCTTGGAATGAAACACAATCTTTTTACCCACCCTACTGAAGCGATTATTAGCATTGATGAAAAAGGTTATGAAATAGAAGGGATCATAGAAGCTCAATCCATACTCGATACACTTGAAGATCTTGATTATGACATCCATGAAATTATGGATATACTTAATGAAAGAATTAGTAATTCAAAATTAGTCAATGAAAAACAAAAAAAGCACATCTTAGGGGAGCTTTACTTATTTTTAAATGATAATGGCTATTTAAAAAGCATCGATGGAAAAGAGGATTAAATTTTAATTTTTCTTTTCCAAGTATTACCATTTTTCACGCTTTTTGTTTATTTTTATTTCTTTTATTCCTCTCTTCTTCATCTTTACCATAAAGCCATAAAAAATGATCTATTTGTCTGTTGTTAAAATCATCCAACTTATAAAAACTCCTAAAGCTTTCTATAGCCTTGATTAAATTTTCATATTTTTTTAGTGTTTCACCTGTAATTTCAAAATCACAAAAGCGCTCTTTAGTAAAAAAATTAATTAAGCTTTTTTGCACAAATTTATCATAAATAACATAACTTTCTTGATCGTGGTGAAAACAATATTTACTTGCAAAAGAATATAAAAAACATTGCTTTCCTTTTGTATCTTTAAAGTTGGCAATCTTTTCTATCACGTTAATATTTTTTTCTTTTAAGTCTTTGTCAATGTTTAAAGATAAAATATGTTTAGAAACTTCATAAATTCCACGCATTCTTAAATTAGTGCTATAAAAACTATCTAAAACGCAAACTTTTAAAAGTATGGATTTTTCATTATCATTTTTAGAATTTTCTTGAAAAATTTCCTCTATTAGTTTTTCTTGTTTTCTATAATGTTCATAACTTTCTAAATTTTCATATTTTTTTAAAGTATCCAAAACTAAATCAATCATTACTTTCCTTTTTTGGTTAATTTAGATTAAAAGATTATATAAAAGCATTTCTTAAAATTTATAATAAAAATATAATATTTAATCAATTAAAAACAATATAAAATTGAAATATATTACCATTTTTCACGCTTTTTATTTTTTTGTTTATTTTTTTATCTTCTTGTATTAAACCATGTATTTTTTGGATAAAATAAAAATAAAAAAGGAAATATATGTTAACCAAAAGATCTCAAGTTTTAGAAGAATCAATCACTCTAGCCATAGCCTCTCTTGCAAATGAGTTAAAGGCTAAAGGCGAAGATATCATCAGTTTTTCAGCCGGAGAACCTGATTTTGACACCCCTAAAGCTATAAAAAATGCTGCTATTGCCGCCATTGAAAAAGGTTGTGGAAAATATACGGCAGTTCCTGGCATTAGCGAAGTTTTAAAAGCTGTTCAAACTAAATTAAAAAAAGACAATGCTTTAGACTATGAAACAAGTGAAATTGTGATTAATGTTGGCGCTAAACATTCCCTTTTTCAATGCATAGAATGTTTAGTTGAAAAAGATGATGAAGTTATCATTCCTACGCCTTATTGGGTTAGTTATCCGGAGATGGTTAAATTTGCAGAAGGAAAACCCGTATTTATCGAGGGTTTAGAGGAAAATGGCTTTAAGATTACCGCTGAACAACTTCAAAAGACTATCACTCCAAAAACAAAAGTTTTGATGCTAAATTCCCCATCAAATCCTATAGGTTCAATTTATAGCAAAAAAGAACTTTTAGAGATCGCTGAAATCTTAAAAAATACAAATATCGTAGTTTTAAGTGATGAAATTTATGAAAAACTTTCTTATGATAATACCGAAATTACGGCATTTGCAAGTTTAAATGAAGATACCTTAAAACGCACCGTAACGATCAATGGGCTTAGCAAATGCGGTGCTATGCCTGGCTGGAGATTTGGCTATATGGCTAGCAAAAATAAAGAATTAATTTCTGCTGTTAAAAGATTGCAAGGGCAAAGTACTTCAAATATTTGCTCGGTTATACAATACGCCGCCATTCCTGCACTTACTGGAGAATGCGATCAAGATATAGAAACCATGCGTCAAGCCTTTGAAAAACGTCGCAACATAGCCTTAGAGATCTTAGAAAAAATTCCAAATATCAGTTTTTATAAGCCCGAAGGTGCTTTTTATCTTTTTATCAATATCCAAAAAATCGAAAAAGATTCTATGAAATTTTGCAAAAAATTACTTGAAGAAGAAAAAGTAGCCGTCGTTCCAGGGGTTGGTTTTGGTATGGATGGATATTTTAGAATTTCTTATGCTACAAGTGAAGATTTGATCAAAAAAGGCCTAGAGAGAATCGCTAAATTTATAAAAAATTATAATTGATTAAATTCATTGCAAATTTAATAAAAATTTATTTTGTTAAATTTGCACCTTAGGTTTTTTAAGAATAGCATTTATTCTTTGGATATTATCTGATTTACTCAAACTAAGTCTTATTATAGAATCTTCCAATCCGCCTAAAGAATGAGGGATATTAGCTTCCAAACTGATCATATCTAAGGTATTTAATTGCAATTTTTGCCCTTGAACTTCAAACCAAATTTTGCCGCTTAAAACTTGAACGTGTATTGCAAATGGAGCTTTATGTTCTCTCATAATACTATCTTTAGCAAGTAAAATTTGTATTTCTTTACTTCTTTCATCATCGATTAAAACATTGATTTTAACCTCTTTTGGACTAAAATTTGCCTTATTCCATTGAGTTATTTTCATCATTTCTCCTTTATCTCCACCAAAAATCCTGCTTGAATTCATCGCCTATTTTATAGCCCTCGCCCATTTTAGGCGTTATAAAGGCGATATCGAGATTTTTATACAAAAATTCTACAACCTCATTCCAAGCATGAGTTCCCGCTAAAAATCTTCCCTAATGTATAGGCATCAAAGCCTTTGCATTGAGATCTTTTGCTTCTTGCAAAATTTGATCCGGAAAAGAATGCGAAAAAGGCCAAGCTTTGTTAAATTGACCACTTTCAAGGCAAACAAGATCAAATTCTTTAAAATATTCTCCGATTTTTTTAAAATGCGTAAAATAACCACCATCGCCGCTAAAAAACACTTTTTTACCCACGCTTTTAAATTCCATCACAAAAGACGCCCAAAGGGTTTTATTTTTACCGTCTCCACGGCTAGAGCTATGCTGCGAAGGTGTTGCGATGATATTTAAATCATCAAATTCTATTCCATCCCACCAATCAAGCTCTATGATCTTTTTTTCACTCACTCCATAACTTTTAAGATAATTTCCCACTTTTAAAGGTGTGATGAAAAATTTCGCCCTATGCTTTAAAGCTTTTACGCTTTTTGCGTCCAAATGATCAAAATGAGAATGTGTAATGATCACTGCAAAAATGTCGCCAAAATCATCCGCACTATAAACAGGAGCATTTTTAAAAGCACGGTTGATAAAAGAAAAAGGCGAAGCGTGAGTGTTGAAAATCGGATCGATTAAGATTTTATATTTTTTAAAACTCACAAAAAGCGAAGAATGCCCCAGCCAAGCAATATGTGGGGCATCAAAATCGCTTAAGTTAGGTTTATAAAAAGGAAGTTTAAAAGGGGCAATGGCATTTTTAGGGTAAAGGTAGTAATACTTTAAAACCTCTTTAAAAGGAACTTTGAAATTCTTATAGCTTTCTTCATTTTCATTGAGAAATATTTCGTATTTGCCTTGTGCTCTTTTAGCTTTGAGTCTTTCTTTGCCATCGCAAAGATCAAATTTATGATACATGTTCTTTGATTTCTTCGCGGATCATATTAAACATTTTATTTATAATCTTGTCTTTGAAATTGGAGTTATTGTTAATTTCATTGAAAAAAACCGAATTTAAAAACAAGACTTCCTGAAATTTATCATTAAAAATTTCTTTAAATCTAACATGAGCATTTTGAATATCTGCAGATTTTAAAGAATTGCGATCTTCTTCATTTTCTATAATTTCATTTTTGATATTATAAAGAATTTCCGCTCTTTCATTTTCTTCTTCAAAATTTATACCGCCTTGCTTGGTATTGAATTCTTTTATGATATTAAGAAGTTCTTCTAATTGACTTTGGGGTTTATTGGAAGTATTAAGGGTGTTAGGCTTTAGCTCTCCATTGCCTTTTAAAACGATATCTTTAGTTGCTTCAAGCTCTATACGATAAGCCTCTAAGCTCACATTATCTAAAATTTCACCCATAGCTTGTGCTTTTGGCAAGATGATCTTAGAAATAAGTTTTTTAAGTAAGATATTGAGTTTTTCTAATTCACTATCCTCATAAGGCAAAATTTGTGCAAGAAAAGAATAGGCATTGATGTATTTTTTTGCTTTATTGTAAAAATCTATTTTTACTTCTTCATCTTTTGCGTTAAAACGCATTATCATTTGATCTAATTTAGCATGGATGATATTTTCTCTTTCTCGTCTTAAAATAGCACTAGCAAAATCGTCGATTTCTATTTGAGTATAAATTTCATAGCTATTAAGCTCTGCTTTAAGATCGTAAATTTTATCCTCACTATCTATATCTTTAAATAAATAAGTTTGTTTATAAAAAACACTAAAAGATTTTTCTATATCTTCATGAGTATTGACAAAATCTAAAACGAAAGTATCGAATTTGTTTTGGCAAATTCTATTAAGTCTTGATAAGGTTTGAACGGCACTGATTCCACTTAAGGCTTTATCAACATACATTGTATGCAAAAGCGGTTCATCAAATCCGGTTTGATACTTTTGTGCAACGATCAAAAAACGATACTCATCTTTTTTAAATTTTTCTTTTAAAATAGATTCTGAAAAACCATTTAAAGAACTTTCGCTATAAGTTTTACCTTCAAAATTTAAATCCCCAGAAAAAGCCACTATGGCTTTAAATTGAGGATAATATTGGCTTAAATACCTTTTAAAAGTCAAATAATACTTCACAGCATTTTCTCTTGAGCTAGTAACAACCATAGCCTTTGCCTTTGCTGCGATCTTTTTAAAGCTATTTTGAAAGAAATGCTCGATCATGATTTTTGACTTTTCTTCTATGGCTTCGATATTGCCTTGCACATAGGCTTTTAATTTTGCGTTAGCTCGTTTTTTATCGTATTTTGGATTTTCATTTGTGTTTGATACGATTTTATAGTAACTTTTATAAGTGGTGTATCCTTTAAGCACATCAAGTATAAACTTCTCTTCTATAGCTTGTTTCATAGGATAAAGATGAAAAGGGATAAATTGCTTAACGCCATCAACCATACAAGCATTTCCAAACATTTCTAAAGTTGTCGATTTTGGTGTCGCTGTAAATGCAAAATACGATGCGTTAGGTTGAAATTTTTTACTTTTGATAAGCTCGATAATCTCATCTTCTAAATTCTCATTTTCTTCAGCACTTTTGCTTCTGATAACCTCTGACATTTTTTCTGTATTTTTTCCACCTTGGCTAGAATGCGCTTCATCGATGATAATGGCAAAATTTTTATCTTTAAATTCTTTGACTTCATCTAAGATATATGGAAATTTTTGAATGGTAGTGATGATGATCTTTTTACCCTCTTCTAAAGCATTTTTAAGCTGCTTGCTTCCTTGCGTGATAGCCTCTACCACACCTTCTTTATTTTCAAAAGCTTTGATCGTGTCTTGAATTTGTCGATCAAGAATCTTTCTATCGGTTACTACTATGGTAGTATCAAAAACATTTTTTAATTTCTCATTTTGCATTCTATGCAAGCTTACAAGATTGTGCGCAAGCCAAGCTATAGAATTACTCTTTCCACTTCCTGCACTGTGTTGGATCAAGTAGCGTTTTCCTACTCCATTTTCTTTAAGATCCTTAAGCAGTTTTTTAACAAGATCAAATTGATGATATCGAGGAAATATTACTGCATCTTTATCTTTTAAAATTTGCACAAAATTAAAAAACAAATCCATTAAAGTATCTTTTTTAAAGATCTCTTCCCATAAATATGCCGTTTTCATCCCCTCGCTTGGTGGGTTACCGGCTCCGCTTGGCAGTCCTATTTTACCGCTTGAATTATTTAATCCGCGATTGAAAGGTAAAAATTTCGTAGCATTTTTTTGTAGCTTAGTGCTCATATAACAAAGATCACTATCTAAGGCAAAATGTATGATAGAATGACTAAATATGGGCTCTTTTGGATCCCTATCTTCTTTGTATTGATTTATAGCATCATATACATTTTGTCCGGTAAGGTAATTTTTAAGTTCTAAGGTGATGATGGGTAGGCCGTTTAAAAATATCACCATATCAAGTGAGTTTTTATTGTAAGTGCTATAATACAACTGACGAACAACTGAAAAAATATTTTGCGTATAATTATACAAACTTTGCTCATTTGCATCGGTATTTGGCTTTGAAAAGGCTAGATGGATTTTTACCCCTTTGATCTCTACATAAGTTTGCAAAGCTTTAAGCATGCCTTTATTTTGAATTTGTGAAGAAACACGCTTATAAATTTCTTTTTTATAGTCTTCACCCAAACGCTTTTTAAGCTCTTCCAATGCTTTATTTTGCGTAGCTTGTAAAAATTTTTCAAAAAGCTCTACATCAAGACTTAAATTTTTATCATAATCTTGAGAGCTTCTTTTTATATAGCCATTTTGGTTTATCAGGTATGATTCTATAAATTCTTCAAAATCTTTTTCTTGGTAATTAGTCATTGTTGTTCCTTGCTATCTTTCGCGAAATCAAATAAAGTTGGCTCCAAACTTTCTTCTTTTTGTTTTCTTCTCTTTTGACCAAATTTTGTAGTTGTGATAATATCATTAGTTTTTATACCATAAACTTTTTTTACTCTGTATAATGTTTTAATTTCTTCTCCATAATCATCAAAAGTTCTGCTGATTTCCAATTGACAATTAATAGTCGTCCCATTAATAAAATTATATTCTTGTCCAATGACAGCATTTTTAAAACCGCTATCACCCATACTAAAATCAATTTTTTCTCCGTTATAAATACCTCTCCATTTATATTTACCTTCTTTTAATACAGGTGATATAATTTCAATATCGGCATCTTCAACAACTTCCATATCTTTATTTCCATCAATAATAAAAGATTTAAATTGATTTCGTTCAATACATAACTCATTTGAATTATTAAATTGATATCCTATTTTTTTAATTTTTTCATAATTTTTTGCTTTTTTGTAAAAATTAGATATGTTTCTATTTAACTTATGGTTTGCCTCTAAAGCATTATATTCTTTAAGTATTCTTGATTCCAATTCTGCTTTTTCTGTTTGAATTTTACTTCTTTTCAGCTCCTCTTCTTTTAATGCATTGTTTAATATTGTGTCTTTATTTTTATAAAATCCACCTGTAAAATAATAAGTTATAATTTGATTTATAGATGTTCTAAAATATATAGCCGCTGCACTACCCACGCTTAATACAATCGTTAAATTAAAAGCATCTATTAAACCACCCTCTTTTTTAACTTCACTATTTATTTGCATATTAATATTTAGCGTTCTTCCAACTTCACTAATCAATTTTAATAGATCTTTTTCCATAGCATTGCGAACAAAAGCATTCATTGAGTGAGAATTATCATCAAAATAATAATGAATTTGAAAATTTTGTTTTATATCTTCTAATCTATCTTCTTCCATTTTTACCCTTTGTTTAAATTCATTCTGCCGCAGATGGCTTCGTTTATGAGTGTGGTTTTGTATTCTTTTATGAGTTCGATTTGCTTTTTGATTTTTGTTATAAGAGAGTCGATTTTTTCGCATTTTTCATCTAAGAAATTTGCGATTTGCTCTTGCTCTTTTAATGGTGGGATAAAGCATTGAACTTCTTTTAAAATAGATTTTGTAATACTAAAAACCTTTACTCCCCAAACTTTTTCCCTGATTTGATTTCTTACAAATATCGAATCAAACAAAAATGAAAAATATAAAGAATAAATTTGAGTTTTTGATCTCAAAATAATTGTATGATATCCTGCAAAAAGAGGTATATTAGATTGAATACATGTAAAATTTCCTGAGCCTTCTATATCTTCAGAAGTATCCGCGAAAACAAAATCTCCTTTTGATAAAAGCGACTGTGGTTTATCGTTAAGATATGTTTCACTTACAAACGGAAGTTTATGTACTGATAAATCGAGATGACAAGGATATTTTGAATGAATTTCTCCATAGCTAATACAAGGAATTCCAAAGGAAATAAAATCTGCTTTTGTTATATTTAATCCATTTCCAAAAGAAAAAAGCATTTTTAACTTTCTTACTTCCCAATGTTCTGGAATTTCGCCAAGCCATTCTATGCCGCTGTTTTTTAATTTTACATTTTTATCAAGCCCTTTGGTGATGGTTTCATTTATCAGGGCTTGTTTTTGTTCTTGCAAAAGCGAGAGGAGTTTTTCTTTTTTCTCTATAAAATTTTGGATTTTTTCGCATTTTTCATCCAAGAAATTTGCGATTTGCTCTTGCTCTTTTAATGGTGGAAGTGGCAAGAGCATCTTTTTAAAATCTATAAATTCTATACTTTCCC
This sequence comes from Campylobacter sp. W0018, assembly GCA_020135845.1. Lineage (GTDB taxonomy): Bacteria > Campylobacterota > Campylobacteria > Campylobacterales > Campylobacteraceae > Campylobacter_D. The sequence continues at coordinate 37,308 of JACHTQ010000008.1, read as the reverse complement.
TAATTTCCATAATTCCATATGCAAATTTACGTAAAAATTTTTGAACAGTTTTTGTTTGAAAAATATAAGAATAATAATTTATTATTTTATTAAAATCATTAATATATAAAACTAAATAAATAGGGCTTACTAAACCATTATATTTAGAGACACCTAAAGAACCAATAACAGCATTCATTTTATTTAAAACCAAATCATTAATTCTTGCAATTTTATAACCTTGCAAATCATCTTTTGATTTATTACCTATATTTCCTTTTTCTTCGTATGGAATTACACCAACATCTTTAACCAAAGAAAGAATGGTTTGCAACTCTAAAACTTTATTTTGTTCATTTCTTTGGTTAAAAATTGCCCTAAGCGGTTTCATTTCCCAATGTTCTGGAATTTCGCCAAGCCATTCTATGCCGCTGTTTTTGAAATTTTTCATTGCATGATCTCGCCTAAAAGTTCCTGAACTTCTTTTTCTAAGGCTCTTAGTTCGTTGTCTATCTCGTCCAAACTTCTTGGCAGTGTGTAGGTGTAAAAATATTTGTTAAAAAGTATTTCATACCCTACGCTTGCACTTTCCCAAGCGATCCAAGAATTTTTTACATAAGGTTTCACTTCATTTTCATAATACTCACGTATATCTTGCTTGAGTGGAATTTTTTCTGTATTGTTGGCTTTATCGTTATCTATAAGACAATTTTCTTCACTTTTTTTGAGTTTTACGCCTAGAAATTTTATAAATTCTTCTTTACTTTGAAATTCTTTAGGATTTTTTTCCAATTCTTTTAGTTTTTCTAAAATTTTGTCTTTATCTTTGAGCTTTGTAAATCTTTCATCAAACTCTAAATTTTCGATACTTTTTGGCTTTTCTATGGTGATTTTGGTATAACCGAATTCGATATTGTCTAAAATTTTGCTGTCTTCATTGCTGATGTTTTCCAAAAATAACTCGGTGATTTTTTCTAAGTGTTCTTTTGTCATCTCATTTTGTTTTGAACCTAGAGATTTTTTCATCTTAGAATAATACTTTTGGCTTGTTGCGTTGATAAGCTGAATTTTACCTCTTTTGTGTTTTGGTTTTTTATTGGCAATGATCCAAATAAAAGTCGGAATTCCTGTATTGTAAAACATATTTGTAGGCAGTGCGACTATAGCCTCTAGATAATCATTTTCAATGATATGTTTTCTAATGGTCACCATACCGCTATCGGAATTAAAAAGCGAGCTGCCATTATGCACGCTAGCGATACGTGAACCCATAGAAGTATTAAATTTCATTTTGCTAAGCATATTTAGCAAAAACATCATTTGCCCATCACTTTTGCTTGTGATACCTACGCTAAATCTAGGATCATCGCAAGTTGAATTTGAGCCTTTCTTTTCAACCCTTAGAATTTTTTGATCGTTTTCCCAAGATTTTCCATAAGGTGGATTGGTCAGCATAAAATCAAATTTTGTTTCTTTGTGCTGATCATCGCTTAAGGTTGAGCCGTATTTGATATGGTCAGGATCTTCGCCTTTTATCAGCATATCAGCTTTACATATAGCGTAAGTTTCTGGGTTGATCTCTTGTCCATAGAGATAAATTTTTGCTTTAGATTGTATGAGGCCTTGAGGATCTGTGATGAATTCTTTTGATTCGGTTAGCATTCCGCCACTTCCGCAGGCATTGTCATAGATGAGAAAAATCTTGTCTGGTTTGTTGATTTGTTCTTTTACGGGTAAAAATACAAGATGTGTCATAAGATCTATAATTTCTCTTGGGGTAAAGTGCTCTCCTGCTTCTTCGTTGTTTTCTTCGTTAAATCTACGAATGAGTTCTTCAAAAACATATCCCATACCAAGGTTGCTTAAGCCTTCTTGGATAACATTGCCTTGAGCATCTAGTATAGGTGCTATAGATAAATTTATCTTAGGCGAGCAAAATCTTTCTATAACACCAAAAAGAATATTGGCATTTTCTAATCTATCTAGCTGATTTTTAAATTCAAATTTGGAAATGATATCTTGGATATTTTCACTAAAACCATCAAGGTAATTTTCAAAATTTACTCTTATATTTTTAGGATCGTTTAAAAGAGTTTGTAAGGTGAATTTAGAATAATTATAAAAGCCTAAGCCATTGCCTTTACTCTTACCTAAAAAATCAAGATTATCTATTTTATCTTTAAATTGTTCGTAAAGATCCAAAATCTTATCTTTTGTAGGCTCTAAAACCGCATCCACTCTTCTTAAAACAGTCATAGGCAAGATAATATCGCGATATTTTCCTTTAACATAAACATCACGAAGCAGATCGTCTGCTACTCCCCATATAAAATTTATGATTGGTTGAAAACGAGCCGTATCCATAAAATTTTTCCTTAAAAATAAAAAGAATTATAGAAAAATTTTGCTAAAAGTCATTTAAAAAATATTTGAATTTTAAAAGCCAAGCTAAAAATAGCTTGGCATGAAGATAAAAGGAGAAATTATTCTACTTCAGCGTCGATAACATCGTCGTCTTTTTTCTTTTTATCGTTAGCTTGTGCGTCGTCTTTTTTATACATATTTTCAGCTAATTTGTGAGAAACTTCGCTTAAAGCTTTCATTTTGCTTTCAATTTCTTCTTTGCTTGAATTTTCATTTTTCAAAGTCTCTCTTAACTCATCTAAAGCTTTTTGAATATTTGCTTTTTCATCTTCTGGAACTTTTTCTCCAAGTTCGCTTAAAGATTTTTCAACTTGATGTGCTAAGCTATCAGCTGCATTTCTTGCATCTACAGCTTCTTTGCGTTTTTTGTCTTCTTCTTTGTGAAGTTCTGCGTCTTTTACCATTTTATCGATTTCTTCTTCACTCAAGCCGCTTGAACCTGTGATTTTGATTTCTTGTGCTTTGCCTGTTGCTTTATCTTTAGCAGAAACGGTTAAAATACCATTTGCATCGATATCAAAAGTCACCTCAATTTGTGGCATACCGCGTGGTGCTGGTGGAATTCCCTCAAGGTTGAAATTTCCTAAAGATTTATTATCACGGCTGAATTCTCTTTCACCTTGTAAAACATTGATAGTTACGGCACTTTGATTGTCTTCTGCAGTTGAGAAAACTTGTTCTTTTTTGGTTGGGATAGTTGTGCCTTTTTCTATGATCTTAGTCATCACACCGCCTAAAGTTTCGATACCCAAAGAAAGTGGAGTTACATCAAGCAAAAGCACGTCTTTAACATCACCTTTTATAACCGCACCTTGGATCGCTGCACCGATAGCCACAACTTCATCAGGATTTACAGATTTGTTAAGATCTTTTCCAAAAGCTTTTTTAACTTCTTCTTGCACTAAAGGAACACGAGTAGATCCCCCTACCATAACGATTTCTTTAATTTCATCTTTTTTAAGCCCCGCATCATCAACCACTTCATTGATTTTAGTGATGGTTTCAGCTACTAAACTTTCAATCATGCTTTCAAATTTAGCTCTAGTGATGGTTTTTGTTAAGTGTTTTGGGCCACTTGCATCCGCTGTGATAAATGGCAAGTTGATATTAGTTTCATTAGCTGAGCTGAGTTCTTTTTTAGCGTTTTCAGCCGCTTCTTTTAAACGTTGTAAAGCCATTACATCATTTTTAAGATCGATTCCTGTTTCATTTTTAAATTCACTTGCAAGAAAATCGATTAATTTGTTATCAAAATCATCTCCACCTAAGAAAGCATTACCACCGGTTGATAAAACTTCCACTACGTTATCGCCTGTTTCAAGCACAGTAACGTCAAATGTACCACCACCTAGATCATAAACAACGATTTTTTCACTATCTTTTTTATCAAGTCCATACGCTAAAGCTGCTGCTGTTGGCTCATTGATAATCCTTAAAACGTTAAGCCCTGCGATAGTTCCAGCTTCTTTAGTTGCCTTTCTTTGCGCGTCGTTAAAATAAGCAGGAACAGTGATAACTGCATCCACTACAGTTTCGCCCAAGAAAGCTTCCGCATCTTCTTTTAATTTCATCAAAACTTTCGCTGAAATTTCTTGTGGAGTATAAATTTTTCCTGCGATCTCGATCGCACAAGCTCCATTTCTTTCAGTGATGTGGTAAGGAAGTCTGTTTTTAGCTTCTTTAGCCGCTTCTTCATTGATCATCAAACCCATAATTCTTTTTATAGAATATATAGTTTTTTCAGGATTGGTCACAGCTTGACGCTTTGCACTATCTCCAACTAAAATTTCACCCTTATCTGTAAAAGCAACCACTGAAGGAGTTGTGTTTTTACCTTCTTTGTTTGGGATTACTTTATTTTCTCCGCGTTCATAAACAGAAACACAAGAATTGGTTGTTCCTAAATCTATACCTATAACTTTACTCATTTTTTATCCTTTCAATTATAATTTATTTTGCTACACTTACTTTTGTTGGACGTATCACGCGATCGTTAATTTTATATCCTTTTTGTAAAACCTGCACAATACCTCCGCTTTCATGATCCGCGCTATCTACATGAAACATCGCTTCGTGTAAATTTGGATCAAAGTCTTTTGCTTCCTCTATGGTTTTAATACCATTTTTTTCAAGTTTTTTAACAAACAAATCTAAAGTATTTTGCACTCCTTCTTTGATTTTTAAACTGATTTCATCTTTTGCTTCAACGTTTAAAGCCGCCTCTAAAGCATCTAAAACATCAAGCAAATCTTTCGCAAAGCCTTCATTAGCATAAAGCATTGCGGTTATTTTTTCTTTTTCCATTCTTTTTTTGATATTTTCAAATTCAGCGTTTGCACGCATATATTTATCTTTTAATTCATCGAATTCTTTTTGCAATTTATCTTGTTCATTTTCTTCATTGCATGTATTTTCTTCTTGCAAATTTTCACACTCTTGTGAATTTTCGTTTTCGATTTCTTGCTTTTGTTCGCTCACGCTGCCTCCTTTATTTGTTTTAGTATTTTTTTATAGTCCGTATAAACACTACCCGCTAAGATAATATTTACATCTTCGCCCAAAAATTGCCCATCTACTTTAAGTCCCATAAAACCTTCTTTAAATAAAGGTTCAAATTCTAAGCTGTCTTTAAAATAATGATGCACACCGCAATCTAAGAGCTTAACAAATTCATCGTTTTGATAAATTTGGTAAGCTCTTTCTTCATTACTTCTATAATAAATCAAATTCTGTCTTAAACAAGTGATCTTTTCTACAAGTTCCATGAAAGAAACTTTTAAAGCTATATTTTCTATGCTAAAAAGATCAAAACCTATCAAGGTTTTTAAAAATTCCCAAGCTTCTTTGGTGTATTTTATTACAAGCTCTTCTTCTTCAAAATCCAAAACTATAAATTTGGTATTGAGATTAAAAATTTCTTTTAAGATTAAATTTCTACCTCCATAAACTAAGCAATAAATTTCAAATTCTTTGCTTAATTCTTTTAAAAAAACCTCGTTAGTGATATTAATTTCACTTTGTTTTTCTTTCCAAAAATTTTGCCAATAATTTTGCATCGTTAAAACGGTTGGAATTCTACCGCTGCTTATATGAAGTTGAGTGATCAATCCTTCATCGCTCAATCTTTTCAAATAAACACGTATAGTCGATGCTGGAATGCATAAATTTAAATTAAGCTCACTAGAACCTATAGGAACATTATCTAATAAATAAGTTTCGATAATAGAATCTAAAATCAAACCTTTTTTATCGTGATTTTTCATGACTTCCTTTCTTTAAATTAGCACTCTCTTTTTTAATTGCTAAAGGTATTATACAACTTTGAGTGTTATTTTGTCAAGTATATATATAAAAAAATTTACTTAATTTAATTTAGTCTATATAACTAAAGTTTTATGAGTTAGTATTATACAATATATTTTATTAACTAATATAAAGACATATTGAAAATATAGAAATTTCAATGTTTTGTTAATTTTGGAGATTAAATTTGCATAAAAAGTTTGATATCTTTGTATTCGATTTTTTCTTGATCAAGTAGGAGTTCTGATAGTTTTAAAATTTTTTCTTTCATAGAGCTTAAGAATTCATCCACTTCTTTTTTATATTCTTCCAAATTAGGCTCTTCTATCATATCAAAATTAACCATATATTCTAGCAATTCTTTGATCTTTAAAAAGTCATTTTGTGAGTTTGTGTAGCTTTCATTGTAGATTAAATTCATAGCTCTAGAACCGGCTAAATAAACTTTGATGCGATTGATAAGTTCGGATTTGGATCTGATATTTTTTTCATATTCTTTAAAGCGATCTTCAATAAGCGTGAATTTTTCAAACCCTATATCAAAATAATACGCACTTAATGCCTTAGCCGCTTGATAAGTGGCTTGAATTTTCTTTTCTTCATCATTAAAAGTTAAAATTTTCTTTTTACCTACAAGCACTTTATTTAACACTTCGTAAAAGTCATTTTCTTCAACTAAAGTGCTATTTCTTCTTAAAGCATTGATCGCTGCTTCATTGACCAAAGTTTCAAGCCCTGCTCCGCTAAAACCAACGCTTGCTTTAGCGATTTTGCTTAAATCGACATTATTATTTTTATCTTTCATGTAAATTTTTAAAATTCTAAGTCTGTCTCTAAAATCAGGCAAAGATAAAAAAATTCTTCTATCAAAACGCCCTGAACGCAATAAAGCTGGATCCATAAGTTCTATTTTATTGGTAGCAGCTATAACAATAACGCCGTTATTGTCCTCAAAGCCGTCCATTTGAGTTAAAAGCTGATTTAAAGTGCTATCCCTTTCAACGTTTGACATCTCACCTCTTGCTTTACCTACTGCATCGATTTCATCGATAAAAATAATACTTGGCGCCATCATCTTAGCCTTAGAAAAAAGCTCTCTAACCCTTTTAGCACCCATTCCGACATAAATTTCTACAAAACTAGAGCCACTTTGATAAAAAAAAGGAACTCCCGCCTCTCCGGCAACGGCTTTAGCTATGAGAGTTTTTCCTACCCCTGGAGGGCCAACCATTAAAACGCCTTTAGGCATTTTTACACCAAATTCTTTGTATTTTTTAGAATTTTGCAAAAAATCCACCAATTCGCTTAACTCCATTTTAACTTCATCAACACCTGCAACATCTTTAAAGGTTATGTTTGAAATCACAGGCTTGATATTGGAACTTTCTAGCTGAGGATTTTGATTTATACTGGATGCCTTATTGGTGGAAATTGGGTATTTTGCCATTTCTTTTTTTCTCAAAAAAGAAAGGATTAAAAAAAATAAAATGATTAAAAAAACAAAAACACTTATAAACCATAAGGTATTGTCTTTTTTTATCTCTACTGGAACTTTAGCTAAAAGGGTTTTTAAATCGATTCCATCTTTAATAACGGCATAATTTCCTTCTTTGGTTTTTAACAAAACTTCCTCACTATCTATAATGGCTTTTTGGATTAAATTTTGATCCAAAAGACTTTGATAAAGACTTTCATCGATGTATTTTGGTTCGTTTTTGATGTATAAAATTCCAAAAAGAACACACAAAATCACAAAAGATATGAGTATGATTTTTTTATTTTTCATTTTTCAGCCTTGCAAATTTGAAAAATTATATTTTTCTTGCACTTCATATCGGTTTATTAACAACCATTCTTTAGCTATATCTTGATCGCTTTTTATTTTTATTTTATTAAAAAATTGATCATAACCTTCAAAAACACCATCTTTTTGAGTTTCGACTAAAATTTCAAGTGGAACTTTATTTTTCTTTCTAAATTCATAGTTATTTTTTTCTACGATGTCTTTTAAAAGATTTAATCTTTCTTTAGCCACATCACCACTAACAAGATCTTCTTTCATGGTAGCTGAATGAGTATTGTTTCTAGGACTAAAAATAAAAGCATGTATGTGAGTGAGTGGAAAATTTTTAAAATGATCTAAAGCTTCTTTCCATATAGATTCATTTTCTCCAGGATGACCCACTATAAAATCAGTCCCTAGCGCAAAACCTTTGCTTGCTATATGATTAAAAAGTTTTAGATCATTATCAGTATGCGAACGCCTTCTCATGATACGTAACATTTTTTCACTTGTATGTTGCAAAGCAATATGCAAATGCTTCTCAATCCAAGCTTCATCTAAAATTTCTAAAAAGCTTTCATCAATTTGTGCTGGTTCTAAGCTGCCAAGCCTTATACGCTTTATCCCTGAAATTTTTCCCATTTTTTGCAAAAGTTTTCCTAGTGTTGTGCCATTTTTTATACCATAAGATCCTATGTTAGTTCCTGTTAGAACGATTTCAGAATAACCATTTTGTGCAAGAATTTCCACTTGTTTTAAAAGATCTTTTTCTTCTACACTTCTTGATTTACCCCTTACACTAGGTATGATACAATACGAACAGGCAAAATCGCATCCTTCTTGAATTTTAACAAAAGCTTTAGTGTGGTTTTCATACTCGCAAACGATATCTTTATCGATAAAATTTAAATTTCCAAGCTCATAAAAACTTGTTTTTGCGTTTAAAAATTCATTGATTTTATCTTTATTAGACGCTCCTAGCACTCCAAAAATTTGCTTTTGTTCTAAAAGCTCTTTTCCTTTGCTTACAGCTCCACATCCTGTAAGTATGACTTTAATCCCTTGTTTTTTCATGGTATTGATATACGATTTTATCCCACTATCGGCTCCATTTGTAACAGTGCAAGAATTGACAACTACAATTTGAGCTTCTTTTTCATCATTCGTAATTTCAAAATCTTTTACATAACGTTTTAAAAGCTCTGTATCATAAATATTTGTTCTACATCCAAAGGTTTTAAAAAAAACTTTTTCTTTCAATCTTTATTCCTTTATGGGAAAATCTTTAAATTTGTGGTTTAAATCCATTTTATCCACATACAAATTTTGCGCTGGATAAGCGATTTTGATATCGCTGTGTTTATTAAACTCTTTAATAATTTCTTTACTGATCGTACTTCTAAGCACTAAAGCTGCATAAGAGTTTGTCATATACCAAGCAGAAATTCTCATCCCCCAATGCTCAAAAAATACAAAAAATCTAGGTTCCACTTTAGGATTTTTAATGCTGTATTCATCTTTTAAACGAAGCATGTTTTTTCTTGCAAGTTCGGTGTATTTTTTTGAATGATGAGTCACGATTTTTTCTACTATTTCTTGTGCTTTTTCGATGTTACTGTCAAAACTTATATTAATATCGATGCCATCAAGGATGGTTTTCATACCATGATGAGTATAATTAGCCAATAAATTTGTAAAAACATAATTATTTGGTATAAAGATAATACGGCCACTGCGACGATTTTTTGTATAAGTTTCTAAGGTAAGATCTTCATAAAGAGTAATTCTTAAAAAAGAAATATCTATGATATCACCTACATAAGTTGTGTCATTTTGAAAAACTTTAATGCGATCGCCTACTCTAAAGCTACCTCCAAAAACAATCACGCACCATCCAAGCATAGACATAAACATATCTTTCATAGCAATTGCCAAACCCGCAGAAGCAAATCCTAGTATGGTTACAAGATAGCTTATATTTTCTATATAGGTAAAAAGCAAGATAAGCAAGATAATATTGATATTGATAAAATTAATGATTTTAGTTGCTGTATAATATCTTTCACTGTCTTTGATATATTTTTTAGCGATATATTTAAGCAAAAATGAAATAGCAATAACAAAAACGATAGAAATGATAATATTAATCGCTCTTAAGGTTTGGATTTTAATTTCGGAACTTGTCCTTGAAATTTCTTCATCAATTTTTTTTTCATACACTGAATAAGAAGTGCTGATGAAATTTAAAATTTGAGTAAATTCTTGTAATTTTTGATTAGATTCTTTTAAAGCTCGTATATTTTTAGGACTTGAATCAAAATCAACCAATTCTTTAAGTTCTGAATTTTTTTCCTTGATTTTATCGACTAAATTTTTAAATTCATTGAATTTGGACAAATACTCCTCTTTTTCTCCTCTTATTTTTTTAATATGAGAAAAAGCCCCAATTATAGCCAAAGGATTGGTAAGTTTTGGCAAAATTTCAACATGATTTGGAGTGCTAAGAATTTGGGCAAAATTTAAATCTTTGTATTCTTTTAATAAATTAAGCTGTTCTTTTAAATTGTTGATTTTACGTTTTAATTCTTCTTGCACAAGTATATCTGTGGTTTTTTTAAGATCTAAATTTAGGATGAGAATTTCATCATTAATGTTTTGATATTTGATAAAATTTTCATATCTTACATTCCAAATGCTTGTATTAATGATGGTATTTAAAGTATTGATTTTTTCTTGGATACTTTTAGCAATCGTACGATTAGTGTCTGCAAAGGCTATGATAAAAAATAAAGCTAAAATGATGATTTTTTTCATGAAAATTCTTTTAAGGTTTTAATGATATCTTTTGAATCGATATCGCTTTTAATCAAGCCTTTACCTAAGGAATTAGCAAGAATAAAATTTAATTTTTGATTAGAATTTTTCTTATCCATGAAAAAAGCTTCATAAAAAGCATCGACATTATCGATTTTATAATGCGTTGGTAGTTTAAATTTTCTTAAAATTCTTTCGATTCTATCGCATTCTTTTTCGCTTAAAAGCTTTAAAATTAAGGCTAAACGATTTGCCATATTCATACCTATAGCCACGGCTTCACCATGCAAATATACGCTATAATTGGTTAAATTTTCTATAACATGAGCAAAGGTATGACCATAGTTTAAAAGCATTCTAAGATGACTTTCTTTTTCATCTTGTTCTACAACTTTAGCCTTAAGCTTTATGCTTTTAGCGATAATTTTGGAAAAAATTTCATTTTCACACTTTGCACTTAAAAAAGTTTTTTCATCTATACTTTCTATGAAAGTTAGCAAATTTTCATCAAATATCACTGCCATTTTTATAAATTCCGCCATACCAGCAGCGAGTTCTCTTTCGCCTAAGGTTCTTAAAAATTCACTCTCACAATACACAGCTTTTGGCTGATAAAAAGTTCCTATAAGATTTTTCCCAAAAGAGTTATTGATTCCGGTTTTTCCACCAACAGCAGCATCAACACAGGCTAAAAGCGTCGTAGGGATATTGATAAAATCAATGCCTCTTTTATAAATACTTGCTGCAAATCCTCCCATATCGCTGATCACTCCACCGCCAAAGCTTATTAGGATACTTTTTCTATCGAGCTCGGAATTAAACATTTGATTTAAAATTTCTTCTATGGTATTTAAGTTTTTATATTCCTCTCCATCCTTTATCGTGGCGATAAAAATCTCTTTAGCTTTAATTTTATTGAGTAATTTTTCTAGATGAAGTCCTGAAATTTTAGGATTTGAAAGTATAAAAACCTTGGTATCAAATTCTAAATTCTCTAACTCATCGATATAAACTTGATACGCATTTTCTTTTAAATTGACTTTTATTTGCATTTTTTCACTTTTATTTTAATCTTAAATCTATTTTATCAAATTAGAACTAATTACTGCTTAAAATTGCTTTATTCAACCGGTATGAAAAGCTGATAATTTTGCTTCATCTTATCATAATGTCTATTTAAATTCGTGCTTAAACTTTTGCTAAATTTTCCACACAAAAGCTCTTTCTCAAAGCTTACAAATTGCAATAAATCATTGCGGTATTGTAAATTTAAAAGCGGATTATCGTCTCTTTTATGGATGATTTGAATATTTTTATCATAAAGCTTAGATAAACTGCTAAAATACTCTTTCATATCACTAATATTTTGAGAAGTAGGATTATAATAATAAAGAGTTAAATTAAAATCAAGCTGTTTGCTAAAATCAGTGATCACATTGGCATTATTTTCAAGTTCGCTTTCATTGGCACTTAAAATCACTGATTCTTTTAAATTTTCAAATTCGCATTCTCCTATTTTTAGTATAGGAATTTTTAAATCAAAAAATTTCTTTTTCTCTTTTTGAAAATGCTTATAATCTGTAATAAACATCCCTATATCATTATTTTGCAAAAAAGCATCTAAATGGGTAAAATCTGTATTAAAATAATCAAAAAATACCCCTTCTTTTTCATAAAATAATTCTTTTAATCTATGAAATATAGGACTCATTTTAGGATTTATCACTCTTATAAAACTTTTCTTTGCATTGCTTTTTTCTTCAAGATATAAGGTTGTATTGATCAAATTCTCTTGAGTTTTTTCACTCATATTTTTCATATCAATAAGGGTAAAAATATTGCTTCCAAAAGGAATAGGAAACTGCCCTGCTTTATCCCTAATATTGTGAAAAATAGTTTGAAGAACAACAGGATCCCCTACGATTAAAATGCTATCGTTAGGTTCTAAAACAAAACTAGGTTTTACAAAATAGATTTTTGAATTTCTATAAATCAATACTATACGCCATCTTTTTTGCTGGATCGAGCTTATATGTCTGTAGGCAAAAATAGATCCTGAAGGAATTTTTACCTCCATAATCTCGCCTTCTCCAAGTCCTACGTATTGAGCAGTAAGGGCGATATCTGGAAAAAAATTCATCAATCTACGACTCAAAGTCATTCTCGCATCGATTAAATTTACATGAGAATCGTTGATGCCTAGTCCCCAAAAATCCATAATTTCAATCTCTAAATTAATATCTAATAAACGCAAAGCCTCATAGGTTTTTTTCGCCTCAAATTCATCTTGCATATAAATAAAAGCTTGTTTAAAGTCTTTACTCATGATTGTTTCAAGACGTGCTGTACTGGTAGGATCAAAACAATATAATTCCAAAGAATCGCTCTTTATATTAAGTTCTTCTTGGCAAACGATAGTAAAAAAATACCCTAAACCTTTTTCAAAACAAAGCCTTTCTAAGAAATGCTTTGCTAAAATTCCATCAATTATAATTAAAATATGATTCATTGTGTTTATCTCCAAAAAAAAGGAATTATATCAAATGGAATTTAAATTAAAGTATAAAGATGGCATGGCTAGAGTATGTGAAATCGCTACAGCACATAGCACCTTTGAAACTCCCATTTTTATGCCTGTTGGAACCGTAGGTGCGGTTAAAAGTCTTGATGCTAACGATCTTAAAAAAGAACTCGATGCAAAAATCATTCTTGCTAATACTTATCATATGTATTTGCGTCCTGGTTTGGAGGTGATTAGAAATTTTAAAGGCTTACATGGTTTTACTCAATTTGATAGAAGTTTTTTAACCGATAGCGGTGGTTTTCAAGCTTTTTCTTTAAGTAAAAATTCAAAACATTTTAATGAAGGTATAGAATTTAAAAGTCATATCGATGGAAGCAAGCATCTTTTTACCCCTAAAAGCGTTTTAGATATCCAATATACTTTTAAATCAGATATCATGATGATCTTAGATGATCTAGTTGCCCTACCTGCAACCAAAGAAAGGGTTAAAATTTCTGTTGATAGGACTATTTTATGGGCAAAAGAAGCCATAGAATATCATAAAAAAATGCAAAAACAAAACATAGGCTTAGATCAAAATATTTTTGGAATCATCCAAGGTGGAACTGATTATGAAGAAAGGAAACGCTGCGCCTTAGCTTTAAATGAAATGGAATTTGATGGACTGGCTATAGGAGGACTTAGTGTCGGAGAGGAAAATGCTCTTATGTATGAAACTGTAGAAAATTTAAATCCTTTTTTAGATGAAAACAGACCGAGATATTTAATGGGCGTTGGCACTCCTGAAGATCTAGTAGAAAATGTTGCACGCGGGGTAGATATGTTTGATTGTGTTATGCCAACAAGAAATGCTAGAAATGGAACTTTTTTCACTAGCTTTGGCAAATTTAACATCAAAAAAGCAGAATTTATTAACGATCACGATCCCATAGATAAAACTTGTCAATGCTATACCTGCCGTAACTTTTCACGCGCTTATTTAAATCATCTTTTTAAGGCTAAAGAACTAACTTTTTTTCGCTTAGCGAGCTTGCATAATTTGCATTATTATCTTGATTTGGTAAAACAAATGAGAGAGGCGATTCGAAAAAACGAATTTAATAAATTTAGAAAAGATTTTTATTCTAAAAGGTTAAATAATGCAATATGATGATAATTTGGCTAAATTTTTAAGCAAAAATTCCAACACTTTATACATGGATTTTCTAGGGCAAAAAATCTTAATTTTATCTTCATTAAATTCCAAAACAGATAAAGAAAAAGTTCATGTTTTTGGATTTGAGGAAGAATATATTTTCAAATTAGAAAATACAGAATTTAAAATTTTCAACCTTAATGATTTTTTAAACATTATCCGTGCTAACTTAGATGAATATAAAGCGATGAATACGCATTTTGAAAATATTATAGAGCATAAAGAAAATATCCTTTTAAAGGGCAATTTGATTAAAAATTTTTTTAAAAAAAGTTTCATTTTAAAGCAAAAAATAAATAAAAATTTAAAAAACCTTTCTCTATTTAATGAAGCTTTAAATTTGCTTGCTGAGTCAAGCCCGCATAAAAAAGCCTTAAGGTCATTGATTTTTGGTGCTAATATAGCCTTGAAAAATAGCAAAGAAATTCTAACAAGGCTTAATGAATTGCATTTACTCATCAATGCGATCAAAAATGAAAGAATCAATCAAAGTTTATATTTTTTAAGCGTCCTTTCTGCGATATTTTTACCTCTAAATTTAATTGTGGGTTTTTTTGGAATGAATACAAATGGGTTATTTTTAAACGGCAATAAAAATGCTACTTGGTATATTTTTACACTTATATGCTTGATTTTAGTGCTTGGACTTATTGTTTATTATAAAAAAAGAAAAAAAGAATTGGAATTTGATGATAAAATTACTAAAAAATCAAACAAATAACCTATTTTTAAGAAAAATATTATATAATAGCGTCTTTAAAAATGCGCTCATAGCTCAGCTGGATAGAGCATTTGATTGCGGTTCAAAAGGCCAGAGGTTCGAATCCTCTTGAGCGCACCATTTCTTCTAGAATTAATCAGCATAAATTACCACAAATTAGAAATCAAAACTCTATAAATTAGTCTTTTAAAAGAGTATCAATGATAACCTATTAGAATCTATTAGAACCTTTTGACAATTTTAAAAATATGTGTAAAAATGTGTGCAAAAAATATTTTTTTTAATTTTGCACATACTTTATTAGGAGATATATTTTGAATATTGTTAATGATAGATAACTAAGAAATTTAGTTATTGATAAAAAAACTTTTATTAAAGACGCAAGTACAAAAATTTATATATTGAAGCAAGAGTAACCGCAAACAATGAAATAGATAAAAATTTTTATTTTAGATATAAGAAAAACAAAAAAGCATATTCTATAAAAATAGGCAAATATCCACAAGGACGCAAGAGAACAGGCAAATAAATTTAATTCATTATTAGCTTTAGGGCGTAATCCTAGAGAAACATTTAATGGAGAGCAATCTGACATTATGACCATAAGAGATGTTTTTGAAGAATGGTGTGAAGCTTTTTATCCAGAAAAGTCTAATTATAATACTCCGCATAGAGTGGATATACATATCATTTCAAAAATAGGCGATAAAGATATTAAAACCTTAACAAGATAAGATATTCTTCTAATATATGACAAATTAAAAGCAGAGGGTAAAAATGAAACAATAAAAAGAATTTCTCAGCTCTTAAAAGAATTATTTTATATGTGATAAATAGAGAATATATAGAATATAATAATATTATAAATTTAGATATAAAAGCTATTTATGGTTCTCCTCACAAAAAACAAAATCTTAAAGCTATCGTTGACGAAGAAAGATTTAAAGAGCTATTATTAGCCATAGAAAATTATAATGGAAATATATTTACAAAAGTAGCTTTACAAATCAGTCCTTATTTATTTTTAAGAAGTGCCAATATTAGAAATTTAGAATGGAGTGAGATTGATTTTAAAAACTCAAAGATAACTATACCTGCAAATAAAATGAAAGGAGGTGAAGATTTTATCATACCATTAAGTGGAAGCGTTGTAAAGTTGTTTGAATTTATCAAACCTTTTTCATTTCATCATTCAAAATATGTTTTTCCAAGTGATATAAGCAAATCTAAAACCATGAGCGAAAACACATTGAATCAAGCTATTAAAAGATTGGGTTTTGGTGAGGAAATGGTTTTTCATGGTTTTAGAACAACGGCTTCAACCTTACTTTATGAATTTAAAAATCTTCATAGACAAGATAGTGAATTCATAGAATTATGTTTAGATCATAGAGAAAGAAACAAAGTAAAAGCTACTTATAACAGAAGTTTAAGATTAAACGATAGGAAGTTTTTAATGCAATGGTGGAGTGATTATATCGATCAATTAAAAGGAATACCATGAATAATGATAAAAAAAATATGGGAGGGAAGGATTGAGTTTCTCCAGTTTTTTAATGAGCAAAAGAATAGAAATAAATTAATCAAGGAATTAATTGAAAAGCTATATTTGTTCTCAAAAACAAATAAAAATGAACAGAAAATTCAAATTCTGATTCAAATTTACAAAGAAATCTACAAATACAATAAAGATTCTACTTTTGATATTGAAGATATCGAATGCAAAGAGGAAGATATTCTTGAAGATTTATATTTTCTACTTGCAAATATTTTCACATTTCCTATAGAGCTAGTTTTATCAAGAATAGCAAGGTTTATAAAAACTCTTGGAGGTGAACCTGAGTTTTTATTAACTGAAATAAAATAAGCAAAATATTAGAGCAGACTTTATTTAAAGTCTGCTCTAATACATAAAATTTCACTCTCCAAGTAATGCTGCTTTTATGATATCATTTGTTGCCTTAGAATATATAGTAGAAGTGTCTCAATATCTTTTAAATAACCACAAGATTAGTTCCTTGTGCAGTTAATTTCATTGATAAAGTATGTCTTAATAAATGAAGTCTTTTTTAACTATTGAAGCCTTTGCGTAAAATATTATTAACAATTAAAAAAGTATTGCTTCTATTTAAAAGTTTTCCCATTTGTTTGCATAATAAATTCATTATTTCCAATCTTTTCACTAAAATATTCAAGCTCGTCATCTATTTCTTTTCTTCCTATATAAGCAAATTGTTCTTTACTGTCTTTACCTATTATAGATATTTTCAACATTTCATTATCTACTTCTTCAAAATCACACAATTTAACATTAACGCTTCAGAAATTCTAAGTCCTGTGCAAAGCATAAGCTTAATTAAGAGAGAATTTCTAAAACTATTATAACTTGCTTTTTTATCTTTTCTTTTTCTAAAGCCTTAATTAATCTAAAAATAAGGCAATTTATTTTTATCCTCTTGTTAAGAACTAACAAAAAATTATAGCTTTTTAAAATAATGATCTAAAAAGATTTTTACTTTTCAATCCTAATATTAACTAGAAAAATAATTCTAATTGATGTAGAATCCTCCCTATCCCGCATTTACGCGTGGGAGGTATATCATTATAAAATATATTTTTGAGATACAATTTTTTAGTCGAGATTTTAAGATAAAATAATAATTAAGCTTTACCTTCTCTCCAGTCATCACTTCCGCTAGTTCCAGCAGCAGTATGCTCCCAAACTACTTTTCTATAATTCATTGAAACTTTTAAAAGTTCTGTTTTATCATGATTACTCGCATCTTGTGCATTTGGCATTATCAATTCAATATTTGTAATGATTGCATCTTCCAATTTTGTAGTAAAAAAGTGTTCAGACCCACCGCTTGTTGCAGTTCTAAACCAATGAACTTCAACTGTTGGAAGTCTTTCTCCTTTAGTAAGTGCATTATATAACAAAGGTACAGATTTATTTAACGAACAAGTAAAAGAAAAAGGTTTATGAACTCTTTGTCCAGAAGGCTGTCCGCTTTGTTGATCAACAGGTACAGTTACAATATGAGATACCTCTTGAGCCATAATTTCATCTTCATGACCTGATTTATATCTATTACCAATACTAGCTTCGGTAGATGCACCACTTGAAATTAAACCTTGAGTAGAACCTTCAATTTTTATAAACGCTGGTTCAGCCATAAAAACTCCTTTAATTTTTTTTAACACTTAAAATTGTATCATTTTTAATGTTAATCTATCTTAATTTTTTGTAAAATATTTTCATAAGTATTGATATTAATTATCTGTTTTTATTTTTTAAGGAAGAAATGATGTTTAAGAAAATATGTAATTTTTTAAAATCAAAATTGTTTATAACTGTATTCCTGCTTTGTTGTATTTTTCTACTTAGTATTTTATTTTGGTTTTGGGGATCTTTGGTAGCTTTTAATGATATATACGTTTTTAGTAGTCCATTTTTAAGACTTGGCATCATCTCTATCATTTGGCTTATTATTTTTCTGTTTTTTCTATTAAAACCTATAATAGATTTTATCTCCTCTTTAAAAAGTGAAAAAAGATTAAAATTAAAAAACCTAAAAAAAGAAGCTGATGAGTTTATCTATAAATCTAAAAGAAATTTCTTTTTATCCCTTAAAGACGCTAAAGAAACTTGGAAAAATGATCTAAAAACAAAAAATTTACCCTTAATTATCATTCTAGGGAATGAAGGAGCTGGAAAAAGCACTTTTATTAATTATTCTGATATCGAATATCCACTTAGTGATAGTTTAGAGTCTTATAAAAAATTCCATAAGTCTACTAGAAATTTTGCGCTTTATGTATCAAAAAAAGGTGCTTTGTTAGATACAGAAGGAAACTATTTCTCACAAGAAGAATTTTTTAAACCTGCAAGTAGCGACGAAATACCCGAAGATGATATAGATAAAAATAGAGATTTTTTAATTAAAAAAAATATATGGAAGAAATTTCTTGTTTTTCTTAATAAAAACTTTTTTCATAGCAAACTAAACGGTATTATCTTAGTCATCGACACTGTTCTTTTTTTAAATAATTCTAAAGAATATTCCAAAAATCTCATTAGATATTTAACAAAAAGAGTCAATGAATGTGAAAAAACTTTAAATCTAAAATTACCCATTTATATAGTCTTTTCAAAACTCGATTTAATTGAAGGCATGAAAGAATATTTTGATATTTTTGATAAAAAAATTTCAAATAAAATTTTAGGATTATCTTTTGGACAAATTTTAAATGAAGAATATTTAAATAATGAATTTAAGGAATTAAGTGATTCATTATTATGTTCTTTAATGAGCAAAAATTCCTACATTCATAATATAGAAAATAAAAATAAAAGTTACTTATTTTTAAAGCAACTTGACAATCTATTTGCATTAGTAAAGACATTTATTTTAGATATACAAGAAGAAAATAAACTTAAAAATGATTCTTGTCTTAGAGGAGTTTATTTTGTCAGCGCTTATCAAGAAAATATTCCTAGAAATTTCTTACTTGATGCGATATGCGATAAATACAATTGTAAAAAAGTATCATCAAGATCTAGTATTATATACAATAAACAAAGCTATTTTGTTAAATCTTTACTTGAAGATTTGATTTTCTCGGATTATTCTTTAAGTTCTATAAAATCTTATTCTAAAAAATTATCTTTGTTAATTATAATTTTAATTGTAAGTTTTGGAACTTTCACCATATCTTCTTATTTTATAAGTAAAAATAATGATGAATTTAGAAAAAGTCAAAATACCTTAAAATCTTTAGAATCGCTTTTTAAAAATCAAGATTGCCAAAATTTAGATATTAAACAAAAAGCCGACTTCTTAATTGAATTAAGAAATATTTTAAATACTTATCCCGAACTTTGGAAAGATAGCAGCATATTGCAATATTTAAACCTCAATCTTTCATATAGAGGATTCACTGCAGCTAGACAACTCTATTATAAACTTAATGAGGATGTATTAAAAAATACTTTATTAAAAGAAATGGAAGATATTTTACTTACCGATATAAATAAGGAAAATTTAATCAAAACTTTATATATGTACAAATCTTTATTTGAACAAAAATATTTCAATAAAGAAATGTTAAAAATTTGGATTAATGAAAATTGGAATACTTTGAGTAAATATTCTATCTCTAAAGATGATTTTCTAGATGGAGTAGATGAGCTTAAACAATTTGACCTTAAATCTTTTAAAGAAGATGAAAACAGTATAGATGCAGCAAAGAGAAAACTTGAAACCATAAGCAGAATTCAAAGAATTTATATTCTTCTTAATTTTTTAAATAGTGATAAACCTAAAGAAAAATATCTTATAAAAGAAGACTTAGGTTTTGCTGCAAATAGTATATTTTCAAGTGATTCTCAAATCACTTCTATAGATAAAGTATATACCAAATCAGGCATGATGGATTTTTTAAAGAACTTAAATCAACAAGTTGACACTGCCATTAGTATAGAATCTTGGATGTTAGATAATAGCTTCAAGGAAGATAAAAATACTTTAACTATAGGGATTTTAAAATTATATTTAAACGAATATAAAAACGCTTGGCAAAATTTGCTTGCTTCATTAAAACCTGTAAAATATAATACCAAAGAATCAATGCTTAACGAGCTTGATATTTTATCAAAAAAAGAAAATCCTTTATATTCTTTACTAAAAATCGTTAGTTCTAATACAAATCTAAACGATGCAGCTTTATTAACACAGGCTTATAATTTAGGTTTAAATGCTGGGGAGATTAAATCCAATTTTATCAGCATAAGTAATTCTTTTATGCAATATCATAAGCTCGTAGATAATAATTCACTTTTAAATGTTGGCAATATAGAAGTTGGTAAAAGCACCGATGATGAAAAAATATTAGATGTTATCAATACAAATATTACAAATATATCTAATAAAATTATAGATTTTAACTCCAATAATAGCCAAAATGTTGAAAATAAAATCGCATATGCTCTTGGAAATAATAAAGATTCTAATGATCCTTTTATTATACTTCAAATGAATACAAAAAAATTACCCAATGAGTTAGAAAGGTATTATAGTCAACTTTGCGACAATTCTTGGAAATTAATTGAAAATTACGGCATTTCATTATTTAATAGTGCTTGGATTAATGAGGTCTATAATCCATTTATAAATAATATTGCACCATTTTATCCCTTTAATGAGGAAAGTACAGCTGATCTTAGCATGGATAATTTTAAAATATTTTTTGGTAAAAATGGAACATTAAATAGCTTTTACAAAAAATATCTAAACAATGTTTTAGCGAAAAGAAAAAATAATTACTTTATTAATTCTCAATTTGCTTCAAAAATAAATTTTTCTAAAGAATTTTTAGATTTTATTACCAATGCTGGCAATCTCTCAAATCTTATATTGAATGCTAATGACAATATAAAAGTTAACTTTACTATTCAAAGTCTTGATTTAAGTGCGGATTTTTCTTTTATAAAACTTGGCTATAATGATAAAAATATCCGATATGATCACACCCTCGATCAATCTTTGCAAATTATAGCCGAAGAATTTAATAACGGAACAAGCTTAGATTTTACAGCTTATAGCTATTCTAATCCTAACTTAAATTATACAAAATCATATAAAGGAGAGTGGGCATGGTATAAGTTTATAAAAGATAATAAAAATAATTCTATATACAGCATTATATTTAACAACAATAAAAACTTATATTTTGACTTCGCAATGACTAATGGCGCTAATGATGTAAATAACATAGTTCATATTTTAAATAATCTTAAAATAGTAGAAAATATCACAGGGGTAAATAAACAATGATAGAAAAAGAAGAATTAGGAATTACTATTGAGAATTATGACGAATGCATTAGTGGTTCTAAAGCATTTGTATTTGATACAAAGGGTGGAACTATAGGAAGTGGTGATGATTGCACTTTTCGTATTCAAGATAAACTAGAGCAAATCAAAAATACCCATGCTATAGTATCTTATGAAGAAGGATCTTTTACAATTGCAGCTTTTGAAGATTCTGATATTTATTATAACAAGTCCTTTTCTAGAATGCCAAGTGGCTATGAAATAATAATTAGCATAGGCGATATTTTTAAAATCGGTAATTTAGAATTTAGATTTGTGGATGCAAAAAGCATTGAAGAAAGTATCAAAGAAAATAAAAAATACTTAGAAGACATTGAAAAACGCAATCATTTTGATGAAATTGAAATTAAACCTAGAGGAAAAACAAGTATAAATTTTGACAAAAACAAAGAGTTAAAAGAGATTTTAGAAAATAATGATTATAAATTTATCGAAGAAGAAAAGGCAGATGATAGCTTTTTAAAAGAAATAATTCAAAAAAATCCAAATTCATTAGAATATGAAAATGTTTTAAAAAGTTTGGTAAAAAATTTAAAAGATATTAAAACAAAACAACAAAGCTCTAAATTAAATAATGATTATTCTCCTATCAATATTAAAGATTTTGAAAGTATTATTAATAATATACCCTTAATCAAATCCACAAGATTGATCAATATTTTAGCCCTTAGCTTAATCGCAAAAGAATTATACACTCCCATCTTTGAAGAAATGGAAGAAAATATGTTTATTAAATATCTTGAAGCTGCTATACAAAACAATATTAAAGAAGATAAGATCCTTTTTGAGAATCTTACCCTAAAGGCATTGGAAAAGTATATTAAAGATTTTGAATGATTCTTTATTCTTTTATATTATGCTCTTTAGCATAAGCTCTTATCTTAGCTCTAAGTTCTTGCGAAAAATTATATCTATATATAGCAGGAATTCTTGGGTCAAGGAGTCTATCAAGCTTATGTCTTTTATAATACCATTCTAGATTTTCAGGGGTAAAATAATAAGGTGCATTAGGATAGCCTTGAGGAGGAGTTAGGGCTGCTAGTTTGGCAGTTAAAATCATAGAATCTATTTTTAATTGCACATCATTCCAGTCATTTGGAATATCATAGCCATAAGCATTAATCACACCATTAGAATACCCATCCATATAACGATCAAATTCTCTTCTGCTTTCATAAGTAGAATCTATATCCCTTGGATCTTTTAATTTACCCTCAACTACATCACTTCTTAAGGCTTTGTATATATCTCCAAATTCATCTTCAGAAATTTGATATTCGTTATAATCAATTACCCGATCCACTCCCATAACCTCATCTATAAAAGGAAGCATACCAAATTCATCAGGCTTTAAAGTCTTAGCTAAGGTTTTGATCTCTTGTTCTCTCAAAGGATTTTTATGCACTCCTACTAAACCACTTCCTACAGCAATATCTGCATAACCATAAATAGCACCTAATAAATTAGGTTTATCTAATATACTACTTCCTCCACTTAATTGTATATAAAGTATAGTCGCTTGAATAAATCTTGCATTAAAACCATTTTGAGACATATCATTAGCTAGGTATTTATAATCACCTAATATTCCTGCTGCCATACCCCATTCATTGTGAAATAAACTTGATCTTAAACTATTTTTATTATCATCTACTTTTCTATATAATTCTTCATATTTAGGATCTACATTTCCTTTTTCATCTACAGCTCCTATAGCTTCATAAGGTATATCTATAACAACACTTCTTATACCACTTCTAATGACTAAATATTTATATCTTTCTTTTTTAGTTTTTAGAGAATTATAATAAGCTTTTTCTGCTTTAGTCCAAGGCGCTATGCTTCCTTTAATAGGATCTTTTAAATAAATGTTTTGCCATTCTTTAAATTCAAGCAAAGTAGATTTCTCTCCTGTGTGAAATTCAGAATCTAGGTATTGGGGTTGATAATCTTTGTAGGGGGAGTTTTGTTTGATATTATGTGCTTCAAAAAGGGCTTTGGAATATTCTTGGGTGTATTTGCCTACCTTAGCTCCCCCATCACTTAATAAAATTTTATTCATTTCTTTTTCTACATCTAATATAAGTCCATTAGGTGTATAAATCTCATAAGTTTCACTCATTTTTTATCCTTTCATCCTATATACAAACCATCTTCCATGATTATAGTTGTAGCTAGTCTGCCTATAAACTTATTAGAATAATCTTGGGATTTGTTAATATCATCACTTTCTTCCACACCATCTTCATTTTTACTTTCATCTTTTTTCTTTTTACCCCTTATACATCACTTCTAAATTATGTTGCCCTATGGCTTCTAAATTCTCCATCAATCTTCTTGCCTTTTGCCTATCTTCTATGAACTTATCTTTTTCATCCTGTGTAGTATTATAAATCCCATTTGCATATTCATATAAAATTTGTATGGTATCATTATAGGCTAGTATAGGGTGTTGTTTTATCATAGGATTTTGTGTTTTATACTCTTCTTTTCTTTGAAAATGTTCTAGCTTATATATATTAAAATTTCTAAGTTCTATATTGTTTTTTTCAAAAAATTCCTTATCATTTAAGATGTGTTTGCCCTCATTAATTTTATCTTCCATAAAAGCACTTCTTTTCTCATCTAAAATAATATAAGATAAAAGTCTTTTTAAGGCAAATTCTCTAGCTTCACTTGAAGTTGTAGCACAAGCAATACTAGGATAGTAATTAAGCCCACCTGTGCACAATAAAGAACCAAAAATAAACTCAGATAAATCAAAACTCATAAATCTAGAACTTATCAATAAAGGATAGGTTAAGTATTCTTCTTTTTTTACAGCTAAGGGAAAATCATAATTGTAAGTAAATTTTTCATACATTAGTTTTTCATATAAAATTTTTAATCTTTCATAATTTGTAGGCAAAAGTGTATCTATAAAAGATCCTGTTAAATCTTTTAATATATCTACCCCTAAATTCTTACCAATTTTAATAGAAAAATCAATAGCTAATCGTTTTCTTACTTTTGATACCAAATAAATTTGTTTGACCTTATCTAATCTTGAAAAACTCTTTGACTTTTTTAATTCGTTAGCATATTCCAATTGATTAAAATAATAATAATTTGTTCCTATTTGATATAAAAAAAGCTTATTGAGTGGTTTTTTACTTTCTGGATTAATTTTTATAAAACGCTCTTTAGGATTAAGCGCATAAAATATCCCTAGTTCTTTAAAAAAATGTGCTTTAAAACTAGAAAATAATTTATTGCCATAATACTTTTTATCAGAGCTTGAATTTATAAAAAATAAAATCATTTTTTAAAAAAAATCAGGCTGACTCATAAAAAATTCTGTAAAAGGAAAAAGTTGTTTAATGATGTTAAAAAAGTAATATCTATAGATAATTTTGCAAGTTCTTTATCAAGCATAATATCTTGAATGCTTTTATCTAAATCTTTTTTTGAAGGAAGAGTGTTATCTGTTTGTATATTTTCTTCAAATTCAATCTCCTCATCAAAGCTTTCATTTAAGGTTTTTAAAAAATTTATATAAGTTTGATCATTTTCTTCAAGATCATTTTCAAAAATGGTCTTAGCTAGTTCATCTAAATAGATGACTTCACCTTCTTTTTTGTTTTTATTTAATTCTTTGGATAAAAAGATGTAAATTTTTTTATCATTATCATAAAAATAAATATCATCAGGGATATTTGGTCATAGCGAAAATTGATATTATCCAAATAATCATTAAAAAGTTCTATATATTCTTCTACTTTTTCTTTTTCGCTAATTTCTTCCAGTTCTTTAGGTAATTTAAAAAAGCCATCAATATAAGCAAAATCTTGTTTAACTTCTTCATATTCTAATAGTTCATTTATATTCTCTAATTGATAAAGATTTATCCAAGAATATGTCTGATTATAAAACTTTATATTTTTGATAAATCTGCCCATCAAGTTTTACAAAAGGACAAAGCTGTAATATAAAATCATTTTCCTTTTTAACATCTCTTTCTATAAAATAAGAACCATAATCTCTTTTACTAGGAAATTGATCTTTTAACCCAAGTTTTTCATTTTTTGTAAGGGCTTTAGGACGATTTTTTATCTTTGCTCCTATTTTTTTGATACAAGTCCTCACAAAGTGCTGCATTGTTAAGCTGTGGTGGATTGGTAATGAACAAATAATTTTTACCCATTTTCGTTGTATTGATTTGATCAGCATTTTTTTATCCAGTATCATTTCCACTAGCATGGAAGAATTTAAATCAGGGTATTCTGCATAAAAAAAATGATTAAGTTTAAAAAATATTTAAATTTATCGCTTTTTTAATGTTGTATCAGAATTATTTAAACTAGAATTCATTAAAAGCGTATTATTTAATTTTTCATTTTCAAATTTTGGATTATTTTCTAAAAAATTATCAAAAATACCTTGAAATTCTTCGTCTAAAATAATTTTATAAAAACTATTTTTATAAAGACTGATTGAAAGGATGAAAGATCTAATAATACTTTATCATCTATAATTAATACATCAGATAAAATCTCTTCATTGCATAAAGCAATAATAGGATAAAGTTTGCTAGTAATAAGTTCTAAAAGTGGATAAGCAAAATCATAATAATATTTTTTTCCTTATTATCTTCATACCCAGAGAAAGAATTGTAAAATTCAAATAAAGTATTTACAACAAAAACATAAGGATTTTTTTGACTAAAGAGACAGGTTTTTTAAGATTGGTTACAGAATCTAATATATTGATAAAAAATTTTGCTATAGCTCTAATAATTTGCTTATATTCATCATCATTAGATTGAGTAATATTTTTTAAAAGTGTATTAAAAAGTGTATTTATAGTAGTTTGAACCTTTGGTTTAATTTCTTGATTAAAATAATCAGATTCTTGGATGTTTTGTAATAAAGCATTTAATTCTTTTTGAATTTCTTTTAAAAAATTTTCAATACTTTTTTCATCACTTTCATCAATAATTTTATTTAATGTATTATTTTGATTAATTATACTATTTAAAAGTTTTAAATTATTATAGATAATTTTTTTAATGCTAGATAAATTTTTATCAGAGCTAAATTTTTGTTCTTTTGTGATTTCGTCTTTATCAATTTGATTTAGATGTATGATTTTAAAAGTTTTTGTATTGTCGATTTTAAAATCATCACTTTTATGCTTTTTTCTGATAGCATTTAAAATATCATCGCTATAATTGATTAAAGATATAATCTGAGGAATTCCATTCCCTAAAGCTATAAATCCATCAGTGAAAACTAAATCTTTTAAAACCTGATCCTCACTTGTCTCAGTGCCACGAAAGGCTAGGATATAAGTGTTATTATTTTTGGTAGTATCTTTAAAAATAGTATGAGAATAACCATTAATGCTAGTATTTTTTACATGATCTATAACTTCATAACGAGAAACGAATTTTTTAGTGCGGGGGCTAAGGTGGTATCTGAAACCATCAGGATATTCTTTTTGTTCCTTAAAATTTAAAGCCAGTAGATATCTTTATTTTGTTATTTCTTCATCTTCTTTTTTTCTATAAATAAAATTTTGGGGTTTATTATTGATGATTTGATCTTCATCTTCTTTTTCATTATCCTTTTTGGGTTTTTTGAAAACAAGATCAGCAGAAAATCTAGCTTCTATGGCAGTAGCATAAGCAGTGAGATCACCCTTATCTCTAACTACTTGAGACTTTCCATTTTTATCCAAAAACTTTACTTACTTTTCTAACTCATATCCTAGATTTATCCCATCTGCATAAAGCCACAAAAGAGGAGTTCTCACACTATCAAAAAATCTTTCTCATCATTCTTATCAATTAAGTGAAGCATTGCATAACTAGCGGCTATATCGGCATAATCTTTGATTTCTGAGATAAGTTCTTTAGAAGTCATTAATGTTCTTCTCTTTCATACTTCTCATCACTTCTTACAAAAAAATTACCATTTATAAAATAATGTAAAGAAGATCCAACTCCTGTTCCTGTATAATATGAATTGGTAAATCTAAATCCTCTTGCTTCATCTCCAAATAAACCATAACTTGTTGCAATATACATAAATCTAGTATAAAAAACAACAGGATATTTTTTACCCTTACATACATAATAAGCACTCATACCCATATAAGGTTTTACTTTTTATAGTTTTCTTCTCCCATGTATTCTTTAAGTTTATCTTCACAATAAGCAAATTCAAGTTTATCTTTGAAACCGAAATTAGCTTCTCCTTTATATCTATAATCACTACGATAATATTTACAACCACTAGAAAGGACTTGAGGAAGCAATTTATCAATAGCTTCAGAATCTATCGTATAAATTAACTCTCCTGATTTTAATTGACCCGCTTTAGTTCTAAATTTATCATTGTCTCCTAATTCATTTCTTTTCTTCTCTATTTCTAATATCTCTTCCCTTACTTTTCTATCAAAACATAAAATCCACCATAATTTTTTGAAAGAATTTCTAATTCTTTTTCTTCTTTGCTTTTTATTAAAGCACAAGAGTTTGAAAATACTAAAGAAAATAAGGTTAGAATTATCATTGTGGTTTTCATTTAATATTTTACAACTTATAATCAAAAACTACAATTTTATTTATCCTATAGGCATTAGTTTTTTATTAGTGTAGATATATTATTATCTACTTTAAGATTATTAGTTTCTAAATTAAAAATTGCAAAGCTTAATACTCCTAATACAATCAATACTGGCACAATGATAATAAGTTTTTTAAAATACAATCTTATAAATTTTTGCCAAATATTTTCTTCTAAACCAATTTTGTATGCTTTATTAAAAGCTAACTCTTCTTCTGTCTTATAAACTGGTCTTAAAGATGTGGCAATATTATTGCAAAAATGGATTATTTTTTCATCTCTATCCTTAGCCTCATTATATTTTCCTTTATAACCAAGAATTAAACAAGCATAAACAAATTCCAAAAAATCCTTAAATTTAAAAGGATTATTAATCCAAGATGATGCAATGTCGTAAAAATTATTTCCACCCAAAGTTTCATCAAACAATCTTACCGTTAAAGTATTATGAGCCCAAAAATCAATAAAAAGTTCATTTTTCATTAAACTTTCATCTATAAAAACACAAAGACAATATTTAAATTTAATAATTTCCTTTTCATCATATTCTTTACACATGCTTAGTTTTGAAGTTATGTCTAAAATTTTATTAACTAACGTTTCCCTAAGTTGATTAATATTATTTGTATCTATGGAAGTGATCTTTGAAAGCCTATAAGAAAGCAAAAGCAATTCTAAGGAATAATCTACAATTTTATTATTTTTTAAACCATCAAAATTTGAATCAAGAAGTAAGCTTAATGCCTTTTTTTCCTCATTGCTAATTATTTCATTCATTGAAATACCGCCCACATTATGATATCAGGATTTTTGATATTATTGGTTAAATAAATGCTGATAACATTTTCATTTTTAAAATCCTTAAACAATGGATCTCTTTTATCTATTTTGTAATAGACATATCCGTTTAAATAAGGAATGCTAGAAGGAATATTAGGCACTTGATCCACATTCAAACCTGCAAGTTGGGTTGCAACTATATTTTTAATTTTACTTTGAGTATGAATTTTACTTTGAGTTTTAAAATTACTAAGTAAATATTCTATAGTTGAATCTGCGCGAATTGCGAAATAAATTTCAGCATCTTCTAAAACACCTGAATTATCAAAAATAAAATCATAAAAACCATTACCATTAATACTAGTTTTAGCTATAAAATATTTAGGACTTGTAATTTTAGAAAATAATAATCTTAAATTATTCATCATATTTAAAAAGGTACCATAAAGATTATCATGCTTATATGGAATAAAATCCAAAAAAGATTCTTCGTTGCTAAAAGCCGCAAGTTCTCCTTGAAATTCTAAAAATTTTTCATATAAAAATTCAGGGTGTATTTTATCTTTTTTTGATAGATGTGAAAATATTAAATACCATTTTTTTAAAAGATTAAGGGATAAGAAAGTGCTAAAATCTAATGTATTTTTTGTTTGATCTATGCCTTTAAAAATATTAGATAAAACTTTTTTGTGCTGATTAATTGAAAAAATAATTTCCTCTAAAAAAGATCTTATAGTAGGTATTTTGCTAATATTTAAACAAGTAGGTATAAAATCATTTTCTAATTCAATTTTTTTATTGATATCAATATTTTTAATTTTTGCGATTGGCAATTCAAGTTCATCTGGAGTAGAATTGCCTAAAATACCAAGCTTTAATCTTAGACTTGCAAGGAGTAAATCTTTTTTTTCTTGAGTAAAGGTTAAATTTTCAAGCTCATATTCATCTTCAATTTTATCCATTGCATTAGATTTTGAATCATCATAATTTCTTAAAGCAATACTATTTCTAAGACATATATACTTTGAATTTGGAAAAGTGTTTCTTAAGGACAAATCAGCAATATCCGTAACTCCAATTGGAATTTTCAATACTACAACAGAATCAATCAAAGATTCATAATTAATTTCAATAGGCTCTGGTAACAAATCTTGTTCAGGTGCATTAAAAATGCTTCCATCTTGTGCGATACCTGAAATTTTAGAAAGTGCAATTTTTCCTTGCAATAACATTTCTTGAGAAAATTCTAAGTCAATTATACCATATAAATTGCTATATATATTTATAGTCTTAAGATCTATATTTCTATTAAAAAATCTTTCTTGTTGCTCAAAATGAGTTTGTCCAATATTTAAACCATCAAACCAAGCAACTTTTAATTTATTTGCCATATATATTTCCTACTCAATTCTTTTAATACCCTTTTTAGATATTTCAAATTTTAAATACTTACCACTTCCAAATCCATTTGCGTCTTTAGTTTTTGCCCATATTTTTGTCACCTTGTTTGTATTATTTGCAAATAAAACAAGAACTCCAACATAAGGAACTTCTCCGCTATCTACTTTAATTGCAATAATATTGTCTTTAGGTGCAATTTGTGTTTTAATAGAATCAAGTTTATCTTTTCCCAATACACCATCTTCCCTAGTGGCCAAATCCATATCGCTTGCTTCTTCAAATTTTTTAATATCTTTAAGCTGATATATGATAGCCGTCACAGGAACATCATCATTTCTTTTATTGAGATTAGAATTTTCTTTATTGTTGATTTTAATACTGACCATACTTGAGCAAGCACAAAAAATCAAAGGCAATAAAAAAAATAAGCTTTTTTTATAAAACATTTAAATTAAATCCTTTCTTCAATTGAAATTTTTAACTCAATTCTAAATTATTTAAAGTAAAATTTTTAAAAAATTAACATAATATTTTTTAAAATTTAATTATAATGAGATAATTTTTTTAGAGGAACCAAAATGTCTTTTTGTGATCAATTAAAAAATAATTTAGACGAATTACAAGAATTCCAACTACTTGAAGATGAAATGTCAAAATATAAAACTTTAAATCATGAAAATATTTCTTGGGATAAAGTTTATGAATATTCCCAATTTATATTAGTGCAACATTCTTTAGAATTTAAAATCTGCAATTATTTTCTTTTATCCTGTTTTAATTTAAATAATCAAGAATGCTTTGAGAAACTTTTACTTCTTTTTCAACATTTAAAAAAACTTATGGATGAAAATAATGATTACATATTAACCCAAAAACGAAAAATCCAAAATTTTATTCAAAATTTTATTCAAGAATATAATAAAACAGAAATACTTATATCTCCTGAAATTACCAAGCAATTTATTGCTTTATTTTCAGAATTTGAAACTTTATTATCTTGTAATTTTGCAAAAATTGAAATTGCCCAAACTCCAGCACAGCTTCCAAAATCACCCGTAACTCAAATATCTATAAATATTAAAAGTGATAATATTAATTCTCTAAATGAAAGAGAATACAAAAATTTTTATCAAAAACTTGCTTTTGAACTCTTAGATGAAGATGAAAATAACCTTAGTACTTATGCTTTATTTTCTCAAGCAATGTGGGGAAAAATCAAATGCTTACCAGAATGCAATACTGAAAAGATCACTAAAATAAGAAAACCCGATGCTGATGCAATCCGTATATTACTTTCTGATAAAAAAAATGATATAGAACACATTAAATGTTTTATGCATGAGCTTATTTTAAATCCTTTTTGGATAGAAGGCATACAACTTTTCTGTCATTTTTTAGAAAAAAAGAAAAAAAATAAACAACTAGATATTCTTATGATATTAACGAGTGATTTTATTTCCAAATTTGAAACCATTGAGCTTCTACGTTTTCAAAATGGTGATTTTATTTGTAAAGAAGAAGTTTATAAATATTTTATCAGGGCAAAAGAACATAAAAAAAGCTTATTTTCAATTAAAAAAACTGATAAAGAACAAATATCGCAAGATTTTGAACAAATCTTCATAAATATCGATAAAGAGAATTTTAACAATTCTATTATGAATAATATTAACTCCTTGTTAGAAATGGCAAAAATTTTTGAATCAAAAGGAATGAAAAAAAACTCAAAAATTCTAAATATATATTTAGTAGAATTAATGGAAAAAACTTTATTAAAAGACTATTTAGCTGAAGAATATGAAAACGCAAAAAATAAAATTAAATAATACAAGATTAAATTTAGTAAATTTTAATATAATAATTAAATTAAAAATTTTAATATACTTAAGGATTTAACAATGTCAGATGGATCTCATGCGCCAAAAGAGCGTATCAATATCACATATAAAGCTAAAACCAATGGACAAAATGCAGATGTAGAGTTGCCATTAAAATTAATGGTGATGGCGAATTTAAAAGGAAAAAATGAAACTCCATTGGAAGAAAGAGAAATATTACAAATTAATAAAATTAATTTTGATCAAGTAATGCAAAAATTAGATATAAGAACTAATTTTAGCGTTAAAAACACTTTAGGAACAGGTGCAGAAGAACTTGATGTAGATATTCATATTTCAAGCATGAAAGATTTTTCGCCTGATAGTCTAGTTCATCAAATTCCTGAATTAAAAAAATTAATGCAATTAAGAGAAGCTTTGATGGCTTTAAAAGGACCAATGGGGAATATTCCTGATTTTAGAAAAGCAGTTGTAGAGGCCTTAAAAGATGAAAAAACTAAAGAAAAATTACTTTTAGAAATTAAAGAAAAAGAAGATTAAGGAGAACAATATGTCAGAAAAAAATAAGGAAGTAGAAACGCCAATTATTGAAAGCATTATGGAAAAAAGCAAATATACTAAAACTGATGAAAGTTATAGTATCGCTAAAAGAGGTGTTGCTGAATTTATCTCAGAGATTGTTAAAAGTGATAATGCTGAAGAAAAAATTAATAAATTTGCACTTGATGAAATGATAGCTCATATCGATGATTTAGTATCAAAACAAATGGATGAAATTTTACATAATGAAGAATTTCAAAAACTTGAATCCACTTGGAGAGGACTTAGATTTTTAGTTGAAAGAACTGATTTTAATGAAAATATAAAAATCAATTTGTTTGACATAACAAAAGAGGAAGCTTTAGAAGATTTTGAAAATAATCCAGATATAACACAAAGTGTAATTTATAAAAATGTTTATTCTTCAGAATACGGGCAATTTGGAGGAGAGCCTGTGGGGGCGATCATTGGAGATTATCAACTTGGTACTTCAAGTCCTGATATGACTTTTTTAAATAAAATGTCTAGTATTGCAGCAATGAGCCATTCTCCGTTTCTTACTTCTTGTGGTCCTAAATTTTTTGGACTTGAAGATTATTCTGAACTTGCAAATATTCAAGATTTGCAAGGTTTATTAGAAGGACCGCAATATACAAGATGGAGAACTTTTAGAGAAAATGAAGATTCTAAATATACTGGATTAATGGTAACAAGATTTCTTACTAGAAGTCCTTATGATCCAGAAGAAAATCCTATCAAAAGTTTTAATTATAAAGAAAATGTACATGCTTCACATAATCATTTATTATGGGGAAATTCAGCTTATGCCTTTGCCACAAGATTAACAGAAAGTTTTGCAAAGTATAGATGGTGCGGAAATATTATAGGACCAAAGAGCGGTGGAACCGTTAGAGATTTACCTACTTATCTTTATGAAAGTTTTGGCACTATGCAATCAAAAATTCCTACTGAAGTTTTAATTACAGACAGGAGAGAATATGAACTTGCAGAAGCTGGTTTTATTGCTCTAACTCTAAGAAGAGATAGCAATAATGCAGCTTTCTTTTCTGCAAATTCAGCGCTTAAACCGAAAGTATTTCCAAATACACCCGAAGGAAAAGAAGCGGAAACAAATTATCGCTTAGGAACTCAACTTCCATATATTTTTTTAGTTTCAAGATTAGCACACTATTTAAAAGTTCTACAAAGAGAAGAAATTGGTAGCTGGAAAGAAAGAAGTGATATCGAAAATGGATTAAACGAATGGGTTAGACAATATATTTCAGATCAGGAAAATCCACCTGCTGAAGTAAGAAGTAGAAGACCATTTAGAGGAGCTCAAATTAAAGTAGATGATGTTCCAGGAGAGCCAGGATGGTATAAAATAGGACTTAGTGTTCGCCCTCATTTTAAATACATGGGTGGCAATTTTGAACTTTCTTTAGTAGGAAAGCTAGATAAAGAATAATGTCTCTACTCGATAAGTTAATACATGAGCTAGATGATCAAAATACTCATGTTCCTTTCTATCAAAATGATTTTGAGGATGTAAAGAATAATATAAAAGTTTTGCTCAACTCTAAGATTAATGACTGTTATACCGCGAAAGATTTAGGGATGCCAAATATGACTGACATTAATCTTAGTTCTAGCGAATTATGCATATCAATGGCTAAGGAAATAAGAAAGTTAATTGATAGTTATGAAAAAAGAATACGAGTTGTTTCTATTACTTATGATAATAGCTTAAGCCCTTGGCAACTTTCTTTTATTGTAAAATGTTTTTTTCAAGAGGATCGTTTTAAGGAATTTAGTATAGAAATTATTTTTAAAAATAATAGATATTGTGAGGTTAAATGAAAGATAATATCTTTTATTATCAAAAAGAGCTTGAATATCTATATGAAACTAGGGAACATTTTGTAAAAAATTATCCAAAACTAGCTCCATTTTTAGCTTACAATAGCAAAGATCCCGATGTAGAAAGAATTATTGAAAATTTAGCCATCCTAAGTTCTAAAATTCACCAAGAACTTGATGAAAATATCCCGCATATTGCAGAATCTTTAATCAATATAGTTTCTCCAAACTATACAAATCCCATACCCTCATTATGTATGCAAGAATTTAAACTTGAACAAAATAGCAAAGAAAATAAACTTACTATTCCAAAAGGAACCGTTGTTAAATCAAAACCTATAGATAAATGCATTTGTGAATTTAAAACTGTTTATGATGTCTATCTTTACCCTATTTCGATAAATGAGGTTTTTGCATCAAGCAAAAACCAAGACTATACTTTTAATTTAAAATTACAAATAGATAAAGCAGAAACAAAAATAAGTGATTTGGGCTTAGAAAAAATTAATTTATATTTAGGTAACGATACTTACATGTCTACTACTTTATTATTATATATGCATTCTTATTTGAAAGAATTAAAAATTCAATGTTTGGAAACTGATGAAGAATTTTTTCTTAATACTTACGATATTGAAAAAATAGGATTAAATCCAGATGAAAGTAGTTTATCTTATAATGACTTAGGCTTTGAAGCTTTTTCTTTGTTAAGGGAATATTTTTTTATGCCCCATAAATTTAATTTTCTAAGAATTAATAACTTAGATATTTTAAATAATTGCCAAGGAAGAACAATTAATATTGAATTTAAATTCTCTAAACCATTTCCTGCAAATTGCATATTTAGAAAAGAATTGTTTTCTTTAAGTATGACGCCTATTATCAATATCTTTGCAAAAAGCGCAGAACCTCTTATAAATAATCATAAAAAAGATAGTTATCGAATTTTTGTTGATAGAAGCCAACCTAAAGCTTATGAGATTATACAAACATTGCAAGTTAAAGCACACAATAGCGAAGGGGGTAAAAGATTATTAAAAAACTATAAGAGTTTTGAACGTTTTGAATTTTTAAAAGATAATCAAAAAGACTTTTATAGCATAAATACTAAAAAGAATTCTAAAGGAGAAGTATTTAGCGAAATTTCCTTTTTCTCCTCTTATTTAATGGATGAAACTATAAGCATTGATCTTTTATGCTCTAATGGAGATCTGCCTTCAAGATTAAAAATAGGAGATATTAATAATTGCAATTTAAAAGGTGTTGATACTAAAAATATCGAAATTCCAAGTGAAGCGAGAAGATGCAGCGTTGATGGCAATTTATTGTGGAAACTTGTTTCTGTATTATCTTTTTCTTATCAAACCATATTAAGTAGAAAAGCTTTTTTTGGTGTATTAGAAAGCTATAGTTTTTTAAATAATCAGTTAAATTGGAAATCTTATGAACTTTTAAAAGAATCTATAGTTGATATTCAAAGCAAAAGCACTTATCTAATTGATGAAAATATTACAAAAAAAGGAACAGTGGCTATTTTTAGTATTAAGGATTCTAAGTTTTATACTTTAGGTGAAGTATATTTGCTAGGATTAGTTATATCCAAATTTTTAGCATCTTTTGCTAGCATTAATTCCTTTTGTGAATTAAAGATAAAATGTCTTGATTCAAAAGAAATTCTGCATTATCCTGCTTCTTTTGGAAAAAAAGCTTTAATATGAATGATCCAACTTCATATAGTTTTTTTAAACTTATAAGAAAGCTAGAAAAAAATTATGGGAAAAAAAATATATTTTTAAGAACCAATAAAAGTTTAAAGCATCCAAATAAAGATTTAGAAAAAATTATTTTTTCAGATCAATCATTTATAGAATTATTTGTAAATTTTATGGGCTTACATGGAGTTTCCTCACAACTTCCTTCATTTATGTTAGATAAATTATCCAGAAATGAAGATGGAGAACAAGGTTGGACTTTATTTTTTGATTTTTTTAATCACTATTTACTTTGGATATTTTTCGATGTTATTGGCTTAAAAAATTATCCAAGATCTTTTAATGATAATTTTAAAGACTCTATTTCTCAAATTTTATTTAATATATTAGGAATTAAAGAATACGATATTGCAAAAAAATATTTACCATTTGCACCTTTATTATTGAGCTTAAGACGTCCAAAAACATATATAGAAAGAGTTTTGCAAGTTAATTTTAAACTAAAAGACAAATTATCAATCATTGAAAATTTGCCTCACCAAATTTTAATCTCTGATACTCAAAGAAATAAACTGGGCGTAAAAAATCATGCCTTGGGGAGTAATTTCATACTAGGTGATAAATTTACCTCTTATCAAAATAAAATAGCAATTTATATAAAAGATATTTCATATCAAGAAGCGGTTAAATTTATGCCTAATGGAACTAAACATGATGATTTAAAAAATAGTATAATGTTTTTAACAAATTATGAATTTTGCGTTGATTTATACCTTAAAATCAATTATTCTTCAGAAATGAAATTTATCTTAGGGGATGAAAATACCGCCAAACTTGGCTGGGCAAAAATCTTAGGAAACACGCAAAAAAAATTCACCATAGTATATATGAAACTTTATGAATAAATATTCATAATCATAAAACACACTCA
>JACHTQ010000007.1 GCA_020135845.1 Campylobacter sp. W0018 | reverse complement strand
GGAGAATATATGAAAAATCAAAATCCTAGTATTAAAATCTTAGTCGGGTATCACAAACCTGCTACGCTACTAAAGGATGATATTCTAACTCCTATACATTTAGGAAGATCTTTGGCAACTGAAGCCTCAAAAGATGGCGGTATATCAGAAAATGATTATCAATGGATGTGTAAAAACATGATAGGTGATGATACTGGTGATAATATATCGCACTTAAATCGTTATTTTTGTGAACTTACTGGAATTTATTGGGCTTGGAAAAATTATGATAAATTGGATAATCCGGATTATATAGGATTTATGCATTATAGAAGACAATTTATCTTTGATGAGTCAAAGGTGGAGAATTTAAGTATACATGAAAATGGATGGCCTTGGGTTGTAAGGAGTGCTCAAGATCAATTTCCTTCTTATGAAAAAAATGACATATTGAAATGTTTAGATGATGGCTCTATTGATATGTTTATTCCAAAATTTTTTGAATTAAATTCTCCTTTTAATGATAATTTTTATAATTTTAATACAATAGAAGATTGGTATCCAGGAGAAAAACTTTTTATTCAAAATAGAAATTTAACTATAGGACATTACTTATGTAAGTATATTCTTAGCACTTCTAAAGAGTTTTTTGAATATAAAAAATTATCTGAAGAATATTTTTTAGACTGTGGATATTATCCGTGTAATGTTTTTATTTTAAAAAAGGAAGTTTTTTTTGAATATTGCAATTTTTTATTTACATTATTATTTATAGTATATGAAATTTTAGAAAAAAATTTAAAAATCAGAAATTTACATGAAGCTAGAGAACCAGGATATTGTGCAGAGTTAATTACAACAATTTTTTTTCTAAAAAAAATTCAAGAAGGAAAAAAATACAAAGAATTATATCTTTTTTGGAATGATGGAATTTTATTAAATGACAATGTTTATTATATCGGAGCGGAAGATAGGGTTAAGCGTCATTTATCTTATCAAGTTGGTAATTTGATCATTCAAGATGTTAAAACTTTAAAAATATTTATTTTGCCTTTTAAAATCTTTTTTTTATGTTTAAAACATTTTATATTGAAATTTGCTTATCGAAAATTTATTAAAAAAAATCCGGAATTAAAATTGCCCAAATTGGAAAATTATTTTGATTATCAAAAGGCTCTTACTGTTCAAAATTATTTTTCATATAAATTAGGAAATTATTTACTTAAAAGCCCTTTAAAATTATTAATTTTAATTCTTAAAAATTTTAAAACTATTTTTATATTGAGGAGAAAATTTGAATTTTAATAAAAATTTAATTATTGCTTGTAGAGCGGATGGTTTTGGCGAGAGAATGTTGGCATTGTTAAATGCAATGTATATAGCGAACAGATTAAATATTGAGTTTAAGTTTGTTTGGAATGCTCTTACAAATAATAATAAAAAAGATGATAGATTTGTTGATTCAACTAATGTTCCTTCTGAAAATGTAATTTTTTCTAGTCATTTTATCAATAAATATTCTTGCACTCGTAATATGAATGTTCGTGCTATTGATGGAATTGGATTGTTTTTAAGAAATGGCAGATATAAATTAGATAAATTGTTTGATTATGAGTCTGGATACGATTTTGGATACGTTAGTACGCAATATGATTTGTCTAAAATTTGTGAAGATGTTGAACGTGAAGAATATTACACATCGATTAAAAATATATGGGATCAAATTCATTTTTCTGAGAAACTCCAAGAAATAATCAATTTGGTTAAAACTTACAATGATGATTATATAGCAGTGCATATTCGTTCAGGTGAAGCATTATATGAATATAACAGAAGAGATATTTATTTTTTTAAAAATAAAATTTTAGATGTTAATTTGGCTCTAGAGGTAATAAATTCTGAATCTTTAAATAAAAACAATAAAATTATTATTTTTAGTGATGATCTTGATGCAAAACAGCATATAAAAGATTTTTTCAAAGATAGAAATAATATCTTTACTGTTGAAGATTTTAAAATTTATGAAGATGTTTTTTCTCAAACTTTTTTTGAATTATTATTAATGTCAAGGTCTAAAAAAATTTACAGCTCCGGTAGTTCCGGTTTTTCTCAGTTGGCTTGCAGAATATCGAATAGAACCGATTTTATCTCGATTTATGATTTATACACTAAACAAGAACAATATGATATTATCAGATCTTATGTCGATAAAGTTAATTTTAATAATTATAGCAAAGCCTTTTCTTATTTTAAATTATATTTATTGTCTGATTGTTTAAAATTATCCAACTATTTACAAAAGAAATATTTATTTAAAGCGATGAAATTAGATCCTGTTTGCAATGTTTATATTATATTATTTATATATTTATTGGCACGCGATGAAAAAATGTTAGATTTGGATCTTTTTTTTAAAAAAATGTTTTTTCAAAAGAAAGATGTTTTGATTGAAGATTTTTTATTTATTAATGTTTATGATTATTCATTTTTATATTCTTTTGTTTTTGAGGAAATTTTTAAGAATATAAAAGATACTGATAAATTTTTAAATATTCGTTATCTTTTTTATAGATTATATCTAAGAATAAAAGAAAATGAAAATATTAAAAAATTTGATCAACAAATGATGCAATTTTTGGACGATAATTTTAATCGCCATAGTTTCAATCCTTTTGCACCAAAAAATAATAAAATCTACAATGTGAGTGCTGTTAAAAGAACGAAAGAGCATTTATGCTATAAAATGGGGTATATTACAATACAATTATATAGAACAAAAATTATATTTTTAATTCCATTTGCCCATATCATGGTTTTTATTAATTTTATTATCAATAAAATTATATACAAATGTGTTAAAAAATATGATCCAAGTTTAACCTTTCCTCCTTTAAGAGATTGTTATGATTATCAAGAAGCTCTAAAGGTTAAAGAATATTTATCTTATAAACTAGGAAAAGCTTTAGTAAGAGCTCATAAAAATTGGTATAAAGGCGGATATATTAAATTGATTTTTGATATTATAAAACTTAAAAAAGAATTCAAAGGTAAGGGAAAAAAATGAAAAAAATGAAAATAGCCATCATCGGAGCCGGAATTTCTGGTATGTCTTTGGCGAGATTTTTGCAAGATGATTTTGAAGTGGAAATTTTAGAAAAACTATCTGTGGTTGGAGGAATTGCAAGAACAAAAGATGTTAATGGTAGGCCTTATCATGTAAATGGTGGCCATTGTTTTAATTCAAAATTTGAAGATGTTAAAGATTTTGTTTTTAATAAAGTTTTAAAGAAAGAAGAGTGGAATTTTATACCAAGGAAAGCTCAAGTTTTATTTAAAAAACATTGGATTGATTATCCTATAGAATTTTCTATCAAAGAAATAGATAAGATTGATTCAAATTTGGCTTTTAATATTACTCAAGAAATGTTTAATGCAACCTATCAAAAAGGAAAAAATCTTGAAGAATGGTTTATTAATCATTTTGGATCAACTTTGGCTAAGGAGTACTTTATCCCTTATAATACTAAAATTTGGGGTATAAATCCCAAAGATATGGATAATTTTTGGATAGAAGATCAAACTCAAATGAAACTTCCTGTTCCAACCAAAGAGGGATTTTTTCAATCTCTAATTAAGGAGAAGCATTTAGATCAAATGGTTCATACGGTTTTTTTCTATCCAAAAACAAATAATCAAAATACTTTTATAGATGCTTTAGCAGAAAATATTAGCATTGTTTTAAATTATACTGTTAATAAGATAGAAAAAAAGGATGATAAATTTATTATCAATGGTGAAAGAAAATATGATCTTATCATAAATACTTCTCCACTTGATCTGATTCCAAATATTTTAAGTGATATTCCTATGAATGTTTTAGATTCTTTTAAAAAATTAAAATTCAATAAAGTCACAAATATTTTTTGGGAAACTAGCGGAGAATTTGATGCGACTTGGGCTTATATACCTGATCCACAGATAGGATTTCACCGAAT
Organism: Campylobacter sp. W0018; assembly: GCA_020135845.1. Taxonomy (GTDB): domain Bacteria; phylum Campylobacterota; class Campylobacteria; order Campylobacterales; family Campylobacteraceae; genus Campylobacter_D. The sequence goes on along the minus strand of JACHTQ010000007.1, from coordinate 73,136 downwards.
TTCTAACACAGGTGCCATTGTTAGACCGCAATCGAATTTTTGCACTACAGAAGCTATCGGGGAAGTGCCATATGAAAAATTAGTTTCAGAATGCAAAAAAATTGAATTCTTAAAAAAACCTCTTGATTATAATGTTACAGAGCACGCCTATCCTTTATTTGATCTAAATTATGTTAGTGCTAGAAAGGTAGCAATAGATTATCTAAAATCAATTGGCATTGTTTCCCATGGAAGATTTGGGGAATGGGAATACTATAATATGGATGTTTGTATAAAAAAATCCATCGATTTAGCGCATCGTTTAAAAAAGGAAATTAATGGCAATAGAATTTGATATACAAGAATCAAAAATTTTAAAAGGAGTTTATATTATAACTCCAAATAAATTTAGGGACTTAAGAGGGGAAATTTGGACAGCTTTCACTAGTGAAGCGATCGATAAACTTTTGCCAGATGGACTGAAATTTATACACGATAAATTTATACATTCTAAACACAATGTTATACGCGGTATCCATGGAGATGAAAATACCTTTAAACTTGCAACTTGTGTTTTTGGTGAAATTCATCAAGTTGTGGTTGATTGCAGAAAAGATTCTCCAACTTATTTAAAATGGGAAAAATTTATTATCAATCAAGATAATCAAAAGATTATTCTAGTTCCTGTTGGCTTTGGAAATGCTCATTATGTAAGCAGTGAAAGTGCGGTGTATTACTACAAATGTGCCTATAAGGGTGAATATACAGACGCAGATAAACAATTTACTTACGCTTGGGATGATAAAAGAATAGGCATAGATTGGCCAACAAGTAAGCCTATCTTATCAGAGAGAGATATTTTAGCTTCGGGAGAAAATAAACATGGATGAATTAAATAAAAATTTAGAAGAGTTAAGTAAACAAGTTAAATTAAATAATCAATTATCTTATCAAATTCTTATGTCGAATATTATTTCTAATTTACATTTTGAAGATTCTAAAGACAAAGAAACCTTACTTTTATTATTGCAAGATAGAGATAGAAATTATTTAAGAATCAATCATAATAAAGAAATTTATAATAATATTGTTAAATATTTAAAATTATTAAGACCTTTGGATATTCCTTTAAAAGATTTAACTAGAGTGGGTGGAAAAAGCGATGGCGGATATGTGATGTATAATGGGGGGGGGGTATTTGAATAATTTCAAAGGAATCGCTCTTTCTTTAGGCGTATCTGTATCTTCACCTTGGGATTTAGATATTGCAAATATGGGTATAAAGGTGATAGAGTATGATGGAAGCATAGAGAGATGTCCGTATAATCATGAAAATATAATATTTTATAAAAAATATATTGGAAAGCAAAATAATGAAAATACAATTACTTTGGAGCAAGTTATAAAAGATAATAAACTTGAAATTACCCAAGATAATATTTTGCAATGTGATATTGAAAATTGCGAATGGGAAATGCTAGAAAATATTGATTTTGATATTTTAAATAAATATTTTTCTCAAATTATTTTTGAATTTCATGGATGCAATCCTGAAGAAGAATTAGGAGTAGCATTGAGAACAGAAATTTTAGAAAAACTAAATCAATATTTTGTCCCTATACATTTACATTTTAACAATCATGGTAAAATATTTTATTCCAATCAATTATTTTTCAGCACAACTTTAGAAGTTACTTATTTAAGGAAATCAATGCTAAATTTTGATAGTTTTAAATATAAAAATAATGGGATTATTTTAAATTATGACTATCCTGTTTATCCATCAAACCCAGAAATTCCAATTAGATTTAATTTTTAAGGAAAGTTTAAAAATGAATAAAAATTCTAAAATTTATATAGCAGGTCATAGAGGGCTTGTAGGCACTGCTATAATGGAAGAATTGACAAATCAAGGGTATAACAATTTGATTTATAAAACTCATGAAGAACTTGATTTGACTAATCAAAAAGATGTGGTAGATTTTTTCGAAAAAGAAAAACCAGAATATGTTATTTTAGCGGCAGCTAAAGCAGGTGGAATATTGGCAAATAATACTTATAGGGCAGATTTTATTTATGAAAATTTGCAAATTCAAAACAATGTTATCCATTCTTCTTATCTATATAAAGTTAAAAAATTAATTTTCATAGCCTCTACTGTTATTTACCCAAGAAACACTTCTTTGCCAACCAAAGAATCGCAAATGCTAAGTGGAGAATTAGAATTTACAAATAAGCCATATTCTATTGCAAAAATTGCTGGATTGGTTATGTGCGAATCTTACAATATACAATATAAAACCAATTTTATTGCTTTAGCTCCTATTAATTTATATGGAAATAATGATAATTTTGATTTAGAAAAATCTCATGTAATGCCTGCTTTGGTAAGAAAATTTCATCTAGCAAAATTGCTAAATGAAAAAAAATATGATGAAGTGTTAAAAGATTTAAATATAAGCGATCTTCAAAAAGCTACAACCTATCTTAAAAATTTTGGAATCACTGAAAATAGTGTTGAAATTTGGGGTAGCGGTAAGCAAACTAGAGAATTTTTACACAGTAAAGATTTGGCACAAGCCTGTGTTTATATCATGGAAAATATTAACTTTTCTGATTTGTATGATAAAAATGATAAAGAAATTCAAAATACCCATATTAATATAGGAGTTAATAAAAATATATCCATAAAAGATTTAGCTTTGATGATCAAAGAAATAGTGGGTTTTAAAGGAAATCTTGTTTTTAACACAAGCAAACCAGATGGTTTTAAAGAAAAATTAACAGATTGTTCCAAAATCCATTCTTTAGGCTGGAAACATAAAATCGAACTAGAAGATGGTATTAAAATGATGTATGATTGGTATTTAAAACAAAGCAATGCAGAATGTTAACGTATATTTGATATAATCCCAATAAAAAAGGGATATATCTATGAAAAAAACAGCTTTGATTACAGGCTTTACTGGCCAAGTCGGCTCTCAATTGGCCGATTTTTTACTTGCAAATACAGATTGGGAAGTTATCGGTATGATGCGTTGGCTTGAGCCAATGGATAATATCTATCATCTAAGCGATAGGATCAATAAAAAAGATAGAATAGGCATTTTTTATGCAGATTTAAATGATTATACAAGTTTGCAAAAACTTTTTGAGAACAAAAGACCTGATTTTATCTTTCATTTAGCAGCACAATCTTACCCAAAAACTTCTTTTGACTCTCCTATAGAGACTTTACAAACCAATATCATTGGTACAGCAAATATCTTAGAAAATATTAGAATTTTGCATCAAAAAGATGGTTATGATCCAGTTATTCATGTTTGTTCTTCAAGCGAAGTTTATGGGCGTGCTAAAGTGGGTGTTAAGCTCAATGAAGAAACCTCGTTTCACGGAGCAAGTCCCTATAGTATCAGCAAAATTGGTACCGATTACTTAGGAAGATTTTACGGAGAGGCCTATAAACTTAAGACTTTTGTTACAAGGATGGGAACGCATAGTGGCCCAAGAAGAACAGATGTATTTTTTGAAAGCACAGTAGCAAAACAAATCGCTTTGATAGAAGCAGGACTTCAAGAACCAGTTATCAAAGTAGGAAATTTATCAAGTGTGAGGACTTTCCAAGATTGTCGTGATGCTATAAGGGCGTATTATTTACTAGCCCTTGAGAGCGAAAAAGGAAAAGTTCCATGCGGAGAAGCGTTTAATATTGCGGGTGAAGAAGCCTTTAAATTGCCCGAAGTTATTGACATACTTCTTGGTTTTTCTACTAGAAAAGATATTAAAGTTGAACAAGATGAAGAAAGACTTCGCCCTATTGATGCGGATTATCAAATGTTTGACAATACAAAGATTAAAAGTTATATCAATTGGAAGCCAGAAATTCCAGCTAGAAAAATGTTTGAAGATTTGCTAAATCACTGGCGTAGCGAGATTGCCAGAGGCAGAATTCCTCTTAATCGTTAGGCAAGATATGAGGATTATACGTTCGCAAACTCCCCTTCGTTTAGGACTTGCAGGAGGGGGAACTGATATCAATTTATATTGTGATAGATACACAGGCTATGTGTTAAATGCAACAATTTCTCTTTATATTCATTGTACTTTGATAGAAAGAAAAGATCATAAAATCATTTTTGATTCGCCAGATACTAATTCATACGCTGAGTATCAAAGTGAGCTAGAGCTTAAAAATGATGGAAATTTAGATATCTTTAAAGCAGTTTATAATCGCATCGTTAAAGATTTTATCAAAAAACCTTTGAGTTTTTCTTTGTATACTTATTCTGATGTACCTAGCGGAAGTGGCTTAGGCGGAAGCTCTACTTTAGTCGTTGGGATCATTACAGCTTTTGTAGAGTGGCTAAATTTGCCTTTAGGAGAATATGAAATCGCAAAATTAGCTTTTGAGATTGAACGTGAAGATATGAAGATCGTTGGAGGCGCACAAGATCAATACGCTGCTACTTTTGGTGGCTTTAATTTTATGGAATTTTATGAAAATAAAAGAGTTATTGTCAATCCTTTGCGTATAAAAAATTGGATAGCAAGTGAACTTGAAGCAAGAACGGTTTTATATTTTACCAATATCACGCGTGAGGCAAAAGATATAGAAGAGCATAAAAAAGGGAAATTAGGTGATGAAAATTCCCTAAATGCTATGCATGCAATTAAGCAGGATGCTTTAGATATGAAAGAAGCTTTATTTAGAGCTGATTTTGAAAAAATAGCACAAATTTTAGGCAAATCTTGGAATTCAAAAAAAATCATCTCTGAAATAGTCAGTAACGATGAGCTTGAAAGAATTTATAAACTCGCTATAGAAAATGGAGCCTATAGTGGAAAAACGAGCGGAGCTGGTGCTGGGGGATTTATGTTTTTCTTTGTAGATCCTATTAAAAAATATAAACTCATAGAAGCCTTAAATAAAGAACAAGGCTATGTGCAAGATTTTTCATTTACAAAAGAGGGTGCAAAATCATGGAAAATATAAACTCATATATCAAAGGACATTTTAAAGATTCTATTTTAACCAAAGAGCAAATTTTAAAAGATGAAAATTTACTCGAACTTATTAAAAATGTTTCCTTAGAGGTAATAAAAGCTTATAAAAATGGTAATAAAACGCTTATAGCGGGAAATGGCGGTAGTGCAGCTGATGCACAACATATCGCAGGGGAATTTGTAAGTAGGTTTTATTTTGATAGACCGGGGATCGCAAGTATAGCACTGACAACGGATACAAGCATTTTAACAGCTATAGGAAATGACTATGGTTATGAAAATATTTTTTCAAGGCAAGTTGAGGCGCAAGGTGTAAAAGGGGATGTTTTTATAGGAATTTCTACAAGTGGCAATAGTAAAAATATCTTAAAAGCCTTAGAAAGTTGCAAGAAAAAAGAAATTTTAAGCATAGGATTAACCGGAGAAAGCGGCGGAGCTATGGATAAAATGTGTGATTATTGTATCAAAGTTCCTTCTTTTTGCACCCCAAGAATTCAAGAATCTCACATAGCTATAGGTCATATTATATGCGCTATCGTTGAAGAGGAGCTTTTTGGAAAAGGTTTTGATATTTGAAAGCTATTATTTTATGTGGTGGGTTTGGCACACGTTTAAAAAGCGTGATAAAAGATATCCCAAAACCTATGGCACCAATAAACAATAAGCCTTTTTTGGAATTTATTTTTACCTATCTTAAAAAGCAAAAAATCAATGAAATCATTTTGGCAGTTTCTTATAAATATGAAATCATACAAGAGTATTTTAAAAATGAGTTTTTAGATATAAAAGTGAGATATAGTATAGAAAAAGAGCCCTTAGGAACCGGTGGGGCGATCAAACAAGCTTTGGAGTTAGTTAAGGAGGACTGTTTGGTTTTAAACGGAGATACCTTTTTTGATATTGATTTAACTAAAATGAAGCTAGATAAAAGTAAAATTTGTCTTGCTTTAAAAAAAATGAATGATTTTGATCGTTATGGATCGGTTGAACTTGATAAAATGGGAAATATCATCTCTTTTAAAGAAAAACAGTATCTAAAGCAAGGTTTTATAAACGGTGGAATTTATCTTATCTCAAAAGATATTTTTCAAGATTGTCATTTGGAAAATAAATTTTCTTTTGAAAAGTTTTTGCAAGAAAATTATAAAAATTTAAAAGCAAGAGCTGAAATTTTTGAAGATTATTTTATAGATATAGGTATACCTGAGGATTATAAAAGTTTTGATTTTAAAATGCGTTAAGTATTTTTAAACCAAATTTTTATACAATATTTCTTTTATAAAATTTTATCATACCTAAGGATTCTCACTATGCAAAACCTAAATTCAGCCATAGAAAGAATAAAAAATCATTTAGCTTATAAACTCGGTCTATGATTGAATATAATAAAATGGGGGGGGGTATTTAGCCTTATTTAAAAAGCTTTATAATATTAAAAAACAACATAAAAAAGAAAATTAATCTATCAAGAAATTATCAAAGTTTTTCCTACTCTTAAATATCCTGAATTAAAACATTGTCCTGATTATAATGAAGCTTTAAAATGTTATTTTCATTTATCTTATATGTTAGGTGAAGCTTTGATGAAAGCAGATCGAGTTAAATTTAAAGAAGGATATTTCAGGCTAAATCAATATATAAAAGAAGCTAAAGATAGTTATTATTTTTTTAAAGAATTTAATTTTAGCAACAAAGTTTTAAAGGCGATAGATGATAATAAGCAATTGTTCTTGCAAAAGTTTCCTAAAATAAAAAACCTATTAAATATTCATAAAGATTATCAACCTATTATAGATAATATCTTTCATAACTTTGATTATGTTATAAAAAATTTTAACCTTATAGAAGAATGGCTATTGTCAAATGATTTTAACGAAAAATATAAAAAAGAAAACCATCCTTACCCATCTTTACTTGACCCTAAAAAACTTAATGATGAAAATGAAGAGATAAACTACAAAACCATACCTGCCCAACTTGTATGGGAAATGAATTTGTCCTTGCCAGATAATTATGAGTTTATTATTATAACTTGCCATCATACAGGTTCTGTTGCTTTATGTAATTTTCTTGTTTTTTGTTGTGAATGTATAATACCTGCCAATTATTCACCAGATGAAAATGGTCAAATTAAATACCTGTATGCATATAAGCAGCTTCTAAAGGATAAAAATAAAGTAGTTTTAATGTTTAAAGATAATCATAAATTTTTTTGAAAAAAATATATAAGTTTAATTCAAAAAGATACAAAAGCATTAATTTTATTGAGAGATCCAATAGAAATTTTACGATCTATTTTAAATTATAGTTATGCTGAAAAAAAAGTTTTTGATGGAGATACTGATTTAAATGAAATTTCTCTTTTAAAATATTATTCAGGTGAGCCGGATAATTATTTGGTTTTAAAACATCATTATAAACCAGAATTTAGGGGCATATTTATAACAAATAAAATTATAAATATGTTAGAAAAATATATAAAAATAAAACCTTATTATATTGATATGAGAGATTTAATTTCTGAAAATGTATTGGCAACTATGTTAAAAATATCAAAGGAGTTTGACATAAGTTTTAAGGAGTCTCCTATTTTATATATAAAGCAAGTCGCAATTGAAAATCGATTATTTCCTATAAATTTAATGCTAAAAAAATATGATGCAAATTTAGAAATTATTCATGAGATGACTTATACGGATAATCAAATTATTTGTCAGATAAATATTGAAAATAAATTATTTAAATCAAAATTTAAAGTAACAACTAAGGATTCTTTACAAAATAAAGAAGAAGTAATAAATGATGTTAAAAGATTTATTAGTAAATTGAATGAAAAATTAAATTTAGAATATAAAAAAAGAACTAATGAGGATAAATGCATTGAATATTTTTAAAAAAATAAAGATGAAGCTTTATTTTTAAGGAAAATCTTAGATGAAGAGTTAACTCACATCAAACAACATCGCCCAGATATAGTAGCTTCTTGGAAATACTATCAAGAATTTGAAAAAATGTGCGAGGAGTTGGATAAAGAAGATGAAATAAATCAAAATTGCAATAATTAATAAAATAATAAAAATAAAAAAAATATAATTACAAATTGACTAAAGGAGTATTATGAAACAAGGTGATTTTACAGAAGTTGCAAAGCATTATCACAATAGGCCTGCTTATAGTCCATTTTTATTGGAAAAATTGGTTGCTTGTATTAATGACAATAAAAAAGATCTAAAAGATCTTAATATCGTTGAAGTTGGAGCTGGAACAGGTAAGCTTACTAAGATGTTAGCTCAAATGTTTGCATGTCAAATCAATGCAGTAGAGCCAAATGATAATATGCGTGAAGAAGGAAAAAAAATCACTCAAGAACTTGCTAATATCTCTTGGCATAAAGGGAGTGGCGAACAAACTCATATGCAAGATCAAAGTGCGGACTGGGTTATCATGGCTAGTTCTTTTCACTGGACAGATCCAAATAAATCTTTACCTGAATTCGCAAGAGTGCTAAATGGGGGGGGGTATTTCACTGCGATCTGGAATCCTCGTCACATTGTAGAAGGTTCGCTTTTTGATGAGATTGAAAAGGAGATTAAACATATTGTTCCAGAGCTTGCTCGTGTGAGCAGTGGAAGTCAAAATGTTAAAAAATGGGAAGAAATCCTCGTTTCAACAGGGGATTTTACAGACTGCTTTTTTATGGAATGCGATTATAAAGAAATTTGGGATAAAGAACGTTATCTTGGAGCTTGGCATTCTGTAAATGATATACAAGCACAAGCAGGTGAAAAAAGATGGAAAGAAATTTTAGAAATGATAGAGACTAAAATTTCAAAAATGCAAAATATAGAAATACCTTATAAAATAAGGGCTTGGACAGCTAAAAAAGCATAAAAATCCTTTTTTTCATCTAGCTTGGAGATGAAAAAAAGGAATATAAATGGAAAAATTAGTAGAACAAGTATGGGATTACACCAAGCATGCAAAATTTTATAGCTATAGACCAAACTATGCGCCAAAAACTATAGATATGTTGATTACTTTGTTGGGAGGGGATAAGAATTTAAAAGTTGCTGATATTGGAGCTGGAACAGGAAATTTGAGCATCATGTTGCTTGAGAGAAATTGCAACGTTGTTTCAGTAGAGCCAAATGATGCTATGAGAGAAATTGGTATTGAAAGAACTAAAGGGCAAAGTATAGAGTGGGTTAGAGCAACTGGAATTGACTCAACTTTGGAAAATTCTTGTTTTGATTGGGTTACTTTTGGAAGCAGCTTTAATGTTATGGATAGAAATGAAGCCTTAAATGAAGCACATCGTTTGCTTAAAAAAGGCGGTTATTTTTCTTGTATGTGGAATCACAGAGATTTAAATGATCCGATGCAAAAGATCGCTGAAGACACCATCATAGAATTTGTGCCAAATTATACAAGAGGAACTAGAAGGGAAAATCAAAGACCTATTATAGAAAGTCGTAAAGATCTTTTTGATAATATAGTTTATATAGAAGAAGATTTTTATTTTCATCAAAGCATTGAAAATTATATCAATGCGTGGAGAAGTGTTAAAAATCCTTATTGGGATTTGGAAACAAAAGAGGGAAATGAGCTTTTTGAAAAGATCAGTCAAAAGATCGTAGAAAGACTTCCTAAAGAATTCGATATCAAATACACTACACGTTGTTGGAGTGCTAAAAAAATATAAATGGGGAAAATATGGCGGAGTTAAATTTTCAAACCAAGGCTAAAAATCTTTATAACTTACAATCGAAATTAACCAAAGCAAAAGTTTTGCCTTTGGTTTTAACTTCGCTTAAAGAATTAGAGCAAAACGAAGAAGCGATCTTAGAAAAAATTTCTCATTTAAATACCGAAAAAGTGATTATTAGAAGTTCATCTTCAAGTGAAGATAGCATGGTAAATTCTAACGCTGGAGCTTTTTTATCTCTTGCAAACGTTTTAACTAACGATAAAATAGAACTTTTGCAAGCTTTAAAAAAAGTTGGAAATTCTATGCCTTTACAAGATGATGAAATTCTAATTCAACCTATGCTCGAAAATATAGAGCTTTGTGGGGTTGGCTTTAGCGTAGATAAAGACAATTTTGCGCCCTATTTTTGTCTACAATACGATGAAAGCGGTTCGAGTAATTCCATCACCGATGGAAGTGTAAAAAATGCCAAGACTTATTATCATTATCGTCAAAGTTTAGAATTTAAAGATGAAAAAGTAAAGCAAATTGTAGAACTGATTAAAGAGTTAGAGAATTTATATGATTGTCATTTTTTAGATGTTGAATTTGCCTTTGCCAAGTTAGGACATAAAAGTGAGCTTATTTGCTTGCAAGTTAGGCCTCTTATTATGCACAATAAAAACAATCTTTTTAATGCTTTGCCCAAAGAAGCTTTAGAGAGATTTGCTAAGCGTTTTATGTCTTTACAAGAATTACGCCCTAGAATTTTAGGCGATAAAGCACTTTTTGGAGTGATGCCTGATTGGAATCCTGCAGAGATTATAGGCTTAAAGCCAAAGCGTTTAGCTTTTAGTTTATATAAAGAAATTATAACCGATAATATTTGGGCTTATCAACGTGATAATTATGGCTATAGGGATTTAAGATCTCATCCTTTGATTCATTCTTTTTTGGGTATACCTTTTGTAGATGTAAGACTTTCTTTTAATTCTTTTATTCCAAAGAATTTGGATGAAAAGATCGCTGAAAAGCTAGCGAATTTTTATCTTGATAAATTAAATAAAAATCATGAATTACACGATAAAATCGAATTTAGTATAGTGTATTCTTGTTATGATTTTAACATTCCGGCTAAACTAAAAGAGCTTTTAGCACATGGTTTTAATGAAAATGAAATCAAGCGTTTAGAATTTAGCTTGCTTGAATTAACTAATAAAATTATCAATCCTTCTTCTGGGCTTTATTTAAAAGATATTAAAAGAGCTTCTAAATTAAGGCAAAGATATGAAAACATCATCAAATCTGATTTTTCTTTGATTGATAAAATTTACTGGCTTTTAGAAGAGTGTAAGCGTTATGGAACTTTACCTTTTGCGGGTGTTGCAAGAGCAGGTTTTGTAGCGATGCAACTTCTTAATTCTTTAGTTGAAATTAATTTTTTTACCAAAGAAGAAAAAAATAGTTTCTTAAATTCTTTAAATACAGTGAGTAAAATTTTAAGTCAAAAAACCTGCGAACTTAATGAAAACAATAAGGAAGAATTTTTAAATGAATTTGGGCATTTAAGAGCTGGAACTTATAATATTTTATCACCTAGATATGATGAAAATTTTGATTTGTATTTTAATATCAGCGATAAAAAAGAAAATAAATCACATTTTAACGATGAAACATTTAAAATGTCAAAGCAAAAACAAGATCAGTTAAATACTTTACTTAAAGAGCATGGCTTAGAGATTGATTTTAAAGAATTTTTTGATTTTTTAAAGCAAGCCATAGAAGGAAGAGAATGGGTAAAATTTGAATTCACACGTTTATTATCTAAGGCTTTATTTTATATAGAAGAACTAGGGCGTTATTATAAAATCGAAAAAGAAGATTTAGCGCATCTTGATATAAAAAGTATTTTAAATCTTTATTCAAGTCTTTATTCTATCAATCCTAAAGAGCAGTTTTTAGAAGAAATTTCGCGTCATAAAAAAGAATATGAATTAACCCAAGCTATAAAATTACCCTCTTTATTATCTAGCCCTGATCAAATTTTTTCTTTTTATACGCATCGTATTATTCCTAATTTTATCACTCAAAAAAGTATTGTTGCAAATACAGCTAGAGAAAATGATCAGGATTTAGAAGGAAAAATAGTTTTAATTTACGCTGCAGATCCAGGGTATGATTATTTGTTTGCTAAAAAAATTGCAGGACTTATTACTTGCTATGGAGGTGCTAATTCCCATATGGCGATCAGAGCTTCAGAATTAGGACTTCCTGCTGTGATAGGTGTTGGAGAAGAAAATTTTAAAACCTATCTTAAAGCAAGTAGAATTAATATAGAATGCGAAAGTGAGCAAATATTTTGTTTATAGGAATCACTCAAAGACTTATTTACAATCAAAGCTATTTTGAAGAAAGAGAAACATTGGCTTTAGATTGGGGTAGACTTTTTAATTTAGAAATATTTTCAGGATTTTTACCTTTACCTTTAAGCTATGAAATTGATTTTAGTATGTATGAAAAACATCTTAGTGCTGTGATTTTAAGCGGAGGAAATGATTTAAGCATTTATGATCGTGGTGTTTTATCTTCCAAAAGAGATGACTATGAGAGGAAAATTATTGAGTATTGTTTAAAAACAAATACTCCACTTTTAGGAATTTGCAGAGGTGCGCAAATGATCGCACATTATTTTGATTCTTCTTTAAATTCTTGTATAAATCATATAGGAAATCACGAAATTTTTTTAAATGATGATGTAAATTGCGTGGTTAATTCTTTTCATAATTATGCTATTGTGGCTTTAGGAAAGGATTTAATAAGTTTAGCAAAAGCAAGCGATAAAAGCATAGAGGCTTTTAAGCATAAAGATAAAAATATTTATGGCATAATGTGGCACATAGAAAGAGAAAACGGGCTTGAAAATGTAAATATTTTAAAAGAATGGCTTAATCTTATAAAGGAGAAGCAATGAGAGCTATTATTTTAGCAGCGGGTTTTGGATCAAGATTGATGCCTTTAACACAAAATAATCCAAAATGCATGGTTAAGTATCAAAATCAAGAGCTTATATCTTATGAAATTAAGGCTTTAAAAGAAGCTGGGGTTGATGAAATTGCTATTGTGGGTGGATATTTATTTGATGTTTTAAAGAAATTTATTCAAGAACGCTTTAAATTGGATTGTTTTTACATCAATGAAAATTATTCTTCAACTAATATGTTACACACTCTTTTTTGTGCGAGAGAATTTTTGCAAACTTGTGTTCAAGATAAGCAAGATTTGATTGTTTCTTATGCGGATATTGTTTATTTTAAAAACACAATCGAGCTTTTAAAAAAAGCAAAAGACCCTTTATCTATCGTTGTTGATGAGGATTGGAAAAAACTTTGGGAAAAAAGATTTGAAAATCCTCTTGAGGATGCAGAAACTTTAAAAATAGATGAAAACGACTTTATAATAGAACTAGGCAAGAAAGCACAAAATTATGGTCAAATTCAAGGACAATATATAGGTCTTTTTAAGATAAGTGCTGAATTTTTATCCTCTTTCATTGATTTTTACGATCATTTGGATAGAAATGCTTTGTATGATGGAAAAGATTTTGATAATATGTACATGACAAGTTTTTTACAAGCCTTAATTGATCATTTTCACAATGCTAAAGCTGTGAGAATTCAAGGTAATTGGTATGAAATTGATTTTAAAAGCGATTTGGAAATTCAAATTTAATTTGTAGAACATTTGGTATTTTAGTATTTTTTTAATTAAAAATGATATTATTCTTTAAATACCTAAAAAATTAGCTTTAGCTTAGTAATTTAAAGGATAAAGATGAATAAAACACCTACTGTGTATATAGCTATGTCAGCTGATCTAATACACCCTGGTCATATAAATATTATGAAACTAGCAAGAGAATATGCTGATAAAATTAATGGTAAGGTTGTTCTGGGCTTATTAACTGATTCTGCTATAGCTTCTTATAAGCGTCTCCCATATATGAATTATGAGCAAAGAAAAATTATTGTTGAAAGTATGGAATTTATCGATGAAGTTATTCCGCAAAATACTTTAAGTTATGCTGAAAATATTACAAAGCTAAAACCACGTTTTGTAATTCATGGTGATGATTGGAAAGATGGGCCTCAAAAAAATGAAAGATCAAATGTGATCGCATTATTAAAAGAGCTAAATTGTGGAGAGCTTATTGAACCTAAATATACAGAGGGCATTAGCTCTACTGCATTAAATCAAAATGCGAGATCTTTGGGGATTACAACTAATACTAGATTATCACTTTTAAGGCGTTTGATTGATGCTAAAAAGCCATTGAGAATTTTAGAAACTCATTCAGCAATTTCTGCGTTAATAGCTGAAAATACTTTTGTAACTAAAGATGGTGTAAAGGTTGAATTTGATGGTTTTTGGTCAAGTTCTTTGGCTGATTCAACTATTAGAGGTAAGCCTGATATTGAAGCTGTAGAATTATCAAGTCGCTTAAATACCCTTAATGAAATTTTTGAAGTTACTACCAAACCTTTAATTTATGATGCAGATACGGGTGGAAAATTAGAACATTTTGTGTTTACGGTTAGAAGTCTTGAAAGAATCGGCGTCTCTGCTGTGATTATTGAAGATAAGATAGGTTTAAAAAAGAATTCCTTGCTTGGCAATGATGTGGTTCAAAATCAAGATAATATTGAGGATTTTTGTGCAAAAATTCAAGCTGGAAAAAAAGCCCAAATAACAAACGATTTTATGATTATTGCTAGAATAGAATCTCTAATCTTAGATAAAGGTATGGATGATGCCTTGCAAAGGGCTTTTGCTTATATTAAAGCAGGTGCTGATGGAATAATGATACATTCGCGTCATAAAGATGCAAATGAAATTATTGAATTTTTAAAAATATTTAGATCTAAAGATCAAGAGACTCCTATTGTTGTTGTTCCTACGAGTTTTTGTGGAATTAAAGCTGATGATTTAGCTAAATATGGTGTTAATATAGTTGTATATGCAAATCACATGATCCGTTCTTCTTTTGTGGCAATGCAAAGTATAGCTAAAGAAATTTTAGAGAATGATAGAAGTGAAGAATCTGAAAAAAAATGTATGAAAATTGATGAAATTTTAAATCTCATACCTGGGACAGTTTAATGCTAAAAATGGAGTTGTTTGGAGAATCTTTAAAGCAAATTGGATGTTTTCAATTTAGTGGTGTTCCTTGTTCTTATCTTGCTCCTATGATTAATTATGCGATTAATACTGATTCTTTCATTATGTCTAATAATGAAGGTGATGCAGTGGCAATTGCTAGTGGAATTAGTTTGGCAAACTATAAAAATAGTTTCGGCGTTGTTTTAATGCAAAATAGTGGTCTAGGCAATGCCTTATCTCCTCTTACTTCTTTAAATTATACTTTTGAAATTCCTATTTTAGGTTTTGTATCTTTAAGAGGCGAAAGAGATGATATGGGAAATAATACAGATGAGCCTCAGCATGAACTTTTGGGAATAATTACAGATAAATTACTTCGAACTTGTGATATTGCTTATGATTTTTTAGATAGTAATTTTAATAAGGCTAAGCAGCAATTGCAAGTAGCTTATGATTATCTAACAAAAGGAAAAAGTTATTTTTTTATTGTTAAAAACAATACTTTTGAAAAATGTGCTTTAAATCATGATAAGAATATTTTTTTGAAAAAAATAAATATACTTCAAGTAAAAGATGCTAATTCCAATTTTTTACCAAAAAGAATAGAAGTGTTACAACATTTAAGTTATTTTTCTAAAATGAATGAAATTGCTTTATTTGCAACTACAGGAAAAACAGGTAGGGAATTATATGAAGTTGAAGACTTAGATAATCAATTATATATGGTTGGTTCAATGGGATGCGTGAGTTCCTTAGCTTTAGGTGTAACTTTGCAAACTTCTAAAAAAGTCATTGCTATTGATGGAGATTCTGCTTTACTTATGAGGCTTGGGGCTTTAAGTACAAATGCCTATTATGCTAGTTTATACAATAAAGGTAATTTTTGTCATATATTATTAGATAATGAAAGCCATGATAGCACTGGAGGTCAATTTAATCTTTCTCCTAATATAAATTTTGCTCAAGTGGCGTATTTTTGTGGCTATGAGAAAGTTTTTATTATATCTTCATTTGAAGAACTTGAACAAGCTTTGTGTTTTTTTAAAAATAGAAATATTGGTGGAGCAATTTTAATTTATATTAAAATTCTTAAAGGAAGTAAAGAAAAATTAGGAAGACCTAAAGTTACTCCAAAGCAAGTTGCTTTAAGAATGGCAAATTTTTTGGGTAAAGATTAACAAGATGAATTTCAAATATTACAATCCTGTAAAAATTAATTTTAATGTTGAATATGCTAAAGTATTAGACAGTCTTAAAACGAATTCCATATTGCTTATTACATCTAAAAGTTTTTATGAAAAAGGTTTTGTTGAAGTTTTTAAAGAAAGATTAGGAAGACGTTTAAAAGCTTATATCTTTAACATAACTTCCAATCCTGAAATAGAATTTGTTAAGGAATTAAAAAAAGAATTCAATGATTATAGTGAAATTATAGCATTAGGCGGAGGAAGTGTTTTAGATGTGGCAAAATATTTTAGTGTATCTGGTGAAATTTTAAAAGAAGGAAAAGATTTAAAAATTTCAAAAAATTCTTCATTTGTTCCTATCTATGCTATACCCACCACAGCTGGAACAAGCAGTGAATTAACTCAGTGGGCGACATTTTGGGATAGTGCTAATAATATTAAATTTTCATTATCTGATGAAAATTTATATTGCAAAGAAGCTTTTTATGATCCAAATTTGCACTTAAATATACCTAAAGATTTAACGGTACATACAGCTTTAGATGCTCTTTCTCATTCTATAGAATCAATTTGGAATAAAAATTCTAATGATATATCTACAAATCATGCAATTAAAGCAATAGAACTTATTTTAAAATATTTACCACAGTTGCAAAATAATTTAAATTCTAAAGAATTAAGATTAAAGTTAATTTTAGCAAGTATTTATGCAGGTTTAGCCTTCTCAAATACACAAACAGCTTTAGCTCATGCAATTAGTTATCCTTTGACTATGCAATTTAAAATTCCACATGGATTGGCCTGTAGTTTTACAATTCCAACTCTACTTGAGTGTATAAATGATGAAAATAGCATTTTGTTATCTTACAAAAAAGATATTGTAGCCTTGTTTGATGCTCTTAATATATCTACAAATTTTAAAGATTACAAAATAACTAAAAAAGATTTTGAAGATATTTTTAGCAATCTTAATTCTAGAGCAAGAAATGGATTATTTAATTTGAAAAAAGTAAAACAAAAAATTTTATCTTGTTGTGAAAATATATGAAATTTTATAGCACTTCAAAAAAATTAATTATTAATGTTCAAAATTTTTATTCTGTTTCATGGTTTAATATTTTTTCAAAATGTGAAAAACAAGATATTTTTGTAGGTTGGGGGCAAAAAAAATCCGGTTTAAAAGCACAAGAATTAGCTCAAAAATATAATATGAAATTTATGCTTTTAGAAGATGGTTTTATAAGATCTTTAAATTTGGGCATTGAAAATACGCCTAGTTTTAGTTTAGTTTGCGATGATACAGGGATATATTATGATGCTACTAAGCCTTCAAAATTAGAAAATCTTTTAAACACTTATGAGTTAAATCAAGAAGAATTAGACAAGACTAAAAAAGCTATAGAACTTATAAAAAAATATAAAATTGGCAAATACAATAACAATTTAGATATCCCAAATGATTATTTTTCAAAAGATGAAAATCGCGTTTTAATTATCACTCAAACCGCAAATGATGCATCTTTAAAATACGGCTTAGCGCAAAATTTTAATACCAATGAAATGATAAAAGATGCTATAAAAGAAAACTCGAACTCTCAAATTTATATCAAAATCCATCCTGATGTATTAAACGGAAAAAAACAAAGTGATTTTAATATACATTTCTTGCCTAAAGAATGTAAGATTATAAGTGAGAATTTTAATCCTATGGCTTTATTAAAACATTTTAATAAAGTTTATACTAAAACCTCTGGAATGGGTTTTGAGGCTTTGATTATGGGTTGCGAGTGTGTTTGTTATGGTATGCCTTTTTATGCGGGTTGGGGTTTGACACAAGATAAGCAAAAATGTTTAAGAAGGATTAAAAAAAGAAGTCTTGAAGAAGTGTTTTATATTGCCTATATGCTTTATAGTCAGTATTTTAATCCTTATTTGAATCAAAAAAGTGATATTTTTGATACCATTAAAACCTTAGCAAAATATAAAAGCATAGAACAAGAAAATTCCAATAGATTGTTTATGTTAGGATTTACTCTTTGGAAAAGATATTTTATGAAACCTTTTTTTAAGGCCAAGGATAATGAAATAATTTTTTTAAATTCCTTGAAAGCTTTAAATAAATATAAGCTAAAAAAAAGTGATAAATTTTTCATTTGGGGTAAGAGAGTCAATTTTAATGAGTTAAGAAATACTCTTGTAAAAAAAGCACAAGATGAAAATTTAACCAGCTTTATTCCAAAAATTTCTTTAGTAGAAGATGGTTTCATCCGTTCGATTTCTTTGGGTTCTGATCTTACTCGTCCTTATTCTTTAATTGTTGATGATAAAGGACTTTATATTGATCCAAATCAAGAGAGTCGCTTAGAAAATATCTTGCAAAATGAGGTTTTTGATGAGCAAATTTTATTAAGGGCAAAAAATATTATCCACATTTTAAAAGAGAATAAATTTTCAAAATACAATGGCATCAAACATCAAGATATTAAGATTAATGCCAAAAAAGGACAAAAAATTATCCTCATTCCTGCGCAAGTTGAGGATGATGCTTCAATGATTTTAGGTGGTTTTGGGTTATCGACTTTGGATTTGATTAAAGAAGTAAGATTGAAAAATCAAGATGCTTATATTGTTTTTAAGCCTCATCCTGATGTTTTAAGTGGAAATCGCAAAGGTTTAAAGGATGAAAAAACCATTTTAAAATATTGCAATGAGATTATAAAAAATTGCAGCATCGATAGCGCGATAAAAATTTGTCATGAAGTGCATACGATCACTTCTACTTCAGGATTTGATGCGCTTTTACGCTCTAAAAAAGTTTTTACTTATGGTATGCCTTTTTATGCGGGTTGGGGTTTAACACAAGATAAACAAAAATGTTTAAGAAGAACGAGAAAATTGACTTTAGAAGAGCTTATTGCTGGTGTTTTGGTGCAATATCCAAGATATATTCATCCAAAAACAAAAAACTTATGTGAAATTGAACTTTGTTTAGATACAATGTTAAAAATGCAAAATGATTATTTTTCTAAACCTTGTCAAAAAATAATCATTGATTTTAGAATTTTTATATTAAGAAAAATAAGAAGAATTTATGAATTTGTAGCATTAAAATGGAATTTGATAAAAAAGTAAAAAAAGAATTTAGCGGAAAAAATGTCATTCTTTTGCAAGGACCAGTGGGTAATTTTTTTTATCGTTTGGGAAAAAAACTAAAAAAATACAATGCTCAAATTTTAAAGATTAATTTTAATGGTGGGGATTTTTTATTTTATCCTAAAGCAAAAATTTACAAGGATAAGGAAGAAAATTTAACACAATTTTATGAAAAACTTTTTAAGCAACACAAGACTCAAGCTATTTTGATGTATAATGATTGCCGGTTAATCCATAAAAAGGCTATAGAGGTTGCTAAAAAATTAAACATCGATGTTTGGATTTTTGAAGAAGGATATTTAAGGCCTTATTGCATTACTTTTGAAAAAAATGGCGTTAATGCAAATTCTTTATTGCCTCGCAATAAAAATTTTTATCTCAATCAAAAAGTATGCAAAAAAAAATCTATAAAAGAAATTCCTGGTGGATTTAAATATATGGCCTTTTATGCTTTTTTATATTGGTTATTTTCTTTTCTTTTAGCTCCATTTTTTAACAATACCCTTCATCATCGTACCTTATATCCTTTTGAGTTTTTATTTTGGTTTAGATCTTTATATAGAAAATATTTTTATAAATTTACAGAAAAAAAACTAAACAATAAGATTTATGATCTTAAAAAGAAATATTTTTTAGCCATTTTGCAAGTTTATAATGATACACAAGTTAAATATCACTATAAAAAAAGTATAGAAGAATTTATAGAAGAAACCATACTTTCTTTCGCCAATCATGCTAGGGCTAAATCCTATCTAGTTTTTAAACATCATCCTATGGATAGAGGGTATAAAAATTATTCTAAATTGATTCAAGAACTTAGTGAGAAATATCATGTTGAAGGACGAATTTTGTATGTCCATGATTCTCACTTGCCAAGGCTCTTAAAAAATGCTTTAGGGTGTATTACTATAAATTCTACTGTTGGCTTAAGTGCCATTTTAGAAGGTTGTCCTACCAAGGTTTGCGGCAAGGCTTTTTATGATTTTGAGGATTTAACCTATCCAAAAAAACTTCATTTTTTTTGGAGAGAAGCTCACGCTTATAGACCAAATCCAGTTTTAGTTTGCCATTTTAAAAATTATCTTTTAAGAAGCAATCAGTTTAATGCTAATTTTTATAAAAATTCATTTTTAAAACATAAAAGTAAAAATTTTAATTAACAAATTTTAAAAAAATTGTTATAATTTTGAAAAAATAGTTTAAGAAATTGATTTTTTATGGATAGAGAAGTATTTTATATAGCAGGATATGATCCTAAAAGTTATAGATATTATTATGATTTGTTTAAAAAAAATTTAAAAAAATATTCCGATCAATTTGATATTCAAGCCAGTATAAGTAAAGTTGATCGTCATAAAAATTTTCCTTTTTTTCAAGTCGATACTCAAAATGTAAAGCTTAAATATCATTTTTTAACTTGGAATGATATAGTAAAAAAAAATTGGTCAGAAGGCTATTTAGATGCTTTAAAAGATTGTTATAGTTTTTTTAGAATTTATACGATCACAGGTCTTTTTATCAAATTTGGCAAAGAATCAATTTATCAATTAATTACTGGATATTATCCATTTTTTTATGTACTTTTTTCTTTATTTTTTTCTTTATTTGCTGGCTTTTCAGCTTTTTTTCTTACAAAAAATTATATACATTTTTCTTTTTCAATTATTTTAGGAATTTTATTTTCTTTTTTAATTTTTCGTTTTTTGTTTAAATTTGGCAGAAAATTAGCGGTATTTTGGATAGCTAGAATTTGTGCTTTTTGCGCAAATTGGCACCGTAAAAAACAAGGCTTAATGGAAGAGAGAATCAAAATATTTTCCGATACAATCTTGCAAAGTTTAAAGCAGAATGAAAATAATGAAAACTATGAATTAATTTTAATAGCTCATAGTGTTGGAACGATAGTTTGTATTGAGGTTTTGGATTTTATTTTAAAGCAAAATTTAGAACAAAAGATATTAAATAAGCTAAAGATTATTACTTTGGGCGAGTGCATTCCTTTGGTGAGTTATCAAAAAAAGTCCAATGATTTTAGAAAAAAATTAGAATTTGTTTCTCAATTTGATTTAAAATGGTATGATTACACTTCGGTTATTGATGGGGCGTGCTTTCCTCAAGTTGATTTTTTTCGTACAAGTGGTGTCAATGCGAAATTCACTCCGCATTTTTTAAGCGCTAAATTTCATACTTTGTATGAAAAAAATGAATACAAAAAAATCAAAAAAGATAAAAACAAAGCGCATTTTTTATATCTTTATAGTCCAAACATTAAGGGCAGTTACGATTTTTTTAATTTTATTTTATCATCTGAATTTTTAGAAAAGGAAATAAAAATATGAGCAGGTGTCCTTTTTACCCAAAACCTTATAAAAATAAGGCTTCGACTTTTTTGACTTTTTTACTCAAACGTAGATCTTGGCTTGACGGGCTTTATGAGCGTAGTTATAAAATGCAAACAGGCTATGTTAAAATGCCCAATTTCGATCTTTATGTGATCAATGATACTAAAGAAGTAAAAAGAATGATGGTTGATGAAGTTAAGGAATTTCCAAAAAGTGCCTTTTTACATGAGCTTTTAAGTCCGCTTTTGGGAGAAAGTATTTTTACAACCAACGGAGAGGTTTGGAAAAAACAACGTGAGCTTTTAAGACCTAGTTTTGAAATGACACGTATCAATAAAGTTTTTAATCTCATGAGTGAAGCTGCAGCGGATATGATGGAGCGTTTTGGTAAATATCCGGATAATTCCGTGATTGAAGTGGATGAGGCTATGACTTTTGTTACAGCTGATGTTATTTTTCGCACTATTATGTCTTCTAAACTTGATGCACAAAAAGGTAAAAAAATTCTTGATGCTTTTGTGATTTTTCAAGAGCAAAGTGTGCATACGGCTATGCGTCGCATGTTTTATTTTCCAAAATGGCTTTCTTATATTTTAGGGGATCGCAAACGAGCAAAAGCAGGAGATACTATAAGACAGGTTTTAAGTGATATTATAAAACCTCGATATGAGGCTGTTAGCTCAGGAGAGTTAGGGAAATTTGAAGATATTTTAAGTTCTTTACTTTTGGTAGTTGATTCAGAAACTAATCAGCGTTTTTCATTTGAAGAAATTTTAGATCAAGTAGCTATGCTTTTTTTAGCAGGTCATGAAACTACAGCTAGTTCTTTAACTTGGACACTGTATTTGCTCAGCCTTTATCCCAAGGAACAGCAAAAAGCCTATGAAGAAATTATTGAAATTTTAAAAGATGATACTATTGGTATTTCGCATTTGAAACAATTTAAATATTTGACTAATATTTTTAAAGAATCATTAAGGCTTTACCCTCCTGTGGGATTTTTTGCAAGAGAGGCCAATAAAGACACCATCGTAAGAGATAAAACCATTAAAAAAGGTTCAGGAGTTGTGATAGCGCCATGGCTTATACATCGCCATGAAAGTTTTTGGCAAAATCCTAACGATTTTAATCCTTCACGTTTTGATGAAGAATATAAAAAAGATGCGTATTTGCCTTTTGGTATGGGAGAGAGAATTTGCATAGGGCAAGGTTTTGCAATGCAAGAGGCTATTTTGATTTTAGCTAATATTTTAAAAACTTACAAACTAGAACTCGAAGAAGGTTTTACTCCGGATGTAGTAGGACGCTTGACCATTAGATCAGCAAATGGGATGAGAATTAAATTCAGTAAAAGGAATGTTAAGGGTGAAAAGTAAAAATCGAGCGATTTTTTTTCATTTTAAGCATAAATTTAAAGGGAGTTTAAGAGAGAAGCTAGCAGGAACTTTATTGCTTTGTGCTATTGTTCCTTTAGCGGTTTTAGGTTATATTTTCATTGTAATTGTGGGAATTTTTTTCAATACTGCACGGGCTAGACAAGGTGTAAGAGCACTTGATCATTTTGTTAATGCAAGTTTGTTTAATGGTTATGCTTGGGAGAGTGTGTCTTCGCATGCGTGGAGAGAAAGAAACCGTAAAAAATGGGCTAGACTAGTTATTAAAGTTACGGATTTTTTTCAAAAAGATCATTGCAAAAGAGCCAATAAAAGAGAGCAACCAGTTGTTGATTTTATACTTTCAAAGAATTTAGATAAACAAACTATAGGAAATTAAATTAGGACAACGATGGCAATTGCAAAACCGCCATCGTGTGAAATACTAAGAGATGTCTGTTTGACACAAAAATGATCCATGATTTTTTTAGAATATTGAAGTTTAGGAGCATTCCTTTCATCCTTGTCAATTTCTATATCTAAAAATCCACAAAGATCGCAAATTCCAGTACCTAAAGCTTTACTAGCGGCTTCTTTTGCTGCCCAAAATCCTGCTAAATTCGCAGGATTTTTGATTAACAATTGTTCTTTAGGGCTTAAAAATTTATCTAAAAAATTTTTTTCATGCCTTTGATAAATTTTTTCTATTCTGTTAATAGCAACGATATCACAACCTACACGCATTAAGACACAACAAAATCTGTAAAATAAACGTTTTTAATAAAACCATCGGTTAAAATTTCATTGATTTTGCCTACTAATTCATCTTTTAAACGTTCTTTTCCTTTTTGAGTGCTGATTTCTTCAAAAGTTTTTGAAGTCAAAGTTCTAATGATGATATCACGAATAACCGGCACTTTTTTATCAAGTTCAGGTTTTAAAAGTTCGCTATTTTGTTCTAGTTCTATCGTGCATTTTACGTATCTTGAGCCACTATCACTTAAGAGATTTAGCGTGAAAGGATCAAGAGGGTACATAGGGCCTATATTAGCATAATCACTACCGCGTTGAGTCGGAATTGAATTTTTTGTTTTATTTGTTTTAACTTCTTCTTTAGGTGCCTCTTTGATCTTTGTTTCATCACTAGAGCTACTTGAAATAAGCCAAGCTATAACACCCATAATACTTAAAAGCAATACAAAAAGTAAAACAACTATGATAATAACAAGCATTCCGCCTTTTTTCTTTTTACCTTCTTCGTTTTCTAATTCTTCATCCATAAAAATTTCCTTATTTAGTGAAATTAATGTAAAATTGTATCAAAATTTTCTTTATCTTAATAGTTAAAATTTATTATATTGAAAAATTTTTTTAATTATTTTAAGGATTTGCATATGCTTGATGTGATTTTTAGGGAATACGATATACGCGGACTTTATGGAAAGGAACTTCACGAAAAAAGCGTTAAGGCGATAGGTTATTGTTTGGGTCAGACTATGCTTAAAAGATCTTGTAAAAATGTAAGTGTGGGTTATGATGCAAGGTATAGCGCTAAAGAACTTTTTGGATATTTGGTTAGTGGATTAAATAAAGCTGGTGTTAAAGTTTATAATATAGGGCTTGCTCCAACTCCACTTGGGTATTTTAGTCTTTATGAGGGGTTGAAATTTGATGCAAATATTATGATCACAGCTTCACACAATCCAAAAGAATATAATGGCTTTAAAATCACCATAGGCAAGGAAAGTTTTTTTGGAACTGAATTAAAAGAATTTTCTAAAGAAGTTTATAAGCATTTAGATGATGAAATAGAAGATAATTTTGATGCACAGCCATATGATATTTTAAGTCTTTATGTGGAATTTATGACTAAACAATTTAGTTTTTTAAAAGATTTTCATTATAAATTTGCTATTGATTGTAGTAATGGAGCAGCTGGAGTTGTGATAGAGCCGCTAATAAAAGCTTTAAATTTAAAAGCTCATCTTATGTTTGCTAATCCTGATGGACAATTTCCAAATCACAATCCTGATCCAACAGAAGAACGAAACTTAGAGGCTGTGAAAAATTTCTTAAGCCAAAATGAAGATTATGGGCTTGCTTTTGCATTTGATGGCGATGCTGATAGAATGGTGGCTTTAAGCAAAACTCATATTTTTTGCGGAGATGAGCTTTGTTATTTGTTTGCTAAAAATATCCCAAATCCTAGAATTTTAGGAGAGGTAAAATGCAGCAAAAATCTTTTTGATGAGGTTGCTAAATTTGGAACTATTTTTATGGGAAAAACTGGACATTCAAATATTAAAAAAATGATGAAAGAAAAAGATATTGATTTGGCTGCAGAAGTAAGCGGACATATATTTTTCAAGCATAGATATTTTGGATATGATGATGGAATTTACGCCTTTTTAAGAGCCTTAGAACTTGTTTATAAAGGCTTTGATTTAGAGGGTATGATTAAAGAATTGCCTAAATTATACACCACACCAGAAATTAAAATTCCGGTAAATGAAGAAGAAAAATTTCAAATCGTTAGTGAATTTCAAAAAGCAGTTGAAAAAGGTGCTTTAGAGGGAGTAAAAAGCCTTTGTGAAATTGATGGAGCGAGAATTGATTTTGGTTATGGTTGGGCTTTGCTTAGAGCGTCTAATACAAGCGCATATCTTATCACTCGTTTTGAGGCAAATTCGCTAGAGCAAGCAAATGAACTTCAAGATAAAGTAATGAATTTATTTAATCAAATAAAAGCCAAACTTAAGAGCTAATCAAGTAGTATTTGAAATTTTATTTTAAGGAGTGATTGATGAAAAAAATATGGATTTTAACGGCCGCATTATGTACTATGGCATTTGCAAATGAATGCGATAAAAAAATAGAACGTATCAATAAAGAAATAGAATTTGCAAAAATTCATAATGATAATGCAAGAAAATTAAGCTTAGAACTTGCTTTAAAAGAAGTTAAAAATGATTGCAGTAAAGATCCTCTTTTTTATAATAAAAAGCTAGAGGCTAAAAAGCTAAAAGAGCAAGAAGTGGAAAAAATAGAAAAAGAACTTCATGCTTTAGATGAAAAGAAGGACTGCATGAGTAAAGTTGAATACAAAGCTAAGAAAAAAGCTTTAAAAGAGCAAAAATATAAAATTAAAAAAGAAATTGAAGAGTATATTGATCATCTTTGATTTAAAAATTTATTCTCTATGGTTTAAAATTATAGAGAATGTTTGTTTTAATTAGTTTTATTTTTTTTCAAACTTTCTAATAATTCTTCTATATTATAAATTCCCCTATGTTCAGGTGTTAAAAGATGGATTAAAATGTCACCTAAATCAATCACACTCCATTCTTCACTGCTATCTATATTTAAAAATTCTTCACCCTTGCTTTTGAGTTTGGTTTTTAGCTCATCAATTAAAGATAAAGCGTGTTTTTCTCCCAAGGTTGCAGCTATAATAACGTATTTTACAAAATATTCTTCTTTGCTCATATCAAAAGTTTTTATATCTTCTGCTTTTTTTTCATCTAAAATTTTAACAATTAAATCAATTCTTTCTTGCATTTTTTTCCTTTAATTTTTTGAAATTGTATCAATTTTTTTGAAATTTTTTATAATAATTTCGTACTTCATCTTTAATTTTTTCACACACTTCATCAGTATTTAAGGTATTTCTTATAAACGAAGAGGCTATTTTAATATCGGTTTTTAAATCTTTAAATTGCTCTGGAATTTCTATATTATCTCGCTTAGCGATGACAAATTCAACCAAAGAAGCTAATTTTTCAAATTGATGCCAAAGATAGAGTTTTTCTAAATGATCTGCGCCAATTAAAAAATAAAATTTACTTGGCTGATAAATCTTATAAAGGTATTCTACGCTTTCTATGCTTGGAACCGGACGTTTTTGCTTGATTTCAAAGTCACAAATTTTTACTTTGTCTAAATTTCCCCAAAGTTTAATCACCCATTCTAATCTTTTTTCTTCATCAGCAAAAAATTCTTTTTTAAATGGATTGATAAAGGTTGGCATGATAATTAATTGATCAATATCAATGGTTTTTAAAGCTTCTTCTATGACAGCATTATGCCCTTTATGTGGTGGATCAAAGCTGCCTCCAAAAAGTGCGATTTTCATCTATTTTTTAACCTTTTTTTAGTAGAATATTAGCATAAAAAATTTGTATAAGGAAAATAAAATGGCCGTAAAAGTTGCTATTAATGGTTTTGGACGCATAGGAAGATGCGTTGCAAGGATAATTTTACAAAGGAATGATATAGAGCTTGTAGCGATTAATGATACTACCGATATAGAGCTTGCAAAATATCTTTTTAAATACGATACGGTCCATGGAGAATTCAAAGGAAGTGTAGAAAGCGAAGGTGATGATTTAATAATTAATAATAAAAAAATCAAGGTTTTCAAAAGTCGCAGTGTTAAAGATCTTGATTTTGCAAAATATGGAGCTCAAATCGTCTTAGAATGTACAGGAGCGCATTTAACAACAGAAAAATGTCAAGAATTTTTAAACATGGGTATAGAAAAAGTTATAATGAGTGCTCCTGCAAAAGACAATACACCCACTTATGTTTTAGGCGTTAATTCTGATCTTTATCGTGGCGAAAAAATTATCTCCAATGCAAGCTGCACCACAAATTGCTTAGGACCAGTTTGTAGAGTTTTGCAAGATAATTTTGGGATAAAAAAAGGCCTTATGACAACTATACATGCTTATACTAATGGACAAAGTATTATTGATGCTAAAGCCAGAGATAAGCGTCGCTCACGTGCTGCAGCACAAAATATTATCCCAACTTCTACAGGTGCTGCTAAGGCCATGAAACTTGTTATGCCAGAGCTTGACGGAAAGCTTCATGGGCAAAGTATGCGTGTTCCAGTTGTTGATGTATCAAGCGTTGATTTAACTGTTTTACTTGATCATAAAGTTAAAAAAGAAGAAATCAATGATGCTTTTAGAAAGGCTTCGGTTTCAAATTTAAAAGGCCTTTTGATGGTGGATGATGAAGAGCGTGTTTCAAGTGATTTTATCACTTGTTCTTATGGTGCGATTGTAGCTAGCGATTTAACTCAAGTTATAGCAGATGATTTGATAAAAGTGATCGCTTGGTACGATAATGAATGGGGTTATTCAAGTCGTTTAGTCGATATGGCCGTTTATATTGCAAATAGGAATTAAAATGAATGGTATTATTTCAATTAAAGATCTTGATTTAGATTATAAAAAAGTTTTTATAAGATGTGATTTTAATGTTCCTCAAGATGATTTTTTAAATATTACAGATGATAGACGTATTCGTTCAGCTATTCCTACTATTAGATATTGTTTAGATTGTGGTTGTAGTATTATTTTGGCCTCACATTTAGGTCGCCCAAAAGAACTCAACTCTAAATATTCTTTAGAGCCAATTGCCAAACGATTATCAAGACTTCTAGATAAAGAAATTATAATGGCTAAAGATGTTATTGGAGATGATGCGAAAAACAAAGTTTCCGCCTTGCAAACAGGCCAAATTTTAATGCTTGAAAATTTACGTTTTGAAAAGGGTGAAACTAAAAATGACAAAAATTTAGCTAAAGAGCTTGCTTCTATGGCTCAAATTTATATTAATGATGCTTTTGGGGTCTGTCATAGAGCGCATGCAAGTATTGAAGCTATAACTGAATTTTTTGATGAAAATCACAAAGGAGCAGGATTTTTACTTCAAAAAGAAATTGATTTTGCGATTAATTTAATCAAACGTCCAGTACGTCCTTTTGTTGCAGTCGTAGGGGGTTCTAAAGTGAGTGGAAAATTGCAAGCTTTGACAAATTTATTACCTAAAGTTGATAAGCTGATTATCGGTGGAGGTATGGCCTTTACTTTTTTAAAAGCTTTGGACTATGATGTGGGAAATTCGCTTTTGGAAGAGGAACTTTTAGAAGAAGCTCATAAAATTTTAATCAAGGGTAAGAATTTAGGAGTGAAAATTTATTTGCCTGTGGACGTTGTTGCAGCTCCTTCTTGCTCTCAAGAGGCACCGATGAAATTTTCACCCGTTCAAGAAATTCCTAGTGGCTGGATGGGATTAGATATTGGACCTGCTAGTGTAAGGCTTTTTAAAGAAGTGATTTCTGATGCACAAACAATTTGGTGGAATGGCCCAATGGGAGTTTTTGAAATTGATAAATTTTCAAAAGGCAGTATAAAAATGAGCCATTATATCAGCGAAGGACATGCTACTTCTGTTGTGGGCGGAGGAGATACAGCTGATGTGGTTGCACGTGCTGGTGATGCGGATGAAATGACTTTTATTTCAACAGGCGGAGGAGCTTCTCTTGAGCTTATAGAAGGTAAAGAGCTTCCAGGTATTAGGGTTTTAAGAGTAAAGGAGAATTAAGTGATTTTTGCTGCAAATTTAAAGTGTAATCATACTAGGGCAAGCTTTAAAAATTATGCTGATATCTTAAATAAGACTATGGGTGCAAAATGTGATGATATCATCGTTTTTCCACCTAGTATTGCTTTTTTGGAGTCTCAAACTAACTTTATACAAGGAGCGCAAAATTTTTATCCTTGTGTTAATGGAGCTTTTACAGGCGAGCTTGGAAAAGAGCATTTGGACGAATTTGGTATTAAATGCGTCTTGATTGGGCATTCTGAAAGAAGAAATTTAGGTGATGAGGCTATAATTAAAGCTAAATTTGATTTTGCAAAAGAGCATCGTTTTAAAATAGTTTTTTGCATAGGAGAGGATTTAAAAACAAAAAATTCAGGCAAAACCTTAGAATTTTTAAAATCCCAGCTTGATATAATCGATTTAAAATATGAAAATTTAATCATCGCTTATGAGCCTATTTATTCTATTGGAACTGGGGTGAGTGCAGATATTAAAGATATTAATAACGTTCTTGAGTATTTGGCCACTTTAACTCAAGCACCTTTGCTTTATGGTGGAAGCGTGAATGAAAGCAATATAAAAGAAATTTTAAGTATTAAAGAATGTGGAGGAGTTTTGATAGGCTCCGCTGCTTTAAAAGTTGAGAATTTTATAAAACTAATCAAAGGATAAAAGATGATAATGAAAGGCAAAAAAGGTCTGATTGTAGGAGTTGCTAACAATAAATCAATTGCTTATGGTATAGCAAAAGCTTGTCGCGAACAAGGCGCAGATTTAGCTTTTACTTTTTTAAATGATGCCTTGAAAAAACGCGTAGAACCTATTGCTGAAGAACTTGGTTCTCATTTTGTTTATGAGCTTGATGTCAATAATGAAGAACATTTATCTAGTATTGGAGATAAAATTAAAAAAGATTTAGGAAATATTGATTTTCTTGTGCATGCAGTTGCTTACGCTCCTAAAGAAGCTTTGGAAAATGATTTTTTGCAAACTTCAAAAGAAGCTTTTGATATAGCAATGGGAACTTCGGTGTATTCTTTACTTTCCTTAACCCGTGCGGTTTTACCCATCTTAAATGAGAATTCTTCCATTTTGACTTTAAGCTATCTTGGCGGGGTAAAATATGTACCACATTATAATGTTATGGGTGTAGCAAAAGCAGCCCTTGAAAGTTCTGTGCGCTACTTAGCAAGGGATTTGGGTCTTAAAGGAATTCGTGTAAATGCTATTTCAGCAGGCCCTATAAAGACTTTAGCGGCTAGTGGAATAGGGGACTTTAGAATGATATTAAAATATAATGAAGTTAATGCACCATTAAAACGCAATGTTAGCATAGAAGATGTTGGAAATTCAGCTATGTATTTACTTAGTGATTTATCTCGTGGGGTTAGTGGAGAGATTCATTATGTAGATGCAGGATACAATATCATGGGAATGGGTGATGTTGAAAAAGATGAACAGGGTAATACTATTCTTTGTTGGGATAATATAAAAGGATAAAACATGACAAAGCTTAGCAATGAAGAATTAAAAATTATACTTCAAAATCGTATAGTTGAAATTGAAAATTCAAGCTCAAAACATGAGAAGATTATCAATGAAGAAAGTGTAAAAACCATTGTTAAGTATTTATCTTTAGGAAATGAAATTCTACCTTTAGCCCAACAATATTTTAAAATAGCTTCAAAAATGAAAATAGTCTGGCTTCATCTTTGTGAGTGTACCGGTTGTAGCGAGAGTTTATTGCGTTCTGAATTACCGAGTTTTGATGAATTTATATTTGATTTTTTTTCTTTAGAATACCATGAAACTTTGATGGCTGCAAATGGAACAAAAGCCGAAGAACTTATAGAAGATATTTTAGATCAAGATTTTATTTTGGCTGTTGAAGGTGGGGTTGCCGCGATTGATACCTTTTTCTTAACTATAGGTGCTAACGCTGAAAGTGGTTATGAAATTTTACAAAAATTAGCTAAAAAAGCTAAGGCTATTTATGCAATTGGAACTTGTTCTTCTTATGGAGGAATTCAAGCTGCATATCCAAATCCTAGCAAGACTTGTGGAATTTCTGAAGTCTTAACTCAAAAAGTAGTTAATATCCCAGGATGTCCACCAAGTGATATAAATATCGTTGCAAATTTGGCATTTTTTGCACTTTTTGGAATTCTTCCAGAATTAGATGAGCAAAATCGTCCTGTATGGGCCTATGGTAAATGTTTGCATGACATGTGTGAAAGAAAAGCCAAATTTGAAAGCGGAATTTTTGCAGAACGTTTTGATGATGAAGCGGCAAAAAATGGAGCTTGTCTCTTTAAAATAGGCTGTAAAGGTCCTTATACTTACAATAATTGTCCAAAAGTGAAATTTAATTCTAAAACCTCTTGGCCAGTTGCTTCTGGGCATGGTTGTATTGCATGTAGTGAAAAGAATTTTTGGGATGAATTTGGCAATTATGAAAAACCTATGGCAAATATTTTTTCTTATGCAAAATTGCAAAATAAAAATTTTTCAACTCAATTTATTTTAGAAGAGCAAATCAAGACTTTATCGAGTATAGATTTTGAATTTGAAACTAATATAAAGCTAATTTTGCAAAATATAGCTAAAAATAAATTAGGAGCTTTATTGGTTGAAAATTATAAAAAAAGTTTTGAAGCAAATTATGCCTTTATAGAGAAAAATTTTGACGAAAACTCAAATATTTCAAGTGATTTTTGGAAATACCTCGAAATTAATTTTATTTTAGCTAAGGGAGAGTTTTTAAAAAATAAAGAAGATTTTATAAATACAGCGCAAAATTATGCTTTTAAGCACGCTAGTCCTTATGATTTTAAATTAAACTTGAATGGTGAAAAACCTAAGCTTGATGTAAGTAAATCTTTTCGCATGCCTTTAATTTATCTTTGCGGTGGGCTTGATTTTGAAGGCATTGCTTTTAGTGTTTTAAAAGCTTTTGAAAAGAGTGTTAAAGATGTGTTAGAATTTAATAATCCAAAAATTGTTAATCTATAAGAGGCTTTTGTTTTTTAAATAAAAGCCTTTGATTAGAGTTTAAAATCGTTTTGATTTTCTAAATTTATAATTTGTTTTAGCAAATCATGGGCTTTTTCTTCTGTAAGGCTCATTTTGGCATTGTTTAAAAATTTTTCTTTTAATTCTTCAAATCCCAAAGGATTATCAAAATTTCCTTTATTGATAAAAACATCTTTTTGAATGACTTGTCCATTTTGCAAAGTCACTTTTATATGCCCTGGAAAGTATTTTGGAAATCCCGTAGATTGTTTTTTCTCATAAGTGATTTTTTGCGCAAAATTTATAAGTTCTTTACGCATTAAATTTTCATAAGAATTTAATGTGATTTTGCCATCAAAAAAACCTAAAGCCATCAAAAAAGGTAAAGAAAATTTAGCTTCATAAGCAGTTTTTGGTTGATATTTTTTTTCAATTGGATCGCAAACAAAAGAAATAGGAACCTCATCAACAAAACAATGGATATTTTTTATTTCATCGGCTTTTAAACCATCATTTTTTAAAGAAATAGCACACTCAATAAAACCATGCGTAAAATGGCAACTTGGATAAGGTTTAATAGAAACTTGCATAATCTGCCAAATTTGACCTAAAGCTTTATCAAGTTCTGTTTTATCCGAGTTTTCTTCTATGCCAAAGCATTTAAAAATATTATCTCTTCCTTCAAAAATACTCAAAGGTCCACTCATGTTATTTTTAGCTAAATTTGCAACCAAAATACTATTTTTTACAACATTTGCTAAATGTAAAACTTTAGAATTAGATCCATTGGATAAAAATTCATTCACTCCGCTTGCAAAACTCCCAGCAAGACCTAAGGCATTGATAATTTGTTCCTTATTTAAATTTAGCAAAACTGCACTTGCACTTACACTCCCAAAAATTCCAGCAATAGCGCTTGTGTGAAAACCACGTTTATGAAAACTTCCTTTACTTGCAATACCCACTCTAGCAGCTATTTCCCAGCCAATAATAAAAGCTTTTAAAATTTGTTTTGCGTCTTTGCAAACACTAAAACCATAGCTTAAGCAAAGCGGAGTTAAAAAAGCACTGCCATGCAAAATCGCTTCTGTATGTGTATCATCAAAATCAAGAGCATGAGAAGCAATTGAGTTAAGCATGGCTGCATTAATGGCATCTATTTTTTGTTCTTGTCCCCAAACAGTTGTACTTCCTTCGGTTTTTAAAGCATTTAAAGCATTTAAAACGCATTCTTCTTTATGGGCAGCTAAGGCTGTTCCAAGACTATCAAGCATAAGTTCCTTAGCTCTGTAAATTACATTTTGAGGTATATCATCAAAATGTAATTTTATAATAAATTCAGCTAATTTTTCACTATAAAACATTTGCTTTCCTATTTTAAAATAGCACTATTTTTAATTTTTGCTAAAAATTCATCCACAAGTTTTGGCGCATAACCTACATAAGTAGTTGCGTCAAGTAAAGCATCAATTTCTTTTTCTTTTAAAACTTTAGAAACTCTTTTATCGGCTAGTAAAACTTCTTTAAAAGTTTTTTGTTTTTCGATGCCTAACATAGCGTTTTCATAAACGATTTCATGTGCATGTTGCTTACCGTAGTGATCACTCAGAGCAAACATAACACGTTCTGCTAAAACAAAACCATTAAGAGTATTTAAATTTTTAAGCATTTTATCTTTCTTAATTTCTAAATCACTTAAGGCAAATTTCATATTAGCTAAAACCACAGAAAGCATTAAAAACATTTCAGGTAAAAGCTTCCATTCCATTTTCCAAACCTGCCCATCTCTTTCATGTTCATGTCTTTCTATATCACTAAGTATGGCTAAATTTGCCTTTAAAGCATTGCTTACCGTAACAGCATTTTCACTGACCGCGGGATTTCTTTTATGAGGCATAGTGCTAGATCCTACTTGACCTTTTCCAAAAGGTTCTACTACTTCATCAATTTCATTGTGCGAAAGTATAAGAAGTTGATGAGCGATTTTATTGAAAGTTGCATTGATATTGCCTAAAACATATCCTAATTCTATAAAACGATCGCGTGCAGGTTGCCAAGAAATATTTGGCACACAAAGTCCTAAATTTTTTAAAGTCAACTTTTCAACTTCATTAGCCTTTTCACTTAAACTCGCTTTAGTTCCAACAGCTCCTACGATACTTCCAACATAAAGTCTCTTTTCAAGCTCCAATATTCTTTCAAAATGACGATCAAGTTCGCTAAGCCAAATAGAAACCTTGTGTCCAAAGGTTATTGGCAAGGCTTGTAAAGCCAAAGTTCTTCCCATCATCGCAGTATTTTTGTGAGTTTTAGCAAGTTTTACTAAGGCTTTTGCAATAGCTTTTAACTCTTGCTTGATAATTTGCATTGCTTCTTTAAACTGTAATACGATACCTGTATCAATGATGTCTTGAGTAGTAACTCCAAAATGAACAAATTCGCCCAAATTATCTTTACAAGCTTTTTCTAAACCTCTTATTGTAGGAACTAGGGGATGTTTTGTTTTTTTAAATTCTGCAAAAATAAATTCCATATCCATAAATTTATAATGTGCTTTTTTAGCAATTTCATCTGCTGCTTTTTTAGGGATAATTTCAAGCTTTGCTTGGGCTTTTGCTAAAGCTGCTTCAACATCAAGCCATTTTTGAATGCGATTTTCTTCGCAAAAAACAGCACGCATTTCTTGAGTGCTCCAAGAATCTGCCAATAATTTATGATCAAATACACTTATTCCGGTCATTTTTTAATCCTTTTATTTTTTAATTTTTCCAAAAGCTTGTTCTAAATCAGCTATAAGATCTTTAGTATCTTCTAACCCTATGTGAAATCTCACAAATGGACCCCTCTGACTCCAATCACTTGCTGTTCTAGGAGGGATTGTTACCGTAGCTAAGCTTTCATATCCACCCCAACTTGCTCCTATAGAAAAATATTTTAAATAATCTACAAAAGTAATGGCATCATTTTGATTGTATTTATCATTAAATTCTATGGTGATCATTCCATTACTTCCTTTATGGTCGCGCATAAAAATTTCATGATTTGGATGAGATTTGAGTTTTGGGTAAAAAATAGTTTTAATTTCTTTTCTGGTTTTTAGAAATTCAACTATTTTATCAGCACTTTTTTCATGAGCTTTCATTCTCACATCTAAAGTTCTCATTCCTCTAAGTACTAAATACACATCATCAGGACTTGTGGTAAAACCAAAGGCTTCTGGAAGTTCGTTGAAATTTTTCCATTCTTTTTGATTACAGACTACTATACCCATGGTAACATCTGAATGTCCACTTAGATATTTTGTTGCTGCGATAACAGAAATATCAACTCCAAGCTCTAAAGGATTTAAAAAATATCCACTTGAATAAGTATTATCAATGGCAACTGGAATATTATGAGAATGCGCGATTTTGCAAAGCTTTGGCAAATCAATGATTTCATAAAGTATAGATCCTGGACTTTCACATAAAATCAGCTTAGTGTTAGCTTTGATTTTTTCTTCTACATCGCTCGCATCAGCCTTTAGAAAATCAACTTCAACGCCCATTTTTTCTAAAAATTTGTCACAAATGGTTCTAACAGGTCCATAAATTGCATCTGTAATTAAAAAATGTGCGTTTTTACTCGCATAATTTAAAAGTACCATAGCTAAGGCTGCAAGTCCAGTAGGGAAAAGCTGAGCTCTATAACCACCTTCTAATTCACAAATGAGTTTTTCAAGTTCAAAATTAGTAGCTGTACCTCTTGCCCCATAGCTTAAAACTCTTTCAGTTTTTCTTAATTCTTTATATTTTTGCCAAGTTGCATGATCTTTAAAAAGTATAGTTGATGCACGCATTAGAGTCGGATTTACTGATCTTGCTTCAGCGCTTTGATTCCCTCTTCCTTGATGGATTAACTTAGTTTTTGGTTTCATTTTTTCTCCTTTTTAAAGATAAATATAAGTCATTATGATATTAACAATACTTGCTACTAACATAGGAATAGCTGTTCTTTTTACCACTGCAAAGGGGCTAACTTTTGTCATAGCAGATATAGCTAAAATTGCAGGAGCAATAGGGCTAACACATCTTCCAAAACCTGTCATGATTTGAATAGGTGCTATCATGGAAATGGTTTCAACTCCAAAATGCTTTGCTATATTTGGGATAAGTGGAGCAAAGCTAAAAAATGCTGCATTTCCAGATCCCATTAAAAAAGCACAAAAAGCGAGAAGTATAGAAACGGCTATAATGATAGCTAGTACTCCAAAACCTGCATTTTTTAAAATTTCTATCAAGGTATCTACAAAACCAACTGATAAAAGTCCATTGGCAAATACTTGACCGCAAACAATCAGTGAAACTGTGATTACAAACAAATGTCCCATGCCTTTAAAGAAAATCATTATTGAATTTAAAGTTTCAATAACGCTTTTATAGCGTATCATCTCAAAAATAATAGCTATAAAAGTTGAAATCATCATAGCAACAGGAACATTGATTTTAATGTTTGATTGATAATGAATTTGAAATAAGGCTAAAATGCTATCAATGACAGAACTAAAACCTAGGATTAAAATTAAAGGTATAATAGGTAAAAGAGCGTATATTCTAGGTGGTTTTTTGACTTCTTTTGCTTTATTTTCATTAAGTTCTTCTTCAACTTTTTTAGAATTGTAAACAAAATGTTCTTTTTTATCAAAAAAATAATTGCAAAGATAAATAGAAATTCCTACAGCTATAATGATAGGTAAAGTTGTGGGAAGTTGATAGTGAACGAAATAAAATGCAGGATCAATCTTAGCCACATTTGAAGCCATGATGACATTGCCGCTTCCAGGCCCATGATCGATATATTGACAAATTGCAATTACACTTAAAGCAGAAAGTTTAGATACCCCTGTTCTAACCAATATTGGATACATAGTCACCATTAATAAAAGCGCTAAACCAGCATGAGAAGGTATAAAAAGAACTAAAAATTGAGAAATAAAATATGCAAGTATAAGCAAAATATAGGGTGATTTTACCATTTTTAAAGGTTTTTCAAAAACTTTAAAAAGAGCATAAGAAGCACCAACATGATCCATATAAGCAGAAAAACCTGCTATACACATTAAAGTTAAGCCAAGACCTGCTAAAGTGCTTGATAAAGTTTGATTAAAAACTTCAAAAATATTAAAAAAACCTAAATTTAAAGATCCTTTTTCAAGGATGGGATGTCCCAATTTATAAAAATCTATACTTTGTAAATAAGTATAGATTTGAGGATAATTTATTTGAA
The DNA here is from genome assembly GCA_020135845.1 of Campylobacter sp. W0018. Lineage (GTDB taxonomy): Bacteria > Campylobacterota > Campylobacteria > Campylobacterales > Campylobacteraceae > Campylobacter_D. The sequence continues at coordinate 35,584 of JACHTQ010000007.1, read as the reverse complement.
TATTTGATTCTGGAAAAGTATAGATTAAAAATGAAACAATTGTTGTTATGCCAAGTAAAAAAAATCCACTTAAAAGCAATGCCATATGGGCATTGACTTTTTTATAAAGCATGAAAATAAGTAAAAAAATACTTAAAAGTGAAAAACCAAGACCTAGCATATTTATCCTTTTGAGGCGATAACCTCTATTTCCACTTTTGCTCCTTTTGGTAAATCTTTAACCGCGAATGCGCTTCTTGCGGGATAGGGAGCTTGAAAAAATTCAGAATAAACTTCATTAAAAGCAGCAAAATCTGAAATGTTAGCTAAAAAGCAAGTTGTTTTTAATACTCTATCGTAAGAAATTCCATTTTCTTCTAAAATGGCTCCAATATTTTTTAATGATTGCTTGGTTTGTTCTTTTATATCTTCACTTTCTATTTCTCCAGAATTAGGATTGATAGGAAGTTGTCCCGAAATAAATAACAACCCATTAGCCTCTCTATAAGCTGAATAAGATCCAATAGCTTTTGGATAATTTGACATTTTTTTCTCCTTGAGTGTTAAATTATTATTGTTATAATAGAATATTATCATTTTAAAAATAATTTGTCAATATTTTATTATCATGATAATAAAATATTATTTATTTTTTAAAGGAAAGTCTATGGATGAAAAGCAAAAGGAACAATTTATCAAATTAACAAAATTTTTAGGGCAAGTTTTAGGCAAACAATATGAAGTTGTTTTTCATGTTATAGATAAAAAAGGTGCTTATATTGCTGCTATTGAAAATAATCATATTAGTGGTAGAACGCTAGAATCTCCTTTAAGTACTTTTGCGAGTGAACTTATACAAAAAAAAGTTTATTTAAACAAAGATTTTTTGTATGATTATAAAGCTTTAATCGGAAAAAATAAACTTGTAAGAGGTTCAACTTTTTTTATAAAAAATGCTAATAAACTTGTAGGAATTTTATGTATAAATCATGATACAAGCGTTATAAGAGATGCAATTTGTAAAATCATAAATATAGAAAAATTAGACGATATGGGTGAGTTTCTAAGCCAAGATGAAAGTAGTAATTTAGAAATTAATGATTTGGCCAATGTAGAAACACTAAGTCGATCTATAGAAGAAATTTTAGCCCAAAATATTGATATGAATTATTTAAATTCAAATTATCAACTTAGCATTACTCAAAAAGAAGAAATCGCAAAAACCCTTTATGAAAAAGGTATTTTTAATATCAAAGGCGCTGTTTCTATTGTTGCAAAATTTTTAAAAATTTCAGAACCTAGCGTTTATAGGTATTTAAAAAAGTTTAAAAAATAATCATTTTCTTTTTATAAAATTCAATACAGCAAAAGAAATTTTCTTTAAGAAACTTTTTCTAGAATTTTTTAACAAAAAGGCTGAAATTTCTTTGCGTCCAAACATTAAAGCAAAGGTGTAAGGAGTCATGCCTAATCCATTATTTTCATCAATATTTGCACCATGTTCTACCAAAAGCTTACACATAGATAAATATCCTTTAAAACAAACTCCAGCAAGTGGGGTTTGTCCGCGATCATTTTTTTCATCAACCTTTGCACCTTTTTCTAAAAGCATTTTTGCGCTTTCATAAGAGTTATTATAAGCAGCCAACATGAGCAAAGTATCGCCTTTATGGGTTTTTAGATTGACATTTAATCCTGCCTCTATCATGATTTTAAGATTTTTATAATCATTATTTCTAGCAAAATTAAAAGCCATATTGCATAATTGTTCAAATCTTTTTTCTTCTTCTATACTAAGAGTTGTCATCTTTTTTCCTTAAAATTAATAATCTTTATTTTACCGCCCAAGGCGGTAAGTAAAAATTATTTTTTTAAAGCTTTTTTAACCCCATTAGCATAATCAGGTGAAATTTTTTCAAAATGCTTTAAAGCTCTATCTATAATTTTTTCATTGACATCTTCCATGGAATTAGCAATATTTTCAAAAAGTTGCTCTTTTTGGTTTTCATTCATGAGATTAAATAAAGCTCTTGGTTGGGTGTAAAAGTCTTCATCAAGTGGAGCATGTCTTTGTGCTGATCCCTCTAAAAATAAATCAGGCTCAAGATAACTTCTATCTTCTTTTGGACTATCATCATAACTGTTTGGCTCATAATAAGCTTCTTTATTTTTATAGCTATCACTATTCATTGCTCCAGCTACATTGTAAGTGTTTATTTCATTTCTTGGACGATTAACTGGTAAAAGATGATAATTTGTACCTATTCTATATCTTTGTGCATCAGGATAACTAAATATTCTAGCTTGGAGCATTTTATCAGGACTAAAACCTATTCCAGGAACTATATTACTAGGACTAAAAGCAGCTTGTTCAACTTCATTGAAATAATTTTGTGGGTTCTTATTTAAAATCAATTCTCCAACATCCATTAAAGGAACAATACTATGTGGCCAAATTTTTGTTAAATCAAAAGGATTGAACCCAAGTTTATCTGTATCTTTTTCGGCTAAAATTTGAAGTTGGACTTTCCATTTTGGAAAATCACCTTTTTCAATAGCATTATAAAGATCTCTTTGATGACTTTCTCTATCTTTGGCGATCAATTCTTGGGCTTCTTTATTGTTAAGATTTTTGATTCCTTGTAAGGTTTTAAAGTGAAATTTAACCCAAAATCTTTCATTTTTATTATTAATAAAACTATAAGTATGACTTCCAAAACCATGCATATGACGATAAGTTGCAGGAATTCCTCTATCACTCATAAGTATCGTAACTTGATGTAAGCTTTCAGGACATAAAGTCCAAAAATCCCAAGCAGCATTATTACTTCTTAAATTACTGCGAGGATCTCTTTTTTGAGTGTGAATAAAATCAGGAAATTTATACGCATCGCGGATAAAAAAAGTTGGAGTATTGTTGCCTACTAGATCCCAATTGCCTTCTTTGGTATAAAATTTAACAGCAAAGCCACGAACATCGCGTTCAGCATCAGCAGCACCTAATTCTCCTGCAACTGTTGAGAAGCGTAAAAAGAGTGGAGTAACTTCGCCTTTTTGAAAGACTTTAGCTTTAGTATAAGCAGATAAATCAGCAGTGATTTTCATTTCTCCATAAGCTGCACTACCTTTAGCATGCACTGTACGTTCAGGAATTCTTTCTCTATTTTGATGAGCAAGTTTTTCAAGCAATAAATAATCTTGCAAAAGCAAAGGTCCTTTTGCACCAGCACTTAAAGAATTTTGATTATCAGCGATAATATTTCCAAAATCATTTGTCATTCTTTTCATTTTTTAATTTCTCCTAAATAATAATTTTTATTAATTAATAAATTATATTATAATAAAAATTAAAAATAACTTAATTAATTGACAAATTTTGAAATAAAATTTATTTTGATAATAAATTTCAAAATAAATTTAGTTAAGTCATATTATAATAATAATTATCAAAATAAATAAGGAGGATATATGTCGGTTTTAGTTATTGGTGCGGATGAAATTACTCCTATAAAGGCTGTTTTACATGATCTAGGTGCTAAAAAAATTGAACATTGGGACGCACGGAATGAAAATAGAGTTAATCGCAAACCTATTCCTTGTGATACAGAATGTATAGTTATGTTAACAAGTTTTTTAAATCACAATACCATGAGAAAAATTAAAAATGAGGCTAAAAAAAGAAAAATTCCATTAGTTTGCGCTAAAAGAAGTGTTAATTGTGTATATTGTGAGTATTGTAAAATTTTTAATTTAAATAAAGAAATATGCGATTTTAAAGGATTTTAATGTTGTTTGGTTTTGAAAAAAATAGAGAAATAATTCCTGAAATTTATCGTTCCTTAGATAAAAAAGATCTTATAATGACTTTTTTAATTCAATATAATTCTTGCGTAGAAGATGAGATGAAAATTCCTCTTATTTATGGAAAACAAGCTAAAAGCATTCAAGAAGCCTTTAATAATTTTATAAAAGATATTTCCAAAGTAAAATTTGGAAAAATTAAAACTATTTTTAAATATAATGAATTTCAAGAAAGAAGATTGATTTTCCAAACAAGAAATTTAAAAAAATGCAATTTAAGTCAAATTTTAAAATTTTATCATAATGGATTATATTTTGATACACAAAGCTTATTTGGTGATTATGTGTATGATAAAATTTCTAGGCAAAATCCAGATGAAATAATTGATCAGCAAGGAAATCTTATTGTGATAAATAAAAAATTTGCTATTTGGGCACTTTGTAAGAAAATCGATATTTGTAATTTAGAAATTGAAAATGAAATGCAAAAAATATTAACTTTTATCGAAAACAATAATTTTGAAAAATTATACATTGTTTGCCCTCGCAATGAAAATTTTAAACATTTTATTGAAATAAAACATTTTTTGTATGATTTAAACAAAACTATGGTAAAATTAGTTCCGTATAAAATATCAAATCAACTTATAAGGAGAAATAAATGTCAGTAGCAGTAGTTTATGGAAGTGCTATGGGTAACACAGAAGGTGCAGCGAACATGATCGCTTCAAAATTGGGAATCAGTGATGTATTAAATATCGCAGATATTGATGCAGCTAAAATCAATTCTTATGATAAACTAATCTGCGGAACTTCAACTTGGGGAAGTGGAGATTTGCAAGATGATTGGGATGGTTTTGATTTTTCAGGACTTAGCCTTAGTGGTAAAACAGTAGCTGTTTTTGGTATGGGTGATAGCGAAAGCTATTCTGATACTTTTTGTAGCGGTATGGGAAAATTGGCTGAAAATTTAAAAAATGCAGGTGCTAATTTAGTTGGAGAGGTTTCAACTGATGGCTATAGTTTTGAGGCAAGCGATGCTGTTGTAAATGATAAATTTGTAGGTCTTGCTTTAGATAACGACAATCAAGAAGATCAAACAGAGGCAAGAATCGATGCTTGGATAGATCAAATTAGATCTTATTTTGCATAATAATTAAATATCGACTTTTGGTCGATATTTATAAATTACTCATACTTTTTATCATTATTTTTGCCTTGCATTCTGCGCAACAATAAAGTGTTTTAATTTTATTTTGATCTTTAAATTTAGGTTTCATAAGTTCTGCTATTTTTTGCACAGCTTTTTTAGTAGCAAATTCTTTTCCGCATTCTATACATGCAAAAAGTTCATCTTTTGCCATCGTTTGATATTCAAAAAACTTAGGATTAAATTCCATCCCACTTCTTGTTAGCTTTAAGGTATCTTTTTCAGCACAGCTCATTTCACAATATCCACAAGTAGTGCAAAGTGAAGCATTAAATTTTAAAGCATTTTCTTTATGATCTGCGATTAAAGCCCCTACGTTGCAAGCTCCAACGCAAGAAAGACAAAGAGTGCAAGTTTGAGTATTGATTTCTATTTTTCCATATCTTATCCAATTTCCACTTTTTAAAGAGCCAAAATCATCATTTTGTATAAGCTTTTGCATTCTTTTAGAAAAATTTTCTCTTGTGCTAAGAGTATTATTGTGAAATTCAAAATATAAATTTTCTATAAATTCTTGTTGCTTTAAATGAGTATTTAATTCTTCATTAGCAATAAAAATAGCTTTTTTATTAAATTTTCTCTCAAAAAAAGTATTTAAAAGTTCTATGGCTTCATGATTTCCTTGAGATAGTGTTTGAGTGAAAAAGACTATATTGGCACCACTGCTTTGCAAAAGAGCTAAAAAATGCATAGGAGTAAGCCATCCATCTTTTATGATTAGTGGCAAGGTATTTTTTGGAAGCTCTAAATTTAAATTTTCTAGAGGAATTTTTTCTGAAATGAGTAAAATTTTATTTTTTTTAAAAAAGTTGCAAATTTCAAAAAAGCTGTTTCTAGGTAAATTAGTACTATCAAGCGACCCACTAGGGCAAATGCTAATACAAGAACCACACTCCAAACAATCTATTTGCGAAAAAATTAGATTTTTATTTTCATCATCTTTTAAAATAGCTGTTGTAGGGCAAATTTCAACACATTTAGCACAGTGCTCGCTACGCCTTGAATGATATTGACATATGTTTAAATCATAAGAAAAATAATTTTTGTAAGTGTAATTTGGAATAATGCTATTTAAAAATTCAAGCAAGGCTTCTTTGTTTTTAAAATTTTGCATATTATAGCAGCCACTTTGTCTTGAAAAATCCTTTCTTAAACATTGATGATTAAAAATTAAAATATCAAAATCAATTTCTATTTCATCAGATATTATCGCGCATAATTCTCCTATAGTCCCAAAAATACCTTTGATTTCTTCATTTTTTAAAGCAATGACTTTAAAATCATTTTTTTTCAAAAAATCAGCAAGTTCTTCTTCAAGATCAATAAGAATAATGCGTTTTTGAATAGATTTATTTTCTTTAAAATCAAGCCCAAAATCATAAATATGATTTCTAATTTGATAGAGTTTTAAAATATTTTTAGCCTTTTCTAAAGCATCATCTTGAGAATTTCTAAGGTAAAAATTAATTTCTGGAGCGTAGATGCTAGATTTTTGTTTTTTATCATTAGAGATTAAAACTTCTATATCTTTATTCGTTTCCCAAATTTCAATTTCATCAGGCAAAGGGATTAAATCTTTGTTTTTTATGAAAACAAATTCTTTCATTAAGTTTTTCCTCTAAAAAATATTTTTTTAAATTTTATGTTAAAATAACCAAATATTTTCTTAAGGTTTAAGATGGACAAAATAAAAAAATTCCCACAAATTGGAACTTTAATCGAGGATGAAACTTTAAAAGAGTATCCTTTTTATTTAAGGGCTTATTTTTGCAAAAATATCGTAGCCAATCTTAAGGCTTTGGGTGAGAATAACTGTGAAAAAAGCATTCTTTTAGAAAAAATAAAATCAGAAATTAAAAAATATCTGCGTAAAGATTTACAAAGTGTAATCAATGCTACAGGTGTGATTATCCATACAAATTTGGGTAGAAGTGTGATTGATGAAAGTATTTTTAATCAATGCAAGGATCAAATTTGTAATTATGTAAATCTTGAATTTGATTTAGAAAATGGCAAAAGAGGAAGTCGCTACGCTTTAGTGCTTGAGAAACTTAAAATGCTTTTTGAGTGCGAAGATGCTTTAGTGGTAAATAATAATGCTGCAGCGGTTTTTTTGATTTTAAATTCTCTTTGTTTTAATGAAGAAATTATTAGCTCTAGAGGTGAGTTGGTCGAAATAGGTGGGAGTTTTCGTGTGCCTGAAGTGATTAAGGCTGCTGGAGTTAAGCTTAAGGAAGTTGGAACAAGCAATAAAACGCATTTAAAAGACTATGAAGAAGCTATCGATGAAAATACAAAGTTACTGTTAAAAACACACAAATCAAATTTTGCCCTTATAGGTTTTCAAAGCGATGTAAGCATTGTGGAGCTTGATAAATTAGCTAAAGAAAAAGGAATTTTAACCTATTATGATTTGGGTTCTGGATGGTGTGAAAATTTAAATAAAGAATTAGCAAAAAATGAACCTATGATTAAAAAAGTGCTTAAAAATTGTGATATTTTAAGTTTTAGTAGCGATAAACTTTTTGGTTCTGTTCAGGCTGGGATTATACTGGGAAAAAAAGATTTGATTGAGAAGATTAAAAAAAATCAGCTTTTAAGAATGTTAAGAGTAGATAAAATCACTTTGGCACTGCTTAATGAAACACTCAAGGTTTATCTTGAAAAAGATTATAATAAAATCACTACTTTAAGACTTTTAAACGATGATATTAAACACATAGAGCAAAAAGCTTTGTGGGTGCAGCAAAGAATTAAATTTGAAAGTGAAATTAAAAATAGCAAGAGTTTAGTCGGGGGTGGCTCTATGCCTGATAGAACTTTAGAAAGTCGAGTTTTATCTTTTAAGGGCAAGGCTTTAATATTGCAAGAAAAATTTAGAGAAAAAAATATCATAGGTCGCGTCGAAAATGATAGTTTTGTTTTAGATTTTAGAACGATTAGGGAAAGTGATTTGGATACTTTGATTCAATTGATTAATTCTATGGAAGATTGATGAATTCTTTACTTATTGGAACTGCAGGGCATATTGATCATGGAAAAACTTCTTTAATTAAAGCTTTAAATGGCTTTGATGGAGATAATTTAAAAGAAGAAAAAGAAAGACAAATTACGATTAATCTAAGTTTTTCGGATTTAAAATTAAAAGATAAACACTTTTCTTTTATCGATGTTCCAGGTCATAAAGATTTAGTTAAAACTATGATTAGCGGAGCATTTGGTTTTAGTGCTTGTTTGTTTGTTGTTGATATTAACGAAGGTTTAAAAGAGCAAAGCATAGAGCATTTAGAAGTGCTTGAAATTTTAGAAATTAAAGATATTATTATTGTATTTAGCAAATGCGATTTATGCGAAAATTATAAGGAGCGCGGACAAGAAATTTTAAAAAAAATAAATTTTACCCCATTAAATGTTTTTTACACATCTATAAAATATCAAGCTAGTATCGATGTTTTAAAAGATTATCTTTTAAATTTAAAAGATAAAAATGCAAATAATGATTTGATTTTCCGTTATTATATAGATAGAATTTTTTCACTCAAAGGCATAGGAACTGTTGTTACAGGTAGTTTAAATGAGGGAAAAATCAGTGTTAATGAAAAAATTATTTGCTTGGATAACCAAAAAGAACTTTTGATCAAAAATATACAAAATCATGATCAAGATTGCAAAGAAATCAGAGCTTTTAATCGTGTTGCATTGAGTTTAAATTGTGATCATAAAGATTTGAAAAAAGGTTTTGTTTTAAGTAAGAAAGGTGTTTTTAAAGGATTTTTAGAATGTGATGTTTTAATCAAAGCCAAAAGAGGATTAAAAAATGAAAAAATGCTTTTTTGCGTAGGAAGTAAAAGTGTAGAATGCAAGCTTACAATTTTAAAAGAATTAGACAATGATGAATTTTTTACCCATCTTGTTTTTAAAACGCAGCTTTTTTTATGTTTTGATGAAAAATTTATCTTACTTCAAAATAATCGTATTGTAGGAGGCGGTAGAATTTTAAATCCTGTAAGTGAGCCTTTAAAGAAAGACCTAAAAAATAAATTATTATTTTTACTTAAAAATAGAGACTTTAAAGCGGTTTTTAGCTTTTTAAAAGATATTCATAAAATGGGATTTGGTTTGCTTTCTAGCTATCAAAGATTTAAATTACTTCATAAAGAAGCTTTAGATTTGGCAAAAAATTTAAATGGGGTTTTTGTAGATGAAAAAAATCTCAATGTTTATAATCTTTTAGCTTTGGATGAATTTAAAAAAATGATTATTTTTATACTAGATAAAAATCCTTATGCTATGTTTTCTCCGACTTCATTATCTTTGAGAATCTCTTGGGCGAGTGTGGAATTTTGTGAATTTGGGCTTAAAAATATGCAAAATTTGCTCGATTTTAAAAATGGAATATATTTTAAAAAAGGGATTGACTTTGAAAAACTCAAACAAAGAAATAATAACGAGCTCTATGAAATATTAAAAAAACAAGGCATCAAACCCCAAGCTCCTTACAATCTTTATGAAGATTTGGATCTTGATCGAAAAAGCGGCGATGAAATTTTAAAAAAACTCACTCAAGAAAAGTTAGTTATCAGACTTTCTCATAATCTTTTTGTAGAAAAAAAAGCTTTAGATCAAATGATACAAGAATGTTTGAAAATTTTACAAACAACAGAACTTGATGTACAAAAAATGAAAGAAATTTTTCATCTATCAAGAAAATATGCAATAGCGTATTTGGAGTATCTAGACAAAGATAAAAGAGTGCAAAAAAAAGAGGAAAAAAGATTTTTAAAAACAAGTATTTAGAAAATCATTATACAATAAATCTATATTTTATTTTTAAGGAAGATGAATGAGAAAATTAAGCTTAATTTTAGCTTGTTCAGCATCTTTATTTGCTGCAAGCAATAGTGAAATCAGTGATTTTTATTCAAAAAATATCAAAATGCGGTTTCCAAATGCTACTGTAAGTGTGAAAGATCGTCAAAAAGTTGGAAATACAGGATTTGAAAGCGTAATTGTTAGTGTGAGTGTTGATGGTCAAACTCAAGATCAAATTCTTTTTACAAAAGATAATATTATAGTTCCTGATATTATTGATATAAAAACAAGAACTTCTTATGCTCAAGAATATGAAATGAAGAAATTTCAAGAAGCTAGAGAACATTTTTCCAAAAATGCCAAACCTGTAGCACAAAAGGAAAAAATGGTCATTACCATGGGCGATAAAAATAAACCTGCAATATATGTATTCTCTGACCCAGAATGTCCTTTTTGTAGAGAGCAATTAGAGCAAATTAAAGATGAGCTTAAAAATTATCAAATCAATTATATTTTAACTCCAGTGCATGGAAAATCAGCTTTTGAAAAATCCGCACTCATTTACAAAGAAGTTAAAAAAGCTAAAAATGATGATGAAAAAATAGCAATTTTAAAGAAATATTATGATCCAAATATAAAAAATTATCCAAAAGTGAGTGATGCTGAATTAAAACAGATATTCTCTCTTTATGAAAAATATCGTGCTTTAGGGCTTAGCGCTACGCCAACTATCATAAAATGAAAATTTTTATTTTTATCTTTTTGGCATTCTTTATGAGTGCCTGTGCTAATTCTACTTTTGTTGAAAGCTCTATACAAACCAATAATGAAGGCATATTTCTTCAAGCGCATCCTAATGAAACTTTTGAAATTCTTTTTCAAAATCCAAGTAAAATTAAAAGTGAGCTAGAGTATAAATTAGCCAATAAATTGCAAAATTTAGGACTTACGCAAAGCAATCAAAATCCAACATATAAAATTTATCTCAATCTTGTGGATATGAAAAAACATTCTTATGCACAAAGGATAAGCACTTCAGCTAGCTTTTTTTATGATCTTGATCCTTTAGAAAGCCAAAGAGAGTGGCTTGTTGAGAATTATTATAGCATGCAATTAAATATAGAGATTGTTAAAAATGGTAAAATCCAAAGAACAAGCTTAATCGCTAGAACAGCGTATTTGGCAAATAAAGAGCGTTGTCAAGCTTCATTAGAAGATAAAATTCTCAATCAAATTGCGAGTTTTTTCTATTTTAAATTTTAGCCTTTAAACTTTCTTCATTTGTAATTTTGCTGTCAAATTTAATAATTAAATTTTTGGAATTTTTATAAATATCAAAAACCCCTATATTTTTACCAAATTCTTTTAAATCTAAAGATGTATTTAAAGGTAGATAAATATTTTTAAATTCGGATGGATTTTTTAAGAAAAAGAGACCAATTAGCCAAAAAATAGCTAAAACAACTAAGATAGTTGTTAAAAGATTTAATTGATTAAGATGTAAAAATATTCCACCAATAGAGCCACCTATAAAACTTCCTGCATAACCAAAGGCATTAAAAAGACCTAATGCTGCGCCTTTTTCATGGACTTTACAAAATTTTGACGCACAACTTTGCATAATAGGTTCATGCAAATTAAATCCAATAAAAAATATGACAATAGCAACAATAAAAAGATTAATAGAATTAGAAAAACTAAAAAGAATATAAGAAAAAATAAAAAATACCACACCAAGTAATAAAATTTGTTTAGCTAATCCTTTTTTTTCTCCTAAACTTCCAGCAAATCCCATAGCAATAAATCCTGCAATCATAGAAGGCGTATAAACAGCCCAAAGTTTATTTTCATGAAAACCTAAGTGTTTAACTAAAATAATAGGTATGCTTAAAAACGCTATACTCATAAGCATTTTTTGCATACAATTTGTAATATTCATCAGAGCTAAATTTTTTTGTCTAATAAGATGTAAAAAAGGTGTTTTTTGATTGTGATGAGTGATTTTATTTTCTTTTGGAACAACGCTATAAAGCAAAACAATGCATAAAACCGATAAAGCTGCACTCAAATAAAAAAGACTAGATAAGCCCCATTTTGCACTCATTAAAGGGGAAATAATCATAGAACTCGCAAAACTAAGACCTATGAAAGAACCCATGATGGCCATAGCTTTGCCACGATTTTCTTCCGTGATAAAATCGCTAATCATAGCCGTAGCGACACCGCCAATAGCTCCAGCACCTTGAAGCATTCTGCCTAATAGCATCATATAAATATCATGAGAAAAGGCACAGATTAAAGAACCCACGATAAAGACTAAAAGTCCTATAAGCATTGTTTTTTTACGACCTATTTTATCACTTAAAATTCCAAAAGGCATTTGCAAAATCATTTGCGTAAGAGAATAAATTCCTACCAAAAAACCTACTAAAAATTCATTTGCGTGTTCTAATTTTAAAGTATAAAGACTTAAGACAGGTAAAACAATGAAAAGCCCAAAAAATCTAGTTCCAATTATAAATGATAAAGCTAAAACATTATTTAACATTGTTACCTTTCTAAATATTTTAAATTGAGATAATTTTACTATCATTTAGATTAACTTATTTTTAATTTTATACGATATTTTTCTTGTATGCTTTTAAAAATTATGCTAGACTTTTCAAAGTTTTTATGGCTAAAAAAGAAAGGATAGATATGAAAATTCTTTTGGCGACAAATAACGTACATAAAGTTTTAGAATTTAAAGACATGGTAAAAGATTATTCTTTATATTCTTTTGGTGACGTTCTTGAGCCTTTTGAAATTGAAGAAAATGGCAAAAGCTTTAAAGAAAATGCTTTGATAAAAGCTAGAGCGGTTTTTAATGCTTTAAGCCAAGAGCAGAAAAATGATTTCATTGTTTTAAGCGATGATAGTGGAATTTGCGTTGATGCTTTAGGAGGAAAACCTGGAATTTATTCTGCTCGTTTTAGTACTAAAGGCGATGATAAGAGTAATAGGGAAAAACTACTTTCTAAAATGAAAGAATTAAACATTTGTGAAAGTAAAGCTCATTATAAAGCCGCCATTGCCTTAGTGACTTTAAATGGAGAATATGTAACTCAAGCAAGTATGCATGGAAAAGTTATCGATAAGGAAAAAGGAGATAAAGGTTTTGGTTATGATAGTCTTTTCATTCCAAAAGGCTATAAGCAAACTTTAGCTGAACTTGAATCCAGTAAAAAGAATAAAATTTCACATAGATTTAAAGCCATGGATCTTGCTTTAATTATTTTGGAAATGATTAAAAGGGAAAAAGAAAGATGAAGAAATTTATAAAATACATGATCATTGTTGTTTTAATTTATGTTGTTTATGTTGGTTTTCAAGCTTGGCTTTCTTAGAATAAACACTGATTAAAAAGCTAGGGAGTAAAAATAAACTCCCACTTAAAAGTAAAATCATCACAAATACCGTTAAAACTCCAAAATAAATTGTAGGAATAAAATTACTGCTCATCATAATACTAAATCCCAATACTATGCTTATAGTAGTATAATAAAGCGCTGATCCTATACTAAGATGAGAATTAATTATAGCCTCTTCAATACTTTTGTTTTTGATTTCCTCTTTAAAACGATAGATATAATGAATGGCATCATCAACTCCAATACCTATAGCAATAGCAGCTATTGTAATACTCATCATATCAAGAGGAATTTGGCACAGCCCCATTAAAGCAAAAACAACACTCAAAGGAATGACATTAACGAGTATAGCTATAATGGAAAATTTTAAATCACGAAAAACAAAGATAAAAAGAATAAAAATGGCTAGTATAACAAATATAAGTGTATCAAATTGCGAAGAAAAAAGACTTTGAAGCATATTATTGTAAAGCACCATAATGCCTGTGATTTGTATTTGCACATCATCATTTTTTAAAAGTTTGTGTAAATTTTCATTAAGTTTTATTAAAAATTCATTACGCCTTAAATTTGGATCAGAATCAACAATACGCATTGTAAATCTTAATTCATTGTTTTTTATATTAACAAAAGGAGAAATAAGATCTTGTTTGAATTTTTGAGGTAAATTTTCATTTAAGAATGCTAATGCAAAATCATCTAAATCCTCGCCATGATTGATATTTTTACCTAAAATTAAAAGACTATTTAAACTGAGAACTGAGCCAACGAATTTTTGATGTTCTAAAAATTCATGAACTTTTTTAGCAATACGTGTTTTTTGAGAATTAAACCAGTAGGTATCTTTTTTTTCTAAATTTTCAAATTCATCTTCAAAACTATCTAAAGTGTTATTTGAGTCGATATTTGTTTGATTGTTTTTAAAACGTATGATTACATCTAGAGGCAAGGTTCCACCTAAATTTTTATCAATAACAAGCAAACCTTTTTTAATCTCACTACCATCTCTAAAATAATTTACAAAAGAATTTTCAACCCTTAGTTTAGAAATTCCAAATAAGGATACTAAAATTGCTACACAAGAAATTCCATAAATAATATAACGTTTTTTTGGATCAAGACTTATTTTTGCACAAAATTCTAAAAGATTGAATTTAAATTCTTTTTTGTGATATTGCTTTGGTTTGAGTAAAACTAGAATACTTGCTAAAAATAAATAGCTAAAAATCAAAGCCAAACCAATGCCCACACTCATCATAATGCCTAATTTTATAATAGGCTCTATATTTGAAAATATAAGAGAAAAAAAGCCTATCATGGTCGTAACTATAGCATAAAGGCTAGGTTTTGCTTTGGCCAGTAAGGTTTGAAGCACAAGGCGTTGAATTTTTGCATTCGGGTAGGTTTGGGAGATTTCTATAAAATGAGTGATTAAATGTATGACTACACTTAAAGTTATAATTAAAACTAGAGCAACGTAGTTAGAAGAAATAACCGTGATTTGAAAATTTAAAAGAGCAAATACTCCACTTGCTGCACTCAAACTGATAAAACATATAAAAAGAGGCAAAAGAACAAAACGCCAAGTTTTAAAAAAATAATACAATGCAATTGCTAATAAAAAAACTAAAGAAACTCCATAGATTAAAAGATCGGATTTTATATAGGTGATCATATCATCAGCTATCATGCTGACACCACCAAGATAAAGTTTATCTTGGTTAGTTTCGTATTTTTTTATGATATTTTTTATAAAATCTAAGTTTTGTTTATTGAGAATTTTTTGCTGATCTTGATGTTTTTTAATCGCTAAACGAATAGCATTTTTTTCTTTTTCATTTTTAGCTAAATCTCTTTTTTCTATAAGTTCATTGTAAATATAATCTGTTTTTAGATAAATGACAATTCCTGCGATTTTTCCATTTTTTGAAATAATATTATTTTTATAAAAAGGATTGTTTAAAATTTCATTTTTTACTTTTGTTTGATTGATGTCTTTGCTTTGTATATCGGGTATATTTTTTAAAAGCTCTTTAAGATCTGTGTTTTCAGAGCTTTGCAATAAAGGCGCATTGATGATACTAAAAACGCGTTCAACCAAAGGCGCTTTTTCTAAATCATTATGAAGTTTTTGCAATTTAGATAAATTTGTTTTTGAGAAAAGATTTTCATCTTGAGGTTTGAAAGCAAGAATTAAAAAATTATCATTTTTATAATGTTTTGAAATTTCTCTAAAAGTTTTTAAATCGATATCATCTTCAAGTAATAAACTCTCAGCACTTGCATCAACACTTATTTTAAAAGCAAAAAAACTAAGAAGTAGACATATAAAAAAAGTTCCCAAAAAGGTAGTTTTTGGGTAAGAAATAATCAGTTTTAAAAATTTTGAAAGCATTTATTTAATGGTGATGCTTTTGAGTTTTTGCAATAAAGTTTTAAATCCTTCACTCGATAAAATGTCTCCAAATTGGGAGCGATAGGTCTGAATAATACTTACTCCTAATACGTCAACATCATAAATTAGCCAATTATTATCATTGTTGTAAAATTTGAAAATAATATTTTTTTCTTCTCCATCATCCACAATAGAAGTTGTAAGAAAATATCTTTTTTCATTTTTAAGTTCTCCGTTTTTTACTTTTAAAATTTGATCTTTATAGAGACTTAATTTATCAGTGAAACTTTTTTTAAGACTTTGTTCAAAAGCTTTTGAAAATTCTTCTTGCTCTTTCTTGCTAAGTTTATCATAGTTTTTCGAAAGACTAAGTTTTGCCATAAGTTTATAATCAATAATATCATCAAAGAGCTTAAAAATTTGATTTGCAACTAAAGTTTTATCTTTTTGAGTTTTTAAAAAATTCAAACTTTTATCAATGTTATTTTGCATAGTATTTGGGATATCGTTTAAATTTAAAGCCCAAATATTTCCTAAAAAAAATAATAATAAAATAATTTTTTTCATTTGTTTCCTTATTTACTTAATTCTTGTCTTCTTTGTTCATAAGCATCTCTTAAAAACGGATATAAATTTGGCGTATTATAATAAATTTCGTCAATTTCATCAAGTTTAAAACTAAGTTCATTGCCAAAACCATAGGCGCTGATTGCTATATTTGCCCATTGAGGATTTATATAGCTTATAGGATCTGCATACCAAATTGCAGGCAAAGTTAAAGTATCTCTTAAATTACTAGACCCTAACACAGGTAGCACCAAGTGAAATCCTCCACCAACTCCCCAGTGTCCTAGGATGGTTCCAAGATCAGCGGGATGTTTTTTTAAGCCCATTTGACTAGCTGGATCCATTAAGCCGCCAAAGCCCATAATTGTATTTGCTGTAAATCTTTTAAATTCCTCTCCAGCATTTTCAAATTTCAATTGTAAAACATTCCCAACAAAACGTAAAGGTGAAAATAAATTGTCAAAAAAATTCCTTACCCCTATACGTAAAAACTGAGGTGTAATTTCATTATAACCCTTTAAAATAGGGCGAAATCCATAAGTATATAAGGCTACATTAAAATGAGTCATAGCTTTATTGTAGCTTGCGAGTGGATCATTGATTTGATAATTTTTGTATTCTTGCTCAAAATCTTCGAAATTTTGATCCAAAGCAAAAGAATAACTTAATAATAACAATAATACGATTTTAATTTTCAAAATTTAAAACTCCAAAAAACATTAATTAATCTTTATATCCCAGAAGAAATCTATCCATTCTTTAGCTTCTTTAACCTTGAAATCAGGTTCTAAAAGAGCTGTTTTTTTATAGAAAATCGTTGCAATTTTTAATTCTATATGAGGAAATTGTTCTTGCAGTCTTTTTTTAATTTCAGATAAGCTTTCTCCGCTATCCACTATATCATCAATGAGTAAAATTTTTTTATAATTTTTAAGATCTGGGATATTAAAAATTTCAATAGTATCAAGTTTTTTAGTATCGTCATAATGTATAGAATTGAGACTAAAAAGGTTGCGAGTATCTAGGGCAACGGCTAAAGAATGTCCTAAAGTCATACCACCTCTAGCAATGGCAATAAGAGCATCAGGATTAAATTCTTTTTTTATTTGTGTGGCCAAAAATTTAACGTCTTCTTCAAAATAATTATAAGAATAAAAAAACATTCTTTCCCTTTTTTATTGTAGTGCAATCAGTAAAAAATTACCTAAAGAAATTAAGCTTAAAACAACAATACCTAAGCTAATTTGATCCCATTGACGTTTAAAAACTCTAATCAGTAGGTAGGTAAGAAAACCAAAAGCAAAACCCGAGGTAATAGAATAGGTTAGCGGCATCATAATGATGGTAAAAAAGCTACCCACCGCTATAGCCTCATCTTTAAAATCTATATTTTTAACTTCCATAAACATTAAAATTCCAACCATGATAAGAACAGGATAAATTGCATTTGCAGGAATAGCTTTAAAAAGCGGGAGTAAAAAAAGAGTTAAAATAAAACACAAAGCCACGACAAGTGCTGCAAGACCAGTTCTACCACCACTTTCCACTCCGGTTGTGCTTTCAACAAAAGCCGTTACAGTGGATGTCCCAACCAAAGAACCAAGAGTAGATCCTGTAGCATCTGCCATTAAAGTTTTTCCAAGTTTTTTCTCGCCATTTTTAGCATCATCAAATATTTTCCCTCTTTCTCCTACACCAGTAATTGTTCCAATGCTATCAAAAAGCTGGGTAATAAAAAAAGTAAGTATAATGGGAATCATGCTAATATTTAAAGCGCTTTTAATATCTAAATTTAAAAAGATAGCTCCTAGACCATTGGTAGAATCAAAGGCGGGCAAGGAGAATAGTTGAGTAGGAAATTGTGCTTGATCAATATGAAAAATCCAAGCAATGATTGAGCTGATTAAAACTCCAAAAATAAAAGCCCCTTTAAGTTTTATAGCCCAAAAAAAGATAATAAGTGCAAGGGTAAAAATTCCAAAAAGCACATGAGAACTTCCAAAATTTCCTATTCCTACTAAAGTATCTTTATTGTGCACGATAATACCTATTTGACTCAATCCTAAAAAAGTGATAAAGCAGCCAATACCTGCACAAATTGCCAGTCTTAAATCTTTAGGAATATTTCTAATAATCCAAAGACGAAAATGCGTAAAAGAAAGAATAAGAAAAATAATACTTGAAATAAAAACTGCTCCTAAAGCACTTTGCCAAGGAATTTTTTGTGCCCCGCAAACCGCAAAAGTAAAATAGGCATTTAAACCCATACCAACACTCATAGCAACAGGCGTATTAGCGAAAAAAGCATTAAAAGCAGTTGCTATAATAGTAACTAAAGCAGTTGCTGTGATTAAAGCCTCTATAGGCATACCAGTATTACTCACAATCGCTGAATTAACAGGGATGATATAAACCATAGCTAAAAAGGTGGTTAATCCAGCAATCAATTCTGTACGAAGATTAGTTTTATTCTCCTTAAGTTTAAACAAATTTATCTCCTAAATTAATAAATTTTTAACTCATTGTATAAACTATCACGCTCTACTGGGATTAAATTAGCAGTTTTTATCATATCTATGAAAGTTTTTAAACTTGTTCCTTTAGCTGATTTTGCTCCTCCAGCGCTTTGAATACTTTCTTTTTCAATGGTTCCATCTAAATCATTAGCGCCAAATTCTTGAGCTACCATAGCTAAATTTAAAGTCATAGTTGCCCAATAAGCTTTGATATTTTTGATATTATCAAGCACTAAACGAGAAATAGCAACGGTTTTTAAAATCTCTTCGCTATCCATAATTTTATCAGTTTGTATAAAGCTATTATCTCTTTGCCATACTAAAGGAATAAAAGCATTAAATCCACCAGTTTCATCTTGTAAATTTCTAAGTCTAAACATATGATCGATTCTATGTTCTCTTTCTTCTATGTGTCCAAAAAGCATAGTCGCATTACTTTGTTTGCCTTTTTGATGCCATAGTTTGTGAATTTTTAACCAGTTTTCACTGCTCACTTTTCCATGGCAAATTTTTTTACGAATTTCTTCATCAAAAATTTCAGCTCCTCCACCAGGCATAGAATCGACTCCATATTCTATCATCTTTTCAATTACTTCTTCATAACTCATATTAAAGCGTCTATATAAGAAATCAATTTCAGCTGCTGTCATAGCTTTTATGTGGATATTAGGATGCTTTTCTTTGATCATTTTAAAAATTTCTAAATACCATTGCCAACTTGTATCCTTATTGTGAGCAGAAACTATATGCACTTCTTTTGTGCCACGAGTTACAGTTTCATCAACGATTTTCATGATTTCTTCATGAGTCATTATATAAGGATTTGGATTTTTGCGGTGAGCTGAAAAGGCGCAAAATTTGCAAGTATCTGCACAGATATTAGTTGGATTGATATGACGATTGATATTAAAATAAACTTTTTTACCGTGAAGTTTCTCACGTCTTTTATGGGCTAATTTGCCTAGAGTAAAAAGATCTAATTCCCAAAGTTTATTTGCCTCTTCTTGATTAATTCTCTCTTCATTTTCTAATTTTTTAAGTAAATTTTTCATTTGATAATCGCTTTTTGTTTTTTAAAATTTTAAAATAAACATTATAAATTCTTACTGAAAAAAAGATTGAACCTATAAGTAAATTTCGATAAAATAGCGCTCTATCTGTATTTTTTAAAAAAGAAAATTCTAATTTTGGAATAAATTGTTAAAAAAGATAAGTTAAAATATTTCTAAAATAAATTTATAATTACAAGAGAGTAAAAATGTGTGGAATAGTAGGCTATATAGGAAAAAATGAAAAAAAACAAACCATAATCAATGGACTTAAAGAACTTGAATATCGCGGCTATGACAGTGCCGGTTTAGCAGTGATGAAAGATAAAGAACTTAGTTTTTTTAAAGCTGTAGGAAAGCTTGAGAATTTATCTAATAAATGCAGTAGTTTTTCTAGTGAAGGCTATGGATTTGCTATAGGCCATACACGCTGGGCGACACATGGAAAACCAACAGAAATCAATGCACATCCACATTTGGGGCAATACTCTTGTGTGATTCATAATGGAATTATAGAAAATTATAAAGAAATTAAAGATAAATTAGAAAAAAATGGTATTCATTTTTTAAGCCAAACTGATACTGAGGTGATCGTACAACTTTTTGAATTTTATGCTAAAGATATAGATGCATTTGAAGCTTTTAAAAAGACTATTGATGAGTTACGTGGAGCTTTTGCGATTCTTTTGATTACAAAAAAAGATCCCAATCATGTCTTTTTTGCTAAAAATGCAGCTCCTTTAATTGTGGGAAAAAATGAAGAGAATGAGATTTATTTTGCTAGTGCCGATACACCTTTAATCGGACTTTGTAGCGAGGTGATTTATCTTGAAGATTTGAGTTTAGGCTATGCTAATAAAGAAGAATTGGTGATTTTTGAAAATCATAAACTCAAAATCAATTCTTTTACAAAATTGCGAGGTGATAAAGCTTTTGCTAAAAAAGATGGTTTTCGCTTTTTTATGGAAAAAGAAATTTATGAACAAAGTCGTGTTATGAGTGAAGTTTTAATGGGACGCATCAATGGAGATGAGGTGGTTTTTGATGAGCTTGAAAATGAAAATTTAAGCAATATTGATGAAATTACTTTATGTGCGTGTGGAACAAGTTATCATGCAGCTATGGCAAGTGCTTATTTGTTTGAACGTTTAGCAAAAATTAAAGCTAAGGTTGAAATTGCAAGTGAATTTCGCTACCGCGAGGCAGTGATTAAGCCTAATTCTTTATTTATTGTAATTTCTCAAAGTGGAGAAACTGCAGATACATTAGAGGCTTTAAAAATAGCAAAAGAGCAAGGTGCAAAAACTTTTGCAATTTGTAATGTCGATAATTCTAATATGGTGCGTTTGGCGCATTTAAGTCTTTTAACCCGTGCAGGTATTGAAAAAGGTGTGGCTTCAACAAAGGCTTTTGCAACTCAAATTTTAACTCTTTGGATGTTAGCTATTTTTATTGCACAAAAGAAAAATTTTGATACTTCTACAGAAATTCAAGCTTTGTTACATACTCCAAATTGTGTTAAAGTGGATGCAAAATTACACGAAAAAATTCATCGCCTATCTAAGCGTTATCTTGATGGGCATGGATTTTTCTTTATAGGGCGTGATGTTTTTTATCCTTTGGCTTTAGAGGGTGCTTTAAAATTAAAAGAGCTTTCTTATTTGCACGCTGAAGGCTATCCAGCAGGTGAAATGAAGCATGGTCCTATAGCACTAGCTGATTCTAAACTTTATACCATTGCTTTAATGCCTAAAAACATGCTTTATGAAAAAACAAAATCCAATGTCGAAGAATTAATCGCTAGAGATTCTACCGTGCTTAGTATTTCACCTTTAGAATTTGATTTGAGTGATGATTTTATAAAAACCAATGAACAAAATCATTATATGTGCGAATTTTTTGAAATGATGGTGATCACTCAACTTTTAGCGATGGAAATTTCTATTAGATTAGGTAATGATGTAGATATGCCAAGAAATCTTGCAAAAAGTGTAACAGTAGAATAAAAATTATTAAATGTGCAGTTTTGAAACAAAGTTTGTTTAAAACTGTGCTTATTTATTTAAAATTTAAATTATAAGCTAAATTTATGTCTATTTTTGTTTAAATCATTGTATAAAACTAAAATTAAAGGAAGATGCAATGGAGTTTAGAATAGAGCATGATACTATGGGTGAAGTTAAGGTTCCAAATGATAAATATTGGGGAGCGCAAACTGAGAGAAGTTTTGAAAATTTTAAAATTGGTTGTGAGAAAATGCCAAAGGCTTTAATTTATGCCTTTGCTAATCTTAAAAAATCTTTAGCTTTGGTTAATCATAAACTTGGAAAGCTTGATGATGCTAAAAAAAATGCTATCATTCAAGCTTGTGATGAAATTATTGCAGGTAAATTTGATGATAATTTTCCACTTGCGATTTGGCAAACAGGATCAGGTACTCAAAGCAATATGAATATGAATGAAGTGATTGCAAATCGCGCAACTGAAATTATGGGTGGAGATTTTCGCAAAGAAAAGTTTGTGCATCCAAATGATCATGTTAATATGAGTCAAAGTTCAAACGATACTTTTCCAACAGCTATGAGTATAGTTGCGGTTGAACAAGTTGAAAAAAAACTAATTCCTGCTTTAGATGAACTCATTACAACTTTTGAAAAAAAAGTAAAAGAATTTGAAGGTATTATTAAAATAGGACGTACCCATTTACAAGATGCTACGCCGTTAACTTTGGCACAGGAATTTAGTGGTTATCTTTCTATGCTTTTGCATTCTAAAGAGCAAATCATTGCTTCTTTGCCAAGCTTAAGAGAATTAGCTATTGGTGGCACAGCTGTAGGAACAGGTCTTAATGCTCATCCAGAACTTAGTGAAAAAGTTAGCGAAGAATTAAGCAAACTTATGGGGACTAAATTTATTTCAAGTCCAAATAAATTTCATGCTTTAACAAGTCATGATGCGATTAATTTTACACATGGAGCTATGAAAGGTTTGGCGGCAAATTTGATGAAGATTGCTAATGATATTAGATGGTTATCTTCTGGTCCAAGATGTGGTCTTGGAGAGCTTAATATCCCAGAAAATGAGCCAGGGAGTTCTATTATGCCAGGCAAAGTAAATCCTACTCAATGTGAAGCTATAACTATGGTTGCAGTTCAAGTTATGGGAAATGATGCGACGATTGGATTTGCAGCGAGTCAAGGAAATTTTGAACTCAATGTATTTAAACCTGTGATTATTTATAATTTTTTGCAAAGTCTAGATCTCTTAGCTGATTCTATGCATTCATTTAACATCCATTGTGCTATAGGTATAGAGCCAAATCGTGAAAAAATTGATCATAATCTTCACAATTCCTTAATGCTAGTTACTGCCTTAAATCCACATATTGGTTATGAAAATGCTGCAAAGGTAGCTAAAAATGCACACAAAAAAGGAATTTCTTTGAAGGAAAGTGCGATGGAGCTTGGTTTAGTTAGTGAAGAAGATTTTAATCAATTTGTTGATCCGACTAAAATGATAGAGCCCAAGGCTTAATTTGAATTTATCTAGCTTAGCTAGATAAATCAGATCAATTTCTTATCTTTTAAAATCACATACATTCTAATTGTAGAAATGAAAAAGGTTAAAATCGCAGGACCTAAAATGATACCCCAAAAACCAAAGCTCGATATTCCTGCCATCATAGCTAAGAAAATCAAAAGTTCATTGATTTTTGTTGGCGTTTTAACGAGTTTTTTATTGATCCATTTTATAATTAAAGGTTTGATTAAAGTATCAGCAATAAAAGAAATAACAACAACAGAATAAATTAAAATTACAAGCGCTGAATTTAAACCATTAGACGCAAATTCATAAAGGCTCACAGGTATATAAACTAAAGCACCACCAACGGCTGGTATTAAGGAGCTAATAGCAAAAATAGAACCCATTAGAATACCATCATATCCATAAAATAGGGTAATAATTCCAAAAAGAGTTCCTTGAAAAATAGCAATGATTACCATAGAATAAAGCACAACGGCCATCACATTACCCACTTCAGATAAAACATCATCTAATTCTTTTCTATCTACTGGCACAATTGATTTTAGATAAATGACAAGTTCAGTTCCATATAGATTAGCAAAAAAGTAAAAGACACAAATTAAAGCCATGTCTATGAGGAATTTGGCTCCAGATTTTGTAAAACTTGAGGCATAATTTAAAACTTGTTTTGAAATATTGTTTAAGTCTATAGACGCTAGAAATTCTTTGATTTTAGGTTCTAAAAAATTCAGTCCTTCGGGCAGGGTAAATTGATAATTTTTGATATAATCAAGAGTATGAGAAATTAAATTAATATCAAAGTTTTTTAAAGTTTTAGCCAGTTCTATCATGGTATAAAAAAAAGGAGCAAAAAACAAAATTACCATACAAGAAGTTGTTAAAATTGAAGCAAAAAATTTATGCCCTTTAGTTAGATGTAAAAATTTTGCATTTATATTTGATGTTGCTACTGCCATTAAGCTAGCGATAATAATCACAAGCAAAAAGCTTTTAAAAAGATAAAGTAAAAGTGATAAAATAACTAAAATAAAAGAAATTAGAAATATTTTTCCATTTTTCAAAGAATTACTCCTCAAATAAATTTTTTTGATATTTTAATTTTAAAGCGCTAAAGCTTTTGTGACTCGCTATACGTCCTTTAGCGGTGCGTTCTATATAGCCATTTGCCAATAAATAAGGCTCTATGACATCTTCAATTGTATTTTCATCTTCGCTTAAAGCCGCAGCTATACTCGCAAGCCCCATAGGTTTTTGTTTTGCTGCTGTTAAAAGTTCAAGATATCTCAAATCCATCGCATCAAAGCCTAATTCATTTACCCCTAAAGAATTTAAAGCCTCATTAGCTCTTTTTAGGGTGATATTTTTTTCATCATTCACATCAGCAAAATCTCTCACTCTTTTTAAAAGTCTAAGTGCAATTCTAGGTGTTGATCTTGATCTTTTTGCGATTTCAAGCGCTGCATCTTCTTCACAGGTTTTATTAAGTTTTAAGGCAGCTTTTTGAAGTATGGTTGCAAGTTCGCTATCTTTATAAAATTCTAAACGAAATTGCATACCAAAGCGATCCCTTAAAGGATTGCTAAGCATACCTGCACGCGTCGTTGCTCCTATAAGTGTAAATTTGGGTAGATCAATTTTTATCGTTTGCGCTGCAGGGCCACTCCCTATAATAATATCCAAACGATAATCCTCCATAGCCGGATAAAGTACTTCTTCAATAGCAGGGCTTAAACGATGAATTTCATCGATAAATAAAACATCTCCTTCGCTTAAATTTGTTAAAATAGCAGCTAAATCTCCGCTTTTTTCTATCATTGGCGCGGCTGTTGTTTTGATATTTGCACCCATTTCATAAGAGATAATATTGGCCAAAGTTGTTTTCCCAAGTCCAGCTGGACCACTAAAGAGGATATGATCTAAACATTCATTGCGTTTTTTTGCTGCAGCAATAAAAACATTTAAATTTTTTTTGATACTTTCTTGCCCTATATAGCCATCAAAACTTGAAGGACGTAAGGAATTTTCATAAGTTTCATCAAAAGAGTATTTTTCTATCTCTACTATTCTATCCATTTTTCATTCTTATTTTTTTAGGAAAATTAAAATAAGATTTTAACTAAATTTTGCTAGAATTTACTTAAACTTTATAATATGGTTTAAAAATGGGAATTTTAACAAAATTAGAATTAGAATATGAAATTGACGATATAGAAAAGTTTTTGCAATTTTTTAGAACGATGTGTGATAGGTTTGAACCCTTGATTATAAAACTAGGTAGTGATAGTGTGCGTTATAAGGAAGCAATTAAGGAGCTTGAAACTTTAGCACACAATACCGCATGGGCTGCAAGGCGTTTAGAACTTAGTGAAATCACTGATTTTTGTGTATTTTGTGAAGAAATGATGGCGCAAGCAAATCGTTTTGAGGGTCCAGCTAGTGAAGAGTTTACAGATTGGATGCTTTTGGTGAGTGATCAGTTTGAAAAATATTGTCGTTCGTATGAAAATGATGATTCTGTTTTAGCTGTTTTTAATCCTTTAATTGTTAATGTTCCAAATATTATTTCTAAATAATGGGAGCGACTTGGCTTCGACAGGAGTAAGTCTGCTTAGATGGCATGTCGCTTTAGGCAAAGCGTAAAAAGCCTAAATAAAATTAAACGCAAACAACGTTAAATTTGCTCCTGCTTACGCTAAAGCTGCGTAAGTTCAGTTGAGCCTGAATTTTAAGTGATACTATCTAGCTTGAAATTTGGTCATCTTAAGATAGTGTAGTCTAAAACTTGACACATTTTAAACGAAATTAAAGTCTTAGCTATATTTTTAAGTTTTGGAAGATGAGCGAAATATAGTGAAACAGTCATCTTTGCTAAGCATGTAGAGATCTTTGTGGGGTTATTTTTGGACAGGGGTTCAATTCCCCTCGCTTCCACCATTAATTTTCCTTAAATAATTTTGACGCTAATTGTGTTGCTCTAGTTTGATCTGTATCCTTTTTTAAGGTTTGATATATCTTGCTAACATAATTTTCTAAGGTTTGTTGAGAGTCTATAGTTTTGTCATTTTGCTCAACCTTGATATATTCTCCATCACTTTGTAATTCATAGGCTAAAGTGTTATCGCTAAGTTGCAAACGTAAAAATTGCGCTAATTTAGCTTTATTTCTTTCATCAAAAATTGGAGTCATAAGTTCTAAACGACGTTCTAAATTCCTTGGCATCCAATCTGCGCTTGATATAAAATAATTAGGTTCACTATGCTTAAAATAAAATACTCTTGCATGCTCAAGATATTTTCCTATGATACTTCTTACACGTATATTTTTACTGTATTCTTGATTGGGTTTTAAGCAACAAATTCCTCTGATAATAAGATTGATTTGAACTCCTTGTAAACTTGCTTCATAAAGAGCTTTGATAATATGACTATCTACTAGAGAATTCATTTTAGCAATAATAACACCTTCGCTACCTTTAGCCGTTTCTATACGAATCATTTCTAGAATTTTTTCTTTAATCTGATTAGGACTCATAGAAAGAGTTTTAAGGTGACGATTCTTATTGAAACCAGATAGAATATGAAAAAAGCTTGTTACATCTTGAGCGATTTCAGCTTTATTGGTAAAATAACTTATATCCGTATATATTTTTGCACTACTTGCGTTATAATTTCCTGTGCTTAAATGGATATAAAATTTAAGTTTTTCTCCTTGTTTACGTATAACTTGAGAGACTTTAGCATGGACTTTAAAACCTCTAATTCCATAAATAACATGTGCACCTGCATTTTCTAAGGCTTTTGCCCAATGTAGATTATTTTCCTCGTCAAAACGAGCTTTTAATTCTACCATGACTGTAACTTGCTTTCCTTCGCTAGCGGCATCAATCAAAGCTTGGACGATTTTTGAATTTTTTTCCACTCTATAAAGTGTCATTCTTATAGAAATAACTTCAGGATTTTGACTTGCTTCTTTTATAAATTTATATACAGGATCAAAACTTTCATAAGGTTGAATGATTAAGATATCTTCTTTATCAATTGCATCAAAAATGGATAAATTTTCATCAAAAGGAGGTAAAGTTTTTGGTGTATAAAGAGGGCTTAAAAGATGAGTAAACGTCTTATTTCCTACAATTTGCCAAATTCTTGGAAGATTTAATAAAGTTGAGTATTCATAGACATCCTTATGAAAAATTTTCATATGAGTGCTTAAAAATTCGACTATTTGCTCATCCGCATCTTTTTGAATTTGGAGTCTGACAAAAGCACCTTTTCTTCTTAATTTTAAGCCTTGTTCAAGTATCATCATAAAATCATCCGCTTCTTCTTCTTCGATGACCATATCTGCATTTCTTGTGACTCTAAATGCTGCTGAAGCTAATAGTTTATAACCAGGAAAAATTTCTTCAATATGTTGATGAACGATACTTTCGATAGGAACATAAATATTTGAAACTACTTCATAAAAACGAGGTAACACTCTTGAAATTCTTACCATTCCAAATTTAATAAGTTCTGGATGTGATTTATCGCAAATTTTAACTGCTAAAGAAAAAGATAGATTGTTTAAATGTGGGAAGGGATGTGTTGCGTCAACAGCTATAGGAACGATTACAGGGAATATATTTGAGAAAAAATATTCATCACATTTTTGCTTTAAATTTTCATCTAAATGATCATATTGCTTGATAAATAAATTTTCTTTTTCAAGTTCTTTGGTAATGTCTTTAAAATATTCTTCTAAAAGTTCTTTTTCTTTATGCAAATATTTGCGTATAGCTTTAAGTTGTTCCAAAGGACTCATTTCATCACTACTACTTGCATTTACACCTGCAGAAAATAATTGTTTAAGCCCTGCAACGCGTATCATGTAAAATTCATCCAAATTTGTACAATATATAGCAATAAATTTAAGTCTTTCTAGTAAAGGTATTGCTTTTGTGCATTGATTTAAAACTCTTGAATTAAAGCGTAACCATGAAAGTTCTCTATTTAAAAACATATCAGGATTTGTTTGCATAGAAAATTTCCTTTTTTTTATTTTAATTTTACCATTTAAAAATCAATGATTTTTTACAGAGCTTATAAGAATTTAATTTTCATAATATTTATTTAAAAATAAAATTTATTTTTTATTTTGAATAGTTAATAAATTAAATTTATTTTTAAAATTATCAATGTATAAAAAATAAAAATTATTATTAATTAATTATTAATAAATATATTTAAATTTTTATTAATAATATTTACGTTATAATCTCAGATTATCTTTGTTTAAGTTTTAAATGCTTTTTAAAGGGGTATAAAATTGAAAAAAACTTTAAGTTTATTTAATGTTTTTCTTATTTTACTCTTTGTATTTTTTGTGATTGGTTTTTATACCTTTTATAGTGCAAAAGGTACGTCTTATTTGAGTAATGCGAGCGAATCTTGTAATAATTGTCATATTATGAATGAGGTTTATAACGAATATATGCAAGGGTTACATTCTAAAAAAGTTAAAGGAGAACCTAGAGCAACTTGCGTGGATTGTCATTTGCCTCATGAATTTTTTGCTAAATGGATTGCTAAAGCACAAAGTGGATTGGGGCATGCTTATGCTTTTACTTTTAAACTTGATGAGCTTCCCACAAATTTAAGTGCAAGTAATAAAACCCAAGAAATTATACAGCAAAATTGTATTCGTTGCCATACAGATTTTGCGCAAGCAGCGATCAATGCAACCATTAATCCCCACGCACAGAATTCTTTAAAATGCGCTTCTTGTCATAAAGATGTGGGTCATAAACATGGAATTTAATAAGGAGATTGTGTCATGAAAAAAAATATTTTACGTTTAGGTATCATCATTCTTATTTTACTGATTTTAGGAGTTTTGTGGCTTAATAATGATATTGAACAAAAAAAGAAAGATGAATTAAATAAAAATATCATCACTGCAAGTGCCGATCTTTCTTTATTGAGCGATGATGATCCTAATTACGAAAGATGGGGTAAGGTTTTTCCAGAACAGCTTGATATGTATTTAAAGGTTGAAAAGGAAAAACCACAACCAACTGAATTTGGTGGTAATTTAGCTTATTCTAAGTTGATTCGTTTTCCGCAATTAACTATTCTTTGGGCTGGTTATCCTTTTAGCGTTGATGCTAATGAGGAAAGGGGGCATTTTTGGGTTCAAATTGATCAAATGAAAACTGCAAGAAATAACAAAGATTTTTTAAATGCTCACGGATTTAAAGCTTTTAAGGGGCAACCTACAGCTTGTATGAATTGTCATAGCGGGTGGACTCCTTGGCTAATTAAAAATGTTGCTAAAGGAGATTTTGTAGCGTTTAATTCTACAAATTATTGGACAATGATAAAAAACATTCCTGCAGCCAATGACATAGAGGAAAATTCACTACAGCATGCCGGAGCACACGGTGGAAAGAGAATGGGCGTAACTTGTGCAGATTGTCATAATCCAAGTGATATGAGTTTAAGAGTGACTCGAGAGGCTGCTATCAATGCTTTAGTGGCAAGAGGTTATGAAAAAGATCCTATCCAAGGTATAAAAGCTAGCAGAGAAGAAATGAGAACTTTGGTTTGCTCGCAATGCCATGTGGAGTATTATTTTAAACCAACTGGAGAAAAAGTTAAGGTGATGGGGGAAAGTATTGCTGATGATAGCTCTAAAAAATGGTGGGATGGAACTCAAAAAACTTATGATGAGTATGAATTTTGGAGAGATGGTAATAAGGCAAAAGAAATAGAAACAAACGGTATCATGCTTACTTTTCCTTGGAATGAGTGGAAAAAAGGACAGCCATTTAGAATTGAAATGTTTGACGAGTATTATGATAAAGTTCGTGCGATCTTTGGCGCAGATTTTACACATAAACTTACAGGAGCTCCAATTATTAAAATTCAACATCCAGAAAGTGAGCTTTATAGCGGTGGTGTGCATGCTTTAAATGGTGTAACTTGTGCGGATTGTCATATGCCTTATATTAGAGAAGGCGCTAAGAAAATTTCTCAACACAATATTACCTCTCCCTTAAGAGATATCAATTCAGCTTGTAAAGCTTGTCATAAACAAAGCGAAGATGAGTTAAGAGCACAAGTTAAAGATATCCAAAATATAGTTGCTTCAGAACAAAGGACAGCTGAATATGCTTTAGTAAGTTTTATTATGGATACTAAAAAATTACGTGAAAAATTAGGCGCTATGGAAAAATTTCAAACTGATAGTAAGCCAGATGAGGTTAAGATCAGTACAGAATTAAAAGATGTTTTAGAGCTTCATAGAAAATCTCAAATGAGAGTTGATTTTGTCAATGCTGAAAATTCAACTGGTTTTCATAATCCACGCGAAGCTTCAAGAATTCTTTTCCAAGCTATAGATATGGCAAGAATTGGGCAGGCTAAGCTTTTAGAAATTGCAAATACTAATGATATAAAAGATTTTCAAATTTCTAATTTAGACTTTGAAGATATTCAAAAATTAAACCCAGGTGAGCTTTATTATAAAGTTGATGTTAATGGATATAAGGCAGGGGAGCGCTACTATGAAGGTGAAGAAGATGTTAATGGAAATCCTCCAAAAGAACTCTTAGAAGAGGATAAAAATCTTTCTCCTTATAATTATAAATTTATAGATAAAAAATGATTTACAAATCCCGCTTTGGGATTTGTATTTTTTCACATTCAATTCACATTATTTTCTTATAATTGCTCGGAAATTATTCAAAGTTGGAAAAAATGATTCATAAAAATAAATTATTCAGACAAATTCATATTTATATAAGTTTGTTTTTCTTACCTTGTACTTTAATGTTTGCAATTTCTGGCATTACTTATATTTTAGGTTTTGATCAAGATGTGGGTTTGAAAGTGCAAAGTTATAAATTAAATCAATATATAGAAAAAGGCAAAGAAAGAGAAGCTTTGATCGAATATCTTGTAGAAAATAAATTAAAACTCCCATCAAATATAGAACCTATAAAAAGCAAAAATAAAGGAGTGACTATCGGTACAATACACTATAGTGCCAATATAGCGCCTATTGGTGTAAATGAATATCTTATCACTCTTAAAATCAGATCTTTATTGGGTGATATGATTATGCTGCATAAAGATAAGGGTTTGTGGTATTTTTCTATTCTTAGTGTTGGGTTTGGAGTTACTTTATTTTTGCTTTATATTTCAGGACTTATCATTACATTTTTTTCAAGCAAAAAAGATAGAAAAAAGCAATTATTTGTTTTAATTTTAGGATTTTTGATCACTTTTATTTTGGCTTATATCAGTCTTTAAATTTTTGTTTTAAGCTAAGTATTATTTAAATTGCTGTATAATCATACTTTTATTTTTAAGGACAGATGGGTGAGCGGCTGAAACCACACCCCTGCTAAGGGTGCAGATCTTAACGGGTCTCGAGGGTTCAAATCCCTCTCTGTCCGCCACTTAATAAGAAATCAAAAATCCTGTAGAAAGTCTTTGTAATTTTCTATTGTAATCAATTAAACTTTCCCCATAGCCATTGAAATATTGTAAATACCAATAAATTCCGTTGTTAAAAATATCATATCCTATATCAACTTGAATCGCACCTTTATTGCGGTGAAGATTAAGGTTGTTTCTTAGCATAATATTAGCAAAATAATCTTTGCCTAAATATCCTAAATTTAAATCAAAATTTCCAAGATAATGCCTAATATCAGGATTATCATCATCTTTTCTTTTTTCGGGAATTCTATACCATATTCTAGGAACAAATAAAAAGCGTTCATAAAAAATGGCAGTTGAAGCATAGATTCTATTCCACGAGCGAGATTCTAAATTTTCATCACCCTTGCCATTACTTTCATGTAAAATTCCTAAGCGAAGATTGTTAAAAAAAGAATGGTTTTCAAGAGGAAAATCAACGAAAAATTCAGGCTGATAATTCGTCTCTCTAAAAGGGGAGGAGTGTTTATAATTTTGCCACCAAGAAGTTTGAGTATAGCCTATATAGTATTTTTCATTAAGTCCAAATAAATTTTCAAATAATCTTTTTTTAATGCTGAGTTGAAATTTCATTTCCATTTTGCGATTATCATTACCAAGAGAGCCAAAACTATAAGCAAAAGGCAAAAAATAATTCATTTTGTAAGCTGTAATGCCAAGTGGATTAAAACCCGTATCTTCATCAAGATAATTTGCTAGGGCAAGTTTAGAAAAGTCTTCTTTATCTTCTGGATTTTTTCGGGATTGGATGTTTGAAACCACTATTTTTTCATGTTTTTTATCATCAATAAAAGATTGAGTTTGATTTTTTAAAAGCAAGTTTTTATAAATTTGCATAGCTTTTTTATAATCACCTTTTTTTTCAAATTCCAAAGCTTCTTCAAAATTTTCAGCCCATGCTAAATTGCAGATTAGGAAGAATAAAATTATTTTTTTCATTTAAACTCGCTTTTGAATTTTTCATACTCTTGATAAAAATTTAAATTTAAAAAGGCATCTTCATTTTCAAATTCTACAAATTTAGTCTTAACTTGAGAAAATAAAAGTCCAATCTTATGTTCATTTTTTTTCAAATACTCTTCACATAAATTTTTTAAAGAACTGTGATAAAACCCGCATAAAGGATGTTTATAAGATTTTGTTTTGGCTATAATGATATAATAGTCTTCCTTTAAAAAAGACTGAAGTTTTAAAATTTCATTTTCGCTGATACTAGGACTGTCCACACTTAAAATAAAAACAAATTCATCTTTAAAATAAGAAAATATAGAATATAGTGCGAGCATAGGGGAGTAAAATTGAAATTTTAAATCATCTTTTATGAGTGAAAACTGCTGGTTAAATTTATCTTCTTTGGCGCTTACATAAACTTTTTTAAAAAAACGTGACATTTTTTTGACTTGAAATTCGCTTAAAGTCTCATTTTTAATTTTTAATTTACTTTTATCTTCACCCATACGACTTGATTTTCCGCCACATAAAATTACACAATTTAATTCTTTAAGTTTCAAAATTCATTCCTTTTTAAAAAACTCTACCATAAATTCGCTAAAATATCTTATAATTTTTATTATGAAATATACAGAGCTTTTGCAATTAAGAGATTTTTTTTGTGATTTTAAAAAAGTCGATTTTATAAAACGCATTAATGATAATGTTTTAGAGCTTAGTCTTGAGAGACAAAAATTTATTTTTGATTTAAGTCGAGGAAATAGCGCGATTTACACAGCTAAATTGAATGTTAAAAATTATAATGCTCCTTTTGATTTTATGCTTAAAAAATATTTTAGCAATGCTTTATTAAAAGATGTAAAGGTATTGCAAGATAATCGTATTTTATGTTTTCATACCCTTGCAAATAAATCTTATAAAAGTTATGAAAATAAAATTTATTTTGAATTTACAGGTAAAAATACCAATGTGATTATCACAGATGTAAACGAAATGATTATTGAAGCTTTAAGGCATATTGATAAAAGTTATCGCATTGTAAAACCTAATGTTATTTTAGAGTCTTTAAAGCCTTATAAAATGGATGATTGTTATGAAAAAATTGTTGATTTTAGTCTCTATTTTGACAATAAATTTAAGTCTATTAACCAAAACAAAATTCATCAAATTAAAATTTCAAAACTTGCGCAAATGGATAAAAAAATACAAAATTTAAATGAAATTTTATCAAGTTTAGAACAAGAAGATTTTTTGATCGAAAAAGCTTTGGAGTTTAGAAAAAAAGCAGACGTTTTGTTTGCAAATTTGAGTGTTTTAAAAGAGCATGAAAGAGAATTTGAACTTAATGATTTTGAAGATAAAAAAATGCATTTTAAACTTGAAACAAGCCCTAAAGAGAGTGCTAATTTATTTTATAAAAATGCTAAAAAATTGGAACAAAGAGCTAAAAATTTAAATATACAAAGGGATAATTTAGAAGAAAAATTAGATTTTGCTTTAAATTTAAAAGCTTTATTAGCCAAGGCTAAAAATGAGTTTGAGCTTGAAATTTTATTGCCCAAAAAAAGCAATAAGAAAAATAACGAAAATAAAGAAAGTGATCATATTGCATATTTTTATTTTCAAGATTTTAAAATTTGTGTAGGAAAAAATGAAAAAGGAAATGAAATTTTATTAAAAAATGCAAAAAAGGATGATCTATGGTTTCATGTGAGAGATATTCCAAGTTCTCATGTGATTGTTATTTCAAACAAGAGAAATATTAGTGAAGATGTGATAGAATTTGCCGCAAAACTTTGCGTGAGTTTTTCAAAGTTAAAAAAAGGTTCTTATTGGGTCGATTATACTTTAAGAAATTTTGTCAAGGTTCAACAAAAGGCATTTGTCAATTATGTCAATTTTAAAAGTATCAATATTACAAAGGATTAAATATGCCAGTAAGCCCTTTAGGAAATATGAATTTTATCAATCAAAATATGGCTTATCCAGCAACTCAAGCGAGTAATGAACTTGCAAAAGAGGGTGTTAGTGCTGCTTTAAATATGGCAGCCGCTAAAGAAGAAGAAAAAGTGATCGATAAGCTTGAAAAAGTTAATGAAGCACACGATATAAAAGAAGAAATCAAAGAAAAAGCAGAGCAAGAAGAAAAAAAGAAAAAGCACAAACAAGAATTAGAAAAAAGTGATCAAGAGGATGTTAGTGAAGAAAATGAAGAAGAAAATTTTAAAAACGCACAAAGTATCCATCGTATCGATATGAGTATTTAAAGGATGAGAAATGTTTAATTCAACTAGGATTATTTGGGGTTTATTGATGGTTGCAGCGGTGATTATCGTTGCGTTAATCGATCAATTTTTTATCAATTTTATTATTTTTGGAATTTTATTGTTTTTGGCTTTTAATGAAGCAAAAAAACTTTTTAATTTGGAAAAAGTGAGCATTATACCTTTAGCTTTGGCTTTTATTTTGGGTACTATGATTTCAAAGCCTTTATTTTTAGGAATTTTAGCCGCACTTTTAATCCTTGGATATCAAGTGTATAAAAAGTCAAATTTAAAATCTGTTTTGATTTATTTGTATCCTAGTTTGCCTATTTTAGCACTTTGGCAAGTGTATTTAGCTCATGGAATGTTTGCTTTATTTTGGTTAATTTTAATTGTTGCAAGTTGTGATAGTGCCGCATATTTCATAGGAAAGCTTATGGGAAAAACCCCTTTTTCTCCTACAAGCCCTAATAAAACCTTAGAAGGCGTTATAGGCGGACTTGTTTTTGCTAGTATATTTGGAACTTTAATAGGAATTTTTGTTTATGATTTTTGGCTTTCTTTGTTTTGCTCTTTCTTTTCAGCTTTTATGGCGGTT
>JACHTQ010000006.1 GCA_020135845.1 Campylobacter sp. W0018 | reverse complement strand
TTTTCATTAAGTCTTGCAAAATATCGGCGAAATAAAAATTAAAAAAATCTTTAATAAAGACTTTAAAAATGAAATTTGTCTACATAATAATTTAAATAAAAAATAATCAAAAAAATCATTTCAAAATTTGATTTTTATCGCGACATAAATTTTGCCAATTTGAAGGTTTTAATTTTAAACACTGTTGCAAACTTTCTTTTTCAGCTTCAATATTTTTCATTTTTTCGTAAGTTAAACTTTGTATATACAAAGCCCTTGCCCTATCATCATCAGAAAGTTTTAATTTTAACAAATCAGTTAAAACAGCTAAGGATTTTTCGTTTTCATTTATTTTAGCTAAAGTGTCAAGATAAATAAATTCAAGATTTGGGCTATAAAGATTAATTCCTTTTAAATTTTGATAATCAATAGCCTTGGGAGCATAAGTAAGAATCGTTGTTTGCATCTTGTGATCATGTGCGTAAGATAATAAAGCATCATAAGCTTCTACCATATTGAAATTCATTGGAAAAGTTTCTAAAATTTTTAATACATTAATAGCCTTATTATAATCATCTATTTTTAAATAAGATAAAAATTGTAAATAATAGGCTTTAAAATTTTCCTCATCGCTTTTTAAAATTTTTGAATCGGCTATTTCTTTAGCAATTTTTAAAACTTGTCCATACTGCTTGTTATCATAAAGTATTGAAGCTTTTTTTAATCCAAAAAATATAGGGTCTTCGTTATAATTTTTATCCGCATAATCCATAGCTTCTTCAATTTTAGAAGTTCTGATAAAACAATTTAACATATGTTTTTTATCGTTTATTTTTTGTCCTAATTTATAAGCTTTAAATTGTCCGAAAATAGCTGTTGCCTCAATACAATTATCAGATTTTAATTTGTTGTTTAAAAGATCAACTGCGGCTTGCTGTAGCAATTTTAAAGAATTAGGAAGTTTTCTTTCTTCTATTTGTTTTTTATATCCTAAAATAGCACTAAAATTTCCCTCTTTGTAATAAAGTTGTATATCTTTATCTAAAGCCTTATTGACTATATTTTCATCTTTTTGAGCATATTCTTTCATAAGCTTAGCATAATGTTTATGTGAAAGTGTAGAATTTTCATCATCCATCACAAAAAACAACTCATCTCTAACTTTTCTAATCTCATCTAAATACTTGCCATCATCTAGATATTCATTCAAATACAAATCAATATATTTTTTAGCTTCATCTGCTTTTCCTGCCAAAGACAAATTTAAAGCCAAATCTTTTAAAACTTCTTCATATTCTCGATTTACTCTTGACATCTTATCAAAGACATTTTGATAAATATTAGAGCTAAGATTATATTGTTTATTTTGATCAAAAAGTTTAGCAAGTTCTAAAGATCTAAATCTATCTTTTCCAAAATACTGCGGATTAGCTTTTAAAACCACATTTGTATATTCTATTGCTTTATTTATATTGTTATTTAAAATGTTATCTTTGGCTAAAGCAGTAGCTGCTCTAGCAGCTAAATCCAAATTCTTGGTATTTAGATAAATATCTTCATAAATGTCTATAGCTTTACTTCTTTCTCTTAAGCCATAAAGATAATCAGCATAATCAAGTTTTGCCAATTGAGAAAAATAATTATTAGGCTGATTATTTAAAATTGACATCATATAATTAATATCAGAATTCTTAGATAAAGCAATATAAGCTCTTAGCATTATATAAGATACTTCAAAAAAATTTCTATCACTTGTAAAAGTTCGAGTCCAGTTTTTAGCATCTGCAATCATTTTTTCTAAAATTTTTCTATCCCTAAAGCTAGGATCTTGAGTATAAAGTTGATTTTCAGCTCTTAATTTATAAAGAATAAATTCGCTCATAAAAATACTCTTTGTATAACGCTTTATTGCATTATCAGCATCAATAGCTACTTGTTGATAATTAGCTTTATCATACTCATCTTTAATACGCAAATAAGTATTAATATCGGCACTTTGTGGAATTATAACAGGATTAGAATTTAAATCAAGCGCTCCTACATAAGGTAAGTTTTCATAGGGAAAATTGATGCCAAAATTAAGCCCATCATATTCTTTTTTTCTAATCAAATTATCAGTAAAGATAAAAGTAAAGCCTTTACTTTTATGAGAAGTGGAATTGCTTAATTCTTTGTCGATATATATATTTTGAGATAAATCAAACATTCTTGCATCTGTTTTAGGCAATATAATCATTTTAATTTTTTGAGTTTCTTTGACAAATTTCAAATCAAATGTTGCAAAATTTTGATTATTTAAAGGAGTGTCGACAACACCTGGAATAATGCATTCAAAACGTATTTTATTTTCAGTTGTAAATTTTTGACAAGTAAAATCTAAATCATTTTGAACATGCAAAACCGCGAAACTTTGCTTATTTTCGCGGCCTGTATTTAAAGTTAATTCAAAAGCAAAAAGAATATAAACATTCAGTAAAAGTAAAAATATAATTCTCATAAAATAATTATATTATATTTTTATAAAAATAACACCAAAAATACTTATTAATACACAAATAGCTAAAACAAAACCTTGTATAAAATTAAATTGCACACAAGAAGCTTCGGAGCTGCCTTTAATAAAAAGAGTATGGATGATTACTTTTAAATAAGAATAAAGCATAAATACCGAAGCTAAAGCCATAAATACAGCCAAATACCAATAATCTTCAATAATTAAAGTTTTTAGAACGATAACTTTTCCCCAAAAAGCTCCAAAAGGTGGAATTCCTGCAAGTGAAAGCACACAAAAAGCGAGCGATAAAGCGATTAAAGGTTTTTTAGCCAATAAAGCATTAAGATTTTCAAACGAAGTGAAACGGAAATTACTTAAAATCAAAAACACCCCATAATTAGAAAAACTAAACAAAGTCCAATAAATAAATATAGGATTTAAAATCCCTTCTTTGGCATCAAATAAAGGGATACAAGCAGCCAAAACAAAACTAGAATGTACCACAGAACTATAAGCGAACATTTTTTTCACATCTTTTTGGCTTAATGCAGCAATCGCAGCAACTAACATGGAAAACACTGCTAATATACTGATAATATTTTCAAATCCGATATGATCAAAAAATCCAAAAAGTCTCAATACCACTACAAACATAGCTATTTTAGGCACTACTGAAATAAAAGCTGCTAAATTTGAATAAGTTGCAAAATATACATCTTTTAGCCAAAAATGGAAAGGAGCTAAAGAAAGTTTTACAGCGCATAAAACAAAAATCATCACTCCCGCAACTAAAAGCATCGGATCTTTTTCTAATGCCAATTTTGCATCCAAATCCAAAGTTCCAGTTTTCATATAAATCAAAGCCGAAGCCATCACGAAAAATCCAGAACCCACAGCAGCAACACTAAAATATTTAATAGCACTTGAAACCGCATTATTGGTTCCACGCATTGCTATAAGAGTATAAAGAGCTAAAGATGATGATTCGAGTCCTATAAAAATTAAAACTAAATTCGAGCTTGATACCATAAGCAATAAACTAGAGATCATAAACATAAACAAGCTATAAAATTCGCCTTTGTTTTCATCTTTTTGCATTAAAAGATATAAAAATGAAAAACATAAAATAATCAAAGAACTATAAAAAGAAAAAATGTCATTATTTAAAGTCCCTAAAAATGCCTTTGATGCGCCTAAACCAGAAGAAGATACATTGCTTAAAATTAAAAAGGTGCTAACGATTAAAGATAGAGCACAAATGCCCACATAAAATGTTCTATGAAATTTTCCAAAAGCCGAGCATAATAAAAGAACAATAGCAATAGCAATTAAAAACAAAAAAGGATAAGATAAGGAGATATTTAAATTACTGATATTATCTAACATTGTTTTCTCCTTTGATATGATTTAAAAAATTTATATTTTCTTGATTTATAGATCTCGTTTTCATCAATTCAACAAGAGAATTAACATTTTTTTCTAGTGGATCTAAGAAAATTTTTGGAGCTAAACCTAAAGAAAAAATTAAAAAAGCTATTATAATAAGAGTAATAATTTCTTTTGCCTGCAAAGAAAAATTTTCAAGATTTGTATCTTGTTGCATAAAAAACATTTTTCTAAACACAGCAAGCATGTAAATCGCTCCAAGTATGATCACAAATCCTGCTAAAAATGCATAAAGCAAACTTACTTTAGCTATGCCTAAAAGAGCTAAAAATTCACCTACAAAAGATATAGTTAAAGGTAAAGATATACTTGCTAATAAAATCAAAGTAAAAAAGATGCTAAATAAAGGTGCTTTACGCGCTAAGGAATGATAATATGAAATTTCTAAAGTTCCATATTTTTTATATAAAAGTTCAGCCACTAAAAATAAACTCCCAGTAACCAAACCATGCGCAAACATATAAAATATAGCTCCGGTAATTCCTAAAATATTTAAAGAAAAAATCCCTAAAACCATAACTCCAATATGAGAAATGGAACTATAAGCGATCAATTCTTTTAAATTTGAAGCACGATAAGCAATTAATGCATTATAAATAATACTTACGATACATAAGGCTGCGATTAAAGGCATAAAATAAATGCTCGCATCTGGAAAAAGCGGCAAGCAAAAATGTAAAAAACCAAAAGGAGCCATTTTAAAAGCAACCAGCATCATAGAAACTAAAATTGGCAAATTTGCATAAACTTTTGGCGCCCATGTGTGCAATGGAAAAAGAGGCGCTTTGATGGCAAAAGCGATAAAAAATGCTCCAAAAAGTAAAAGTTGTTCATTGAAACTAAATGCAGAAGCATTATTTTTCCAAATTTCTAAATCAAATGTGAAAACATTTAAAAGTTTATAAGTAGCATACGCTTGATAAATTAAGGCTAAAAGCATTAAAATAGAACCAGCAAAGGCATAAATGAAAAATTTAATACCCGATCTATAATCCTTACCATAAACACCCATGATATATAATAAAGGTAAAAGAGAAAACTCCCAAAATACATAAAACAATAAACCATCAAGTGAAGAAAATAACCCCATAATGGCAAATTCTAAAAAGAAAATACAAGAAACAATTGCCTTTTTTTCAATTTTTAAAAATAAAAAGCTTAAAAATATCATTAAAGAGCTTAAAAGCATCAAGATTAAAGAGATGCTATCTGCTCCAACATGGTATTCAAATAAATTAGCTATTTTAAAAGGGAGTTTGTATTCAAAATCAACTCCATTAATTCCATCAAAGAAAAATTTAGCATTTAAAGCAAGTATAATTAAACTCGCCAAAACACTAAAAATCTTCACTCCGCCACGATTTAAAATAAGAGTAATTAAACCCGCAGCCAAAGGAAATAAAATTAAATAATTTAGCATTTTACACCATCCTTGCCAAAATAAGTAAAATCACAAAACCGGCCACCAAAAATCTAAGCATTAAATTTAAGCTATTTGGCATAATCATTTTTTTAGAAATCAAATTAGCATAAAAAGAAATTTTTTCAACAATTGCATCGAAAATAAAAATATCACAATGCTTCATAATTGCACATAAACTTTCGTATTTATTTACTATAAATTTATGATAAAAATGCGGTATAAAATAATCATTACTTAAAAGTTTGTGTATTTTATTTTCTTCTATGCTTGGCTTAAACCAAGAAAATTTATACGCAATGATGGCCAAAAGTATTCCTAAAATTCCTGCCGCACTAGCACAAATCATCACGATATGATCTTGAGCATCTATAAATACAAGTTTAGAGCTGATATAATTAAAAAAGCTGTGCTCAAAAAATCCTGAAATAATCGCTAAAATCATCAAAGGAGTCATAGCCAAAAGTGCTATTTTGCTTGCCTCGTGTGGATGTGCATCGTGTCTTGAATTGGTAAAAAATACAAGCATTAAAAGTCTAAAACTATAAAAAGCTGTCATAAAAGCTGCGATTAAGAGCACTAAAAATATTCCATGATTATGAATTATAAAAGAATATCCCAAAATCAAATCTTTTGAGAAAAATCCTGCAAAAGGATAAATTCCCACCAAAGCTAAAGATCCTATAGTCATAAAAATAGCCGTGATTTTTAAAGGCTTAAATAATCCACCCATTTTTTTAATATCTAAATTATCATTCATAGCATGCATTACGTTTCCAGCACCTAAAAACAATAAAGATTTGAAAAAAGCATGGGTTGCTAAATGAAATAAAGCTATACCATAAGCTCCAAGTCCAGCTGCTACAAACATATATCCAAGCTGAGATAAAGTAGAATACGCTATGATGCGTTTTAAATCCCTTGCCACTAAAGCCATAGAAGCTGCAAATATAGCCACAAAAGCTCCAAGAATAGCTATAAAATAAGAAACTTCAGGAACTAAAGAATAAATTTCTCCTGCTCTAATAACCAAATAAACCCCTGCTGTAACCATGGTTGCAGCATGGATTAAAGCTGAAACTGGAGTAGGCCCAGCCATTGCATCAGCAAGCCAAGTATGGAAAGGAAATTGTGCAGATTTTCCCATAGCACCTATAAATAAACAACTTGCTATTAAAATCAAAGCATTATGATCAAGGTTTTGTACCTTAGAAAAAACTTCATCATAATTTAAAGTTCCTACTTGGATATAAAGCCAAAAAATTCCTAAAAGCATGCCTAAATCAGCAATTCTATTCATAATAAAAGCTTCATTAGCTGCAAAAGAATAAGTATTATTTTTATACCAAAAACCTATTAAAAGCCAAGAGCAAAGTCCAACGCCTTCCCAACCTACAAAAAGACCTAAAAAATTATCACTTGTGATTAAAAAAAGCATAGAAAAAACAAAAAGTCCTAAGTAGGCAAAAAATTTGTTAAATCCTTCATCATGTGCCATGTAAAAAATACTATAAAAATGCACACAAGTAGCTACAATACCGACTACACACATCATTGTAAGCGAGATAGAGTCTATATTAAAACCAAAATTAACCCCTATAAACCATTCAAAAAAACTTATATTGCCGCTAAAATTATTAAAAAGCAAATACAAAGAACAAAAAGTTCCAATAGCTATAAGTATCCCACATATATAACCTACAAAAACCTTTCTTTGGCTTAAAGAAAAACAGCTTGCAAACAAAAAAGATACAAAAGGACTTAATAGTGAAACCAAAACTAAATTTTGCATACTAAGCCTCCTCTTTTAAACTTTTTAATTCTAATGTGCCATTTTTTCTATACCAAAGCACACACAAAGCTACCCCAACAGCAACTTCACAAGCTGCAATGCCTATGATAAAAAGTGCAAAAACTTGACCATTTAAATCTTGATGCATTTTTGAAGCCGCTACTAAAGCTAAATTTGCAGCGTTTAGCAAAATTTCACTTGAAATAAATAACATAATAAGATTTTGTCTTTTTAAAATTCCAATAAGTCCAACCACAAACATTAGAATGGCTATAAAAAAATATTTTTCTATCATTGTTTTTCCTTTAAAAGCTCTTTGTGGGTAAGCACTATGGCACAAACAAG
The DNA here is from genome assembly GCA_020135845.1 of Campylobacter sp. W0018. Lineage (GTDB taxonomy): Bacteria > Campylobacterota > Campylobacteria > Campylobacterales > Campylobacteraceae > Campylobacter_D. The sequence goes on along the minus strand of JACHTQ010000006.1, from coordinate 73,832 downwards.
AGCAATCAAGAGTAATATAGCTATAAATTCAAAGCCTAGAAGATATTTTGAGAAAACCTGCAAAGCAAGTTGCTGATTATTATCAAATAAAGTTAAATCTTGCAAAGGTAGATCTGTTTTTACATTTTGATATTTAAAACCTAAAATAGCAAATAAAAGAAAAATGGCGCTTAAAAATATCAAAACAAAAAAACTTTTTTTAGATCTAATTTTTTCTTTAAATTCTTTAGAAGCATCAAAAAACATCATAGCAAAACTATAAATTCCAAGTACGGCTCCACCATAAACGATGATTTGTATTGCGCCCAAAAAATCTGCATCCAATAAAAAATAAAATCCCGATAAAAATACCATTCCTCCAGCTAAAGCTGAAAGAGAATAAAGCATAGTTTTGCTTAAAACCGCTATTAAAAAAAATCCTAAGACAAATATACTAAAAAATACAAAGGCTAAAGTTTCTATCATTTGACTTCTCCTTGTGAATCTTGACCTTGAGTTTCTAAGGCTTTATTTTGCATTGCATCATAATAGTTTGGAGTTTTCTTAACCAATAAATCAGCATCTTTTCTTAGACTTCCAGCCCCTTCAAATTCTACTTGCTGTTTTAATTTATCAATAGGAGTTAAAAAATCTTGCTTATAACCAAAATAAGATCTTTGCTCTGCTGCGTTTTCGTATTCTAAACCATGAACTATAGCAAGTTCTGGACACACTTCAGCGCAAAATCCACAATAAATACAACGCCCTAAATTAATACTATAATTATTTACTTTTTTGCGTCCATCTTTGTCTAAGGAAGTCTCCATTCTTATACAATTACTGATGCAAATTTTTTCACAAAGTCCACAACCTATACATCTTTCATTTTCACTTTCTATAAAACGCATAAGTCTATGTACTGCACGATAACGATTATCGAGTTGGAGTTTTTCTAAAGGATATTTTATGGTTGCACTGTTATTTCTTTTAAGCATTTCACGCATCACCACCCATAAACCCACGAAAAGCTCGAGCTTGATACTCCTTCTTAAGGCTTGTAAAATTTTTTGCCATGTTGTAACAGGCGTTTTTCTTTTTTCATCAACCAAATAATAATTTCTCATTTAAACTCCTATAAAAGCACCGCTAAGGCTGTAATTAAAAGATTTAAAACTGCCAAAGGAATTAAAATTAAATAACACATTCTCATTACCTGATCAGGACGCAATTGAGGAAAAGCAGCTCTAGCCCAAAAATACCAAAAGAAAATAAATGCTGATTTTAAGATCATCATAATCCAACCAGGAATAATCCAAAAACTATTAAAACCTCCTAAAAATAACAAAGAAATTAAAATAGCACCCGCTATCATACTAGCATATTCACCGATGAAAAACATACCCCAACGAAGTCCGGAATATTCTGTTCCATAACCAGCAACGATTTCAGCATCGTTTTCTGTTAGACAAAGTGGAGTTCTATTAGTTTCGATAAAAAGAGCTATAACAAAAAGTATAAAAGCTAAAGGTTGTTTAAAAATAAGCCAAGATAAAATTCCATCGTTTTGATAATTGTTAATATCCACCAAAGAAAAAGAACCTACAAGCATCACAATAGCCATTAAAGCCAAAGCTCCAACGCTTTCATAAGAAATGATAGCTACAAGTCCTCTTGCGGCACCTAAAATAGACCATTTGTTATTACTTGAAAGCCCGCCTAAAAATACCGCATAAAAACAAAGTCCAGAAGTTCCTATAACAAAAAGTAAAGCCACATTAATATCAGAAATTAAAGGCTGAACAATATGCCCAAAGAGCGTAAATTCAGGTAACATCGGAATAGCCGCTAAAGAAACAAAAGCACAAATAGCAGATAAAAGAGGCGCTATTGCAAAAATAATTTTTTGAGAACTATAAGGAATAATATCCTCTTTTGTGAAAAGCTTGATCATATCAGCAACAAGTTGTATAAGCCCAAAAGGCCCCACCATATCAGGCCCTATACGACGTTGAAAATATGCCAAAACTTTTCTTTCAGCATAGGTTGCAAGTCCTGCCAAAGTCGCAAAAAATGCAACTACAATAACGCATTTTATTAAAGTTACTAAAACAAAAAAAGCAAAATCACTCATTGTTTGCTCCTATTTTTTGTATTTGTGCTAAAACAAATCTTTGATCGAAAAAGCTCAAAGTATCTATCTTTTCATCAAAATATGGCAAATAAGCTCCATTTTTTATATCCTTGTCTATACGCACACTTAAGCTTATTTCTTTATTATTGATTGTAATTTTTACTAAATCTTTATCTTTTAAATTTCTTTCATTGGCTAAATTTTCACTGATTCCAATAAATATTGCTTCATTGATCGCACTTGCACGATTTGAAAATCTACCAAATTGATAACTAGGATTTGCACTATAAAGTAAAATATCATTATCTTTTGGCTCTAAAGTATTGGAATTTGGAGCTAAAAATTCTTTCTTAGCGTTTTTCTTAAAACAATCTAAATTAAGCTGATAACCCCTTTTGCATTCTCCGCCATTGGTGTAATAATTTTCCAAATTATCAAATTCAATAGGAGAGAAACCTTTATCCATAGGAAGTCTCTTTGTATAATCAATGGTATATTCTTGATCAAACCCTAAAGCATTAGCTAGATCATTTAAATAATATCCGCCAAATTCTAAAGCAGCGTTTGTTGGAACCACTCTTTTATCGTAATTTAAAAATGTTCCTTCTTGCTGATTTAAACTAGAACTTGCTAAATCAGCGTGTTCCTCATAAGAAAATGTAAAATCTCCTTTTTCATTATAACCCAAAGTTTTACCTTCTGCTTTATCAGCACTTAAATCACAAATCATCGCTACACCTAAAGTATTAGTATGTGTAGGATTTAGAAAAACTTTAAAAGGAGTGCTTGTTTGTATCAGTGCTAATAACTTAGCAAGTTTTTTAGCATCATGATGGAAGTAAAAATCGCTACCAACTACAAGAGTAAATTTAGACTTTTTAAGCAATAAATCCTCAAGCTTATCTTCATCTAAACCTAAATTTTTAGCAAAAGCAGAACGTTGTGCTTCTATATTCTTTTTTACTTTTTTTGAAACAATTTTTTTCACTTCTTTTTCGATCTCATTGCCTTCTTCATCTTTTTCTATAACTTTTTCAATCACTTCTTCATTGATTGTTTCCTCAATTTCTTTATTTTCTTTAACAAAAAATTCAGCTAAATGAGCCTTAATGCTTTCATCTGTTGTAAATTTTTGAAGTAAGAAATATAAAATTTGCTCTTCATTTCCACTTTTATGGACACATGAAAGAAAATTCTTGGAATATTTTTCAACACCCAAATCTCCTATAGGATGAAAATAAAGCCCTGCTCCTTTATTCATCACTAAAGAATTGTTAACTTTGTAACTTAAAGTTGGCGCATCATATCTTAATAAAGTTCCTAAAACCACTAAAAAATCGCTCTTAGTGATATCATCACTTACAGCATTATACATTTCTCCCGAATTTTCTATAAATTCATTAAGAAATTCTTTGAATTTTAAAGCTTCTTCATTGATAAGATTAAGATTAAATTTATGTTTTAAATTTTGCAAAATCAAAGCTTCTTCATTGGTTATAAAGCTATTGAATTTAATATTTTTAATTTCATTTTTTTCAAAAAGTGCTACAAGTTCATTGAAAGTTTTTTCGTCTTTTATAGCTTCATTTTCAGTATCAAAACCAAATCTTGCTGCTTTATTTAAAGTTGCAAAAGCAAAGTCATTACTCACGCGATAAATTTTAGGTTTTTGATTGCTAATTCCACTTTGTTTGATATCATAATACATAAGCTCACAATCACTAGAATGAGGATTTGCTGCTGGGATTCTTGTAAGCTCCCAAGCATTAGAGCTGTATTGAAATTTTGATCCGATCAAAGCTCCTGTTGGACATACGCTTGTACATTCTCCACAAAAAGAACAATTTAAACTTTCGCCATTAGATGGACCGATTAAATTTTTTTGGAATTTTGTCCAAATTGCATAAGCATCCTTGCCCATTGTTTCTTTGAAACCAGTATCTACAGCATCTCCTCCACGTGGAACAGTTTTTAAAGCACTTTCACCGATCTTATCCTTACAAACTGTAACACAGCGTTCGCAAACTATACAAAGAGCTGGATCATAATTAATCATCCCCCAATGTTTATGTGGTTTATGAGTGTCTTTTATCCAATGTCTTTGCACATTTACTCTTGATTTGTGTGTGAAATTTTGAAGCTCGCATTCACCGGATTTATCACAAACTCCACACTCTAATGGGTGATTGATACAATAAGCTTGCATAATCTCATTTCTCTCATCCCATAAATTTTGCAAATCACTTTCTACAACCATACCATCTTTTGCTTTGGTATTGCAAGAATAAACCTTTTTACCATCAGCCTCTACCATACACATACGACACGCTAAAGTAGGGCTACAACCGGTCAAATAACAAATTGCAGGAATAAAAATATCATTTCTTCTTGCTATGTTAAGGATATATTCGCCTTCTTCAAAGGCGCAATCTATACCATTTATTTTAACTGTCATTTTGCTTCCTTTATGCGAATTTGAGTAAAATCAAAACCAAAATTTTCATGATTTAAAAAACCGATAGTGCCTTGTAAATTTTCATCTAAACAAAGTGTGGTTTTAAGATTGAAATCTTTGGCTAAAATTTCTACTTCGCTTTGATCTTTGCATTTTGAAATTTGTAAAAATTGCTTCGAGCAATGTAAATTATTGTCATCCAAATCAGCCTTAAAAAGCACCAATCCATCGTAATTATCTAATTCTTTTAAAGGATTAAATTTTGCATTTTCAAAATGGCATTCTTTTTCATTGCTGTCTAAAATTTTAAGCTGATACTTTTGGCTTAAAAAATTTAAAAAATATTTTATATTTTCGCTGTCTTTGTATAAATCAATATTTTTATCTATGATTAAATATTTTGCCATTTTTAAAAAATCCAATGTATCGCTTGCTTCTTCTTCTCCAAAACAAGATTCAGCACTTAAATAACCTTCATCTAAATCTTGAAAAGCATTTTCATCGCTCATTTTACAAAGCAAGGCTAAAACAAAACTCAAACTTGCAATTTCACATTTGTAAAATTTAGCTTTTAAAAACTTATCCTCTAAGCAAGAAATATTAATATTCTCGCCTTGAATTCTTGTGCATAAATCTTTATTTTTAATGCTTGGCATATCTAAAAAACAAAGTGCCTTTTCATAAATCATACACTTTCCTTTTTTATAACGATAGTCCAATCGACTTGATTGAATTTTAAAGAATTAAGAAGTTCACATCCATTTTCTTTTACAAAAGAAAAACTTTTTTCTACAGCAGAAAAATCACCGATTTCAAAAAGAATCACCAATACTTCCCCTACCTTAGCCTCTTTAATAGTCTGTGCTAAATCCTCAAAGAGCGCTTTGCTCTTTCTTAAATCTACCCTTCTCATCGATCAATCTCACCTAAAACTATATTTACATTACCCATGATCGCAACCACATCCGCTAAATACGTTCCCACTAACATTTCTTCAAAAAAAGAACAATGCCAATAACTAGGAGTTCTAGCTTTTAAACGATAAGGTCTTCCGCTTCCATCACTATGGATAAAAAATCCTAACTCGCCTTTTGGACTTTCAGTAGGCACATAAACTTCGCCTTTTGGAGGCTTTAAGCCTTGAGTAACCAAAACAAAATGTTGCATGAGTGAATAATTTTGTGTCAAAATTTGCTCTTTTGAAGCGCTAACATATTCTGGATGATTGGCTAAAATTTCAGGAGGTGTATCTTTATAAAGGGCTGCGCATTGTCTTAAAATTTTAAGACTTTCTCTAAATTCTTGCATATAAATTTTATATCTTGCATAAGAATCGCCTTGAGTTGCATAAGGCACACCAAAATCCACTTCATCATATAGCAAGTAAGGTTCTTCTTTGCGTATATCATAGCAAATTCCACTTCCTCTTAAAAGCACTCCACTACAACCCCAATTTAAAACTTGTTCCTTAGTTACCACGCCGACATTTTCAGTTCTTAAACGCCAAATTCGATTATCATCCAATAAAGCTTCATAATCAGCGATATCTTTAGGAAATTTATCGCAAAAGGCTAAAAGTTCTTGCAAAAAGCCTTCAGGTAAATCAAGCATTACTCCGCCAATTCTCATTGAAGAATGTGTAAGTCTTGCTCCACAATACTTTTCAATCAAATCTAAAACATATTCTCTTTCTCTAAAACAATATAAAAATACAGTCATAGCTCCGATATCGAGTGCATGGGTTGCAAGCCAAAGCAAATGCGATCCTATACGATTAAGTTCTAATAGTATCATACGAATCACTTGGGCTCTGCGTGGAATTTCTAAACCGCATAATTTTTCAACTGCAGCACAATAAGCATAGTTGTTTGAAGAAGCTGCAACATAATCCATCCTATCGGTTGTAGGAATAAATTCTTGATAGATCATATTTTCAGCCATTTTTTCCATACCGCGATGCATATAACCTATGGTTGGACGTGCCTTAACAACCTGCTCTCCATCAAGCTCTAAAATAAGACGTAAATTTCCGTGCGCTGAAGGGTGCTGAGGCCCTAAATTGATGATCATTTTTGAATCTTCTTGCTCAAAAGCTATATTTTCATAATAAGGTTTTAACTTGCTAGGAATTTGCATTTTAACGCCTTTTCTCTAAAATTTTTGCTTGATCGCGTTTGACTTTTTTCACAAAAGCAACGCCTTCTTCTTCTTGATATTCTTGTTTGAAAGATATTTCTTTAGGATTAGCTCCTTTGGCGGTTTCATGATAAATTCTTGCAAAATTAAGAGTATCTTTATCATCCACAAAGCCAGAATCTCTTTGTTCAGGTCCAACAACTTCACGATATTCTTTTCCAAAAATTCTATCAATTTCATACCATTGTGCAAACTCATCTCCTTTTAAAGGATAGGTTTTTAAAAGAGGATGGCCATACCAATCATCAGGCATCAAAATACGTTTTAAATTTGGATGATTGATGATAAATATTCCATACATGTCATAAATTTCTCTCTCACTCCAATTAGCTCCCTTAAAAACACCAGTGACACTTTGCAATCTTTCTTTGATACCTACAAAAGTTTTAACCCTTACTCTTAATTTTTTATCAATATTTAAAAGCTGATAGAAAACTTCAAAACCATTTCTAGAAGCGACAAAATCAATAGCACTAGCTTCAGTGAAAGATACATAGCCTAGATTTTTAAGAATTTGCAAGGTTTTAATATTGTCTTCTTTGTTGATTTGAATCACCCAAAAATCAAGTTCTATAAAAGAATCTAAAATTCCAATTTGCTCTTTTAAAATTTGATAATCTTGTTTAAATTTACTCTCGTCAACATTAATCTTGGTTGTATGCGGAGCATGATAAAATCTATCTTTATAATAATTTTTTAATTGAACATCTTTTTTATCGCTATATTTTCTCATCTTTATACCAACCTTTTTGGTGCAATTTTACGACTTGCTTTTTCTTTTCGAATTCTTTTTTGCAAAATCATCAAAGCAAATTGAAAACTTTCAGGACGAGGAGAACAACCTGGTACATAAATATCTACCGGTATAATACGATCCACTCCTTGCACCGTAGAATAAGTATTAAACATTCCTCCAGTATTCGCACAACTTCCCATTGAAATAACCCACTTAGGTTCAGGCATCATATCATAAAGTCTTCTTGTAAATTCAGCGTGTTTTTTACTCAAAGTTCCTGCGATAATCATCACTTCACTATGACGAGGAGAAGCTCTAAAAATAGTTCCAAAGCGGTCAAAATCGTATCTTGAACCCCCTGCTGCCATCATTTCTATAGCACAGCACGCCAAACCATAAGATAAAGCCCATAAAGAGTTACTTCTACCCCACTGAACAAGCTTATCAACGCTAGTTAAAACTACTGGTAAACCGCTAGCATAATTTATTTGATGCTCTGCCATGCAAACGCTCCTTTTTTATATGCATATAAAAAACCTACTCCTAAAAGTAAAATAAAAATTAATACCTCTAAAAGTCCAAACCATCCTAGGCTTTTAAAAATCAAAGCCCAAGGAAATAAAAATACGACTTCAATATCTAAAAGAATAAATATCAAAGCGACAATAAAAAACTGAGAATTAATTTTATTTGCTTGTTTAACAGGTATAGGACCACATTCATAAATTCCAAGTCCTAATCTTTTTCGATTTTTTGAAGCAAAATTATTGCCAATTTTTGAAGCTAAAAAAACTAATCCGAAAAAGATCATACTAGCAAGCACTATCATTAAAAATATACCAAAATAAGGGTGTGCTACATCTATATGAGACATTTGCTCTCCTTCTTAATTTAAACATTTTTTATTGTCTCGCAATAAAATTTTATTACACAAAGGATAACATTTTACTCTAAATTTTCTATATTAAAACTTAGAGTAAAAAAAATTATATTAATTTTATGTTAAAATTGGATTTCTTTATACTTAAATTTATCAAATAAATTTTTATGATGAGTAATAAAAATGTAGGAAATATTATATTTTTGCTGGTATTGATTTAAAAAACAAAGAATTTCGTTAGAATTTTTTGCATCAAGCATTGAAGTTATTTCATCTAAAATCAATAATTTAGGTTTTAAAATTAAAGCGCGGATAAGTCCTATACGAGAAGCTTCTCCGCCGCTTAATTCATAAGGTTTACATTCTAAAATTTGTCGCTTTAAGCCAAAACGATCAAAAAAATCAAAAATCACCTCATCATTCTTTTTTAAATTAAAATTTTCCAAACCATCCTGTATTAAATTCTTAATTTTTTTATAGGGATTTAAAGCCATTTTTTGATCTTGAAAGCAATATTGCATTTCTTTTCTTAAAAGTCTTTGTTTTTCTTTGTTGATCTTATGTACATTGTGATTTTGATATAAAACTTCACCCTCGTTTGGATTTTCTAAAAAACAAAGTATTTTTGCCAAAGTCGTTTTTCCACAACCACTTTGCCCTAAAATCATTAAATTTTCACCTTGCTCTAGAGAAAAATTGATATTTTTAAAAACTGTATATCTTTCTTTTTTTAAATACCAATGTTTTTTTATCTCATAAAATTTACCCAAATGATGTACTTTAAGCATTCATATTTCCTAAAAATTGATCCAAAGTATAAAGTTTAGTTTTATCTTTTTCTATGAGAAGAATTTCATCAGCCAAAGAATGCACTAAATGCAAATCATGAGTGATACAAACCAAAGCAATATCTTTTTTTAGCTCTTTTAAAATTTGAATGATTTTTTGATTATTTTTTTCATCCAATGAAGCATTTACCTCATCACAAATTAAAATTTCTGGCTTGTGCAATAAAGCTAAAGCTAAACCCACTCTCCTAGCCATCCCTACACTTAACTCATGAGGATAAGAATGCCATAATAAATCCAAATTTTCAAAACCCAATTTTTCAAAATAAGAAAAAACATATTTTTTATACTCTTTTTGATTTAAATTTGTATGAGTTTTTAAAATAAAAGAGCATAATTTTCCTATGTCCATATAAGGATATAAACTTAACTCGCTATCTTGCAACACTAATGCGACTTTAGATCTAAATTCTCTAAGTTGATTTTTCTTTAGCTTTAAAATTTCAACTCCATTGAAGCTAAATTCATCAGCAGTTAAACTAAATTTAGAATCCAAAAGCCTCACCAAAGCTTTACTTAATAAACTTTTTCCTACCCCACTTTCTCCTAGCACCGCTAAAGCTTGACCTTTTTTTAGTTCAAAGCTAATATTTTTTAGTAAAATTTTATTTTTAAAACTTATATTTAAATTTTTAACTCTCAAGATCTCACTCCCCAGCGATCCTGTAAAAAATTACCCAACCATAAAAGCGGTAAAAAAAGTAATATAAGAGTTAAAAGTGGAAAAAATATTACCCACCAAGCTCCTACAAAAACTGCTTTTGAAAAATCATTTAATAAAATTCCCAAAGTTGGAATTTCAAACCCCATACCAAGCCCAAAAAAACTTAAAGTGGATTCTGTAGCAATAGCATGGATAATATTAAAAATAAAAAGTGTAAAAATCAATGATTTTAAAGCCGGTAAAAGATCTTTCAAAAAAATTTTCAAAGGAGTTCTTCCTAAAACTATACTTGCTTTATAAAATTCCAAACTCTCTAATTTTTTTAATTCACTCTCAAGCATCCTAGCGACGAAACACCAATGTATTAAAGCGATTAATACACTCATGAGTAGCATATTTATACTCATAAAATTTTGAAAAAACATCAATAATAAAAAAGCAGGGAAGGCTAATAAAAGATCTAATATTCTCATCCAAAAAGTATAAAAAAATAAACGCGCCAAAAAAAGATAAAAAATCGCAAAAAAAATGGATAAAAATGAACCAAAAACTCCTATTAATAAAGAATTTCTCAAAGCAAAAAGCAAACGAGAATACAAGTCTCTACCCAAAAAATCCGTACCTAAAATATAAATTTGATTTGGAGCTTGATAAGCATTTTGCAAATGTATTGATAAAATATCAAACGAAGCTAAAAATGGTGCTAGTAAAGCTAATATAGATAAAACGATTAAGGGTAAAAGATAAATAAAAATCTTAAACAAAAGAAAACTTTCTTAACTTTGGATTTAAAATTTGAGAAATTATATCACTTAAAAAACTTAGCAATGTCACAAAAAGAACACTTAAGAATAATAAAGCCAAAACCACAGGAAAATCTTTATAAATAATACTTTGAATCAATAAAAATCCAATGCCGCTAAAATTAAAAATATTTTCTACAATATAAGTTCCCATGATGAAATTTAAAGCAGTAGCTCCAAAATAAGATATAATCGAACCTAAACAATATTTTAAAACTAAATGATTAATATCACTTTGTTTTAAAGCTCTAGCATAAAGATTTTGTATAAAAATTTGAGAAAAACACTCATGGATGAAATTTCTTGCTATTCTTAAATATAAAGCCAAATGAGATAAAACAAGAACCAAAATAGGAAAAATAAGATGTTTTAAACGACTAAAAAAGTCATTTTCAAATTCTATATCACCGATTGATAAAAAATGGCCAAAAAAGCTAAAAATAAATATAAAAATCAATGCGATCACCAAAGGAGGCAGGGCGAAAAAATTTAATGTTGCAAAAGTAATGATTTTTTCTATAAAACTATTTTTAAAATGATACTCCACAAAAGCCAAAAAAATACTCAAAAAAAATAAAATGCCTAGGGCGCTAAAACTTAAAATCAAAGTATTTAAAAACCTTTCTTTTATAATCTTTAACACCCTTTCTCCGCTTAAAAAAGATACACCAAAATCTCCCTTTAAAGCTTTAAAAATCCAATTTCTATATTGAATTAATAAAGGCCTATCAAGTCCTAAATTTTTTTCCACTCTTTTAACAAATTCTTTGCTTTGAGTATTGCTACCATTAGCATAACTTACATTAACTTTACTAAAATGCAATATTGTAAAGCATAAAAAAGTGCTTAAAAAGGCTACTAAAATACCAAAAAATAAACGCGAAAGCACTATTGCTTAACCCATTCATAAATATTTGAAGTAAAACCCACACCATGATGACCCAAAATTCTAGGCTCAATGCCTTTAACCTTAGTATCATAAACTAAAGCAAAATCTAAATAAACAAGAAAAATAAAAGGGGGATCATCATATAAAGCATCAATAAATTCTTTATAGTATTTTTTGCGTTCATTTAGATCAAAAGTATTTCTAGCTCTAAATAAAGAATCATCAACTTTTTTATTATGATAATGCCCAAAATTCCAACCTTGTTCATTTAAATCACTATCTTGAGAGCTTTCAAAAACTCTAAAAGTATGAAAGTCAGGATCAAAAGGACTCCCCCAGCCGATAACAAAACTATCAGCCTTGGAATAATCAAAACTACCAGCCGGCTTTGCTACAACCTGTGTTAAAACCCCAATTTTTCTAAATTCACTTTGCAAAATTCCTGCTAAACTTACCCTTAAAGGATCATTACTCATAGCATAAATTTGAAATTTCAATTCTTTTCCATTTTTTTGAAAAATTCCATCTTTATTTTTAGTAAAACCAGCATCTAAAAGTAATTTTTCTGCCTTTAATGCATCATAATTAAAAGAATTAAAATGTTTAGGATTTGCCCAAGAATTTTGCAAAGGATGAAAGGCAACCATGCCATATCCATGCAAGAGATTTTTCACTATACTTTCTCTATCTACGGCATAATTTAACGCTTTTCTTACTCTTACATCTTTTAAAAATTCATTATTTAAATTAAACATTAAAGCTCTATAATCAACCGATTTTTCTCTTAAAATCTTAAATTTTGGATTATTTTTAAAGATATTTAATAAAGAATTGTCGATCAAAGCAGCATCTATAGTGCCATTTTTAAGTTCCATACTCGCAATTAAAGGATCAAAAATATGCTTTATGATTAATTTTGGAGTTTTAACCTTAGCTCGATAAAATTTATCATTAGCTTCTAATTTTACATATTCTCCTTTTTTCCACTCAACAAATTTATAAGCTCCTGTTCCTATAGGATGTTCATTAAAAGAAGCTGTATTTAGATCTTTATTTTCAAGCAAATGTTTTGGCAGTATTCCTATACTTAAAGCATCTAAAAAAGCCGGATAAGGTTCAAAAAGCGTGATTTTTATGTGATAAGGATTGATTATTTCTATTTTTTTTACATTATCAAAATTAACATACAATGGAGAATTATTTTTCGAATTTTTAAAAGCATCTATACTGAATTTAACATCTTGGGCGCTAAATTTTACTCCATCATGCCACAAAACATCATCCCTTAAAAAAATATCATAAACTAAACCATTTTTACTGATTTTCCAAGACTTTGCTAAATCTGGTTTTAAACTCATATTCTGATCAAAATAAACAAGTCCAGAAAAAATAAGATTAATAAGCACATCATGATCTTCACTATATGCAGGATTTATCCTTGAAATTTCATTTTCTACTGCGATGATTAAAGTATCTTTTGGAATATTTGCTTGCAAATTTACAAACAAAACCAAGATAAAAATCCAAAATCTAAACATCTTTTTCCTTAAAAATTATATTTATTTAATTATAAAATAAAACCAAACAAGCCACAAGCCCCTAGAGGGGATAAATCAATATAAAATTTTTACATTACAAAATTTAAATATTTATAAAAACTAAAATAAATATAAATATTGGTTAAATATCAAAATTATACAAGTAAATCCCTATTTTAATATATTTTTAGTCTTAATTTTACTTGAATTTTATATTTTTTTGGAATATAATGATTAAATATTTTGTAACAAAATACAAAGGAGCACACATGCAGCAAAATCGTAGAGATTTTTTAAAATGGAGTTCTTTATTTGGTGGTTTAGCTTTAACCCCTATGCAGTTAAGTTCAAATTTATTAAAAACCTCGCCTATGATAACAAAATGGGCAGGGTGCAATGTAAATTGTGGAACAAAATGCCCTATTAAAGTTCATACTCAAGATGGGGTTGTAAAATACGTTAGCACAGACAATGAAGGAGAAGATGAGTTTGACGCACGTCAAGTCAGAGCTTGTATTAGAGGAAGAAGTTCAAGATATAAGGTTTATAATGCCAATCGACTTAAAAGGCCTTTAAAAAGAGTGGGTAAAAGAGGAGAAGGTAAATTTATGCCTATTTCTTGGGAACAAGCTTTCGATGAAATCGCTTCAAAAATGAAAGAGGTAAAAGAAAAATATGGAAATGAAGCATTTTTTATCACTTATTCTACTGGCTCCTACGGCTCCTTGCTCGGAAATTGTTATGGATCTTTATCTCCTTTTGCAAGACTCTTAACTTTGTACGGAGGCTATCTAAATTATTATAATTCTTACTCAACAGCACAAATTACAAATGCAATGAATTATTTTTATGGAGGATCTCCCGCAAGCGATATCGCGACTCTACGTTCTGCAAAACTCGCTATCTTTTTTGGTGCTAATCATGTAGAAACGAGAATGGGCGGAGGTGGTATAGGCTATGCTTATCATAAAGCTTTAGAAGAAAGTGGTTGTAAGATTATCCATATTGATCCAAGATATAATGATTCTTGTATAGGGCATTGTGATGAATGGATTCCAATAGCCCCTGGAACAGATGCGGCCTTAATCGCAGCTTTAGCCTATGTGATGATTAAAGAAAATTTACTGGATAGAAAATTTCTTGATACTTACACTATAGGTTTTAGCGAAAATACCTTACCAAGCGATGCACCTAAAAATTCAAGTTATGAAAGTTATGTTTTAGGAACTTATGATGGTATAGAAAAAACTCCCGAATGGGCGAGTAAAATCACAAAAATTCCATCTCGTCACATCACTCAACTTGCAAGAGAAATCGCTTTAACTAAGCCTTGCTTTATTGAACAAGGCTGGGGAGTGCAAAGACATTCTAATGGGGAGCAAAATGCGAGAGCTATTGCAACTTTAGCTTGCATGATAGGAAGTATAGGCATAGAAGGAGGTAATACAGGCTGTCGCACCGGAACAAGTGTCTATTATGATTTGATGACTATACCTTGCGAAAATCCTATTAAAGACTCTATACCTTGTTTTTTATATACGGATGCTATTTATCGCGGTAAAGAAATGACGGATCTTAGTGATGGGGTGCGTGGAACAAAACAGCTCAAACAAAATATCAAATTTATTTTTAATATATCTGGCAATTGCTTAACCAATCAGCATAGCACTATTAAAGAAGTCGATCGTATTTTAAGTGATGAAAGTTTGTGTGAATGCATCGTTGATATCAATGTTACAAGAACGCCGTCTAATAATTATGCTGATTATATTTTACCTGATGCTACAACTTTAGAACAAGAAGATTTTATTCTTCCTAGTGCAGGATATTATAGCAATAGGCCTTATATTATCTATTGTCAAAAAGCTATAGAACCTGTGGGCGAGGCAAAACCTATTTATGAAATGTGTATTGAACTTGCTAAAAGATTAGGTATAGAACAAGAATTTAGCGAAGGAAAAACCCAAAAAGATTGGTTAAAATATCTTTATGAAGAAAGTATGAAAAAAAATCTACTCTTGCCAAGTTTTGAAGAAATGTGCGAAAAAGGACTTGTAAAATTTGATCCGGTTAAACCTGTTGTTGCACTTGAAAGTTTTATAAAAGATCCTATCAATCATCCTTTAAAAACTCCAAGTGGTAAAATCGAAATTTACAGCAACGAACTTGCAAAAATGCAAAAAACTTGGAAATTAAGAGAAGGACAGCAAATCGTTCCTATTCCTGTATTTGAAAGCCAAAGAGAAGGCATACTTGATCCTTTAAAAGAAAAATATCCCTTACAATTTTATGGATATCACTATAAAGGAAGGACTCATTCTAGTTTTTGGGAAATTCCACAAATTAGAGAAACAAACCCTCAAGAAATTTGGATCAATCCTATTGATGCACAAGCAAGAGGTATTAAAACAGGAGATATGATCCAAGTTAGAAATGATTTAGGTATTATCCAAGGAATGGCCAAAGTAACACCAAAAATCATACCAGGTTGCGCAGTCACTCCTCAAGGAGCTTGGGCTAAATATGAAAATGGTATCGATGTAGGAACTTGCGTTAATTCTTTAGCTAGTATAGTGCCAACTGCTATTTCAAAAGGCAATGGACAACATTCTATTTTAGTAGAAATTGCAAAAGTTTAAGGAGTGTAAAATGAATTTAGAAGAAAACTCACAATTTGGTTTTATGCTTGACCAAAGCAAATGCGTAGGCTGTAGAACTTGTTCTTTATCTTGTAAAGATTATAAAAATATGCCTGTTGGAGTAAATTTTCGCCGTGTTTTTGAAACAGAAGGTGGTAATTGGACTTGCAAAGAAGAAGATGGGAGTGTAGAGCAAAACGTTTTTGCTTATTATACCTCTATATCTTGCAATCACTGCTCTGATCCAGCCTGTCTTAAAGCTTGTCCAACGGGTGCAACTATGAAGGTAAAATGGGGCATAGTGAAGGTTGAAGATAGCATGTGTATAGGATGTAAAGCTTGTGCTATGGCTTGTCCTTATGGTGCTCCACAATTTAATCACGAAAGTGGGCACATGAGCAAATGCGATGGTTGTTATGATAGACTTAAAGAAGGAAAAAATCCAATTTGTGTGGATTCTTGTCCTTTTAGAGCCTTAAAAGCTGGAGATATTGCTAAATTAAGAGAAAAACATGGAAATTTAGCTTCAATCACTCCTTTACCTGATGCAAGCATCACGCATCCAAATTTATGTATAGTGCCTGAAAAACATAGCTTACCTTCAGGAAATAAAAGCGCAATTTTTCATTTGCCACAAAATTATCAAGGAGTAAAAAATGACATCCTTTAATCATATTTTTAGCGAAATGCCTTTAGTGCTTTTTACCATACTCGCGCAAGCCTTTATCGGGCTTAGCTTTGTCTATGCTCCTGCTTTTTTAAATGGCTATAAAAATTTTACTCATTTAAAATCTTTTGGGCTTTTTTTAGGTATAGCTATGATCGTAGCTTTTATACCTTCTTTTTTTCACTTAAATGACATAACACATATTTTTAATGTTCTTAACCGACTTGGATTTTTTTATGCTAATAATCAATGGTATGTAGGTTGGATGAATAATGAAATTTTATTCTCTTCTCTTGTTTGTGTTTTTGGCTTTTTACTTTATTTTAAAAATAAAAAATGGATCTTTTTTCTAACATTGCTATGCGGAATTTTAGGAATTTTCTTTATGAGTGGCGCTTATGGTTCTATGCAAAAAAGTGTGCCGACTTGGGATTTTAAAATCACTTTGCTTTATTTTTTTGCTAGTGCGATTTTTTTGGGTTCTATTCTTTATTATTGCTTCTTTGAAGAAGGTGAACACGAAAGAAAAATGTCTTTTTTTGCAGGACTTATTGGTATAGGCTTATTAAGCACGGCTATTGTTTTACAAACCTTGCACGTAGGACAAACTTGGATTATGGGGCTTGTCAATCCTTTTGAGCTTTTAGGGGGAACTTATATTTGGTTTATAGGATCATCTTTTGCATTTTTGGGATTAAGTATCACTTGTTGGTATTTAAATAACTATCTTTATGAAAAATTCCAAAGTAAATTTTTTACCTATTTTGCCCTATTGTGTGCTTTTATAGGAGTATTTATCACTAGAATGCTATTTTATGGTCTAATAAGCACACAAATTATGCTAGGACACTTTTAATGAAATATCTAGCAATAGATATTTTCATTACTTTTTTAAAAAATCCACCCAAACAAGATTTGCTAGAGAAAATTCAAGAAGAGCAACTCTGGCAAAGGTGGTTTTTAAAAAATGAAAATCCTTTACAAAAAGAAGCTTTAAGACTGTTAAGTTATTCTAAAGAAGATGAAAAAACAATCGGATATGATTTTACTCGTCTTTTTTTAAGCGATATTAATTTTGTTAAAGCTCCACCTTATGCTTCTTTTTATCTCGATAAAGATAAAGAAATTTACTCAAGTAATTCTGAAAAAATCAAAAATATCTTCTTAAAATACAATTTTTTAATTTTTTTAGAAAATGAACCTCAAGATAGTTTGATTAATGAACTTTTATTTATTAAAGAATTGCTAAAAAATGATGATAAAAAAACCTTGAAAGAATTTTTAGAAAAAGAGTTTTTTACTTGGTTTAATATGTGGAATAATGACTTAGAAAAAGGAGCAAAAAGCGATTTTTACAAAGGCTTAGCTATGCTTATGAGAGATTTTTTTAATGATTTGGAAAATTAACATAGGTTATTTTTTTACTCTTTAATTTTATATATAATTGCTTTTTTGTAATTAAAAATATATTAAAAAGGAAAAATATGACTCAAGAACAAATTCAAATCATCAAAGATTGCATACCAATTTTACAAAAAAATGGAGAAGATTTAACTAAAGAATTTTATAAAATCATGTTTAATGATTATCCCGAAGTAAAATCTATGTTTAACATGGAAAAGCAAAATTCAGGAGAACAACCAAAAGCTTTAGCAATGGCTATTTTGATGGCGGCTAAAAATATAGATAACTTAGAAAATATGAGGTCTTTTGTAGATAAAGTTGCTACAACTCATGTAAATTTAGGAGTTAAAGAGGAGCATTATCCTATAGTCGGAGTTTGTCTTTTAAAAGCAATTAAAAATCTTTTAAATCCAGATGAGGCTACTCTTAAAGCTTGGGAAGTTGCTTATAATCAAATTGCTAAATTTTATATTGATATAGAAAAAAAACTTTATACAAAATAATTTAAAGCCTATTTTTAGGCTTTAATTAAAATTTTCTACTAAATTTTTTGCCAACTCTTTAATATTTTCACCCTTTAACTCATTTATATTGCCTTCTTGTGCAAGTAAAATTCGATCAGCACTATCAAAATAAGCATCATCATGAGTAATGGCAAAAATAGTTTTACCTTGTTCTTTTAATAAAGGTAAAAGCTTTTTATAGAAAAATTTTCTAAATACAGGATCTTGATCTGCTGCCCATTCATCAAGAATCAAAACATCCCTTTGCTCGAGTAAGGCTATAAGCATGGCCAAACGTTTTTTTTGCCCTGTAGAAAGCTTGGTAAAAGTTAATTCATTATCTACAACATTTGTTTTATTTTCAAGCTCTAAAAAATTAAGCCAAAAAGCAATTTTTTCTTCGCTTGCAAAACCATTTTTACTTAAAGTTTTGCTAAAAAGATGAAAATCGCTAAAAACTGCAGAAATCAGCGATCTATATTTTTTTAAGCTTTTTTCATCATCAATTCGCATATTATCCACATAAATTTCGCCATCGCTTGGTTTAAAAAGTCCTGCTAAAAGCATACAAAAAGTTGATTTTCCACTTCCATTTTTGCCGATTAAAAATACAAGTTCTCCTTTTTTCATATCAATACTTACAGGATTTAAGCTGAAATTCTCTTCATAAGAAAAAGAAACATTTTTAAAAGAAATTTGTTTCCAATCTTTAATATAATCTATCTCTTTAAAACCTTCTTTATATTCATCTAGTTCTAATTTTTCGATTTTATCCAAAGCAATTTTTGCTAAAAGTAAGGTAGGAAAAGAAGAGATCATAGAAACCAAAGGAGTTCTTAAAAATAAAATAGAAAGAGCTATAGTGGTTGCTTCATTTACACTTGCTAGATTATATTTTAAAGCTAAAAAAAACTCCATACCCACTAAAGCTAAAAGTGTTACATTTGTCCAATTGTTTAATAAATTATTAAAAAGATTGCCTAAAGTGCTATTTATCTTTTTTGCTTTTGCGTTATTTTCAAATTCAAGCTCGTAATAAAGCTTAGCTCTATCTTGATTGATTAAAAGTTCTTTATGGCCATCAAGTATATTTTGATAATTGTTTTGCAAAGCATCATCATTTTCTCTAGCCTTACGAAAATAATAATAAACTTTCATCATTAAAAAATGATTTGTTATAAAAACAATTGCGATCCAAACCGCACAAAAAATAAAAATTTCAACAGAAAGATAGCACAAATAAACACTCGTGCAAAAAATCAAAATGCTTGATTGCAAAAAATCAGGCAAACGCAAAAGCCCAAAAGATATATTTCTAACATCAGATCCTAAAGATGCTAAAATTCTTGCTTTTCCTACCTTAGCCACTCGAAGCAAAGGAGTGTCTAAAATTTGCTTTACAATACGCTTTTGCATTTTAAAAATAAAATTTTGTCCAAAAATACTCAATCCAAGTTCTACTATAGTCGAACTCACAAAAAAAACTAAAAGTAAAATTAGAAAATAAAAAATAGGTATATTTTGCACACTTTTAAGCAAATAATCATTGATAAAAATTAGAGTAAAAACCCCTACAATACTCGTTATAAAAGAAAAAAACAAAAAGGATAAAAATTTTAACTTATTATTTTTAAGCATTTCAATAATAAAAGACATTTTTCCAACTCCAGATAATTTTTATTATAACATTTTTAAAATGATAAAAAATAAAGAATGGTTAAAGATAAAGCATTTTTAAATTCAAATTAGATACCATTTCAAAAAAATATCAAGATGGATCTAATGAAAAAAATAATTTTTATGGGAACCCCAGCTTATGCAACTTGCATTTTAAAAGCTCTTTTAGAAAATGAGAATTTTAACATCATGGCACTTTTTACTCAACCTGATAAAGCAGTAGGTAGAAAACAAATTTTAACTCCAAGTCATACAAAAGCTTTTTTAAGCAATCATTCTTCTTGTGTTCCAATTTTCACACCTAAATCATTAAAAGATGAAGTAATCATTAAACAAATTAGCGACTTAAAACCCGATTTTATCGTAGTGGCCGCTTATGGAAAAATTTTACCTAAAGCCATTTTAGATATAGCTCCTTGTGTAAATTTACATGCCTCTTTATTGCCAAAATATCGCGGTGCTAGTCCTATTCAAAGCGCGATTTTAAATGGTGATGAAAAAAGTGGAGTTTGTACTATGCTTATGGAAGAAGGACTAGATACAGGTGCTATACTTGAAAGTTTAGAATGTGATATTAAAGATAAAAATTCAAGCGAAGTTTTTGAAATATTAGCCAATTTAGCTGCAAAACTTATCATTTCTACTCTTTTAAATTTTGAAAATTTAATCCCTAAAAAACAAGATGAAAATTTAGCAACCCAATGTGCAAAAATAAAAAAAGAAGATGGGATGATTACATTAAACAATGCAAGAAAAATTTATCAAAAATACCTCGCTTTTACCCCTTGGCCAAATATTTTTTTAGCTAATGGTTTGAAATTTTTAGAATTAGAACTTATAGATGAAAATAAAATATTTAAACAAGAAGGAGAAATTTTAGAATTAGACAAAGAAAGTTTTTTACTATCTTGCAAGCAAGGTATTTTGCGTATAAAAAAATTGCAAGAAAGCGGAAAAAAAGTCCTTGATGGGCGTACTTATTTAAATGGAAAAAGGTTGAAAGTTGGAGATTATTTGCATTGAAAGTATAAATTCAACCCATCTTTTTTTATGTGAGCAAATTCGCAGTGGAAAAATAACAAAAAATACTGCTTTATACGCCCTAGAACAAACTCAAGGAATAGGAAGTAGAGAAAATTCATGGCAAAGCTCAAAAGGAAATTTGCATCTTTCTTTTTGTTTAAAAGAAGAAAACTTACCTAAAGATTTGCCTTTAGCTTCGGTTAGTATTTATTTTGCCTATTTAATCAAAGAAATTTTAGCAGATAAGGGTTCTAAAATATGGCTTAAATGGCCAAATGATTTGTATTTAGATGATAAAAAAGTAGGTGGAATTATGAGTACAAAAATTTCTGATTTTATCATCGGAGGAGTGGGATTAAATATCGTTTTTGCTCCGAAGAATAGAGCTTTATGTGATATTAAAATTTCGATTGAAAATTTAGTTAAAGAGTTTATAAAAAAGCTAGAAAAAAAAATTTTATGGAAGAATATTTTTAGCAAGTATATGTTAGAATTTGAAAAATCAAGACATTTTAGCGTCCATTATGAAGGCAAAATTTTTTCACTTAAAGATGCTTGTTTATATCAAGATGGATCAATTTTATTAGATAATAAAAGGGTGTATAGTTTAAGATGAGCGAGATTATCACAATAGCAAATCAAAAAGGCGGCGTAGGCAAAACAACAACAGCTGTAAATTTAGCAGCTTCTTTAGCGGTAGCAGAAAAAAAAGTACTTTTAATTGATGTCGATCCTCAAGCCAATGCTACAACAGGACTCGGCTTTAACCGCAATAATTATGAATATAATATTTATCATGTTTTTATAGGTAGAAAAAAACTTTCTGATATTATTTTAAAAACGGAATTACCACAACTTCATTTAGCCCCATCAAACATTGGACTTGTAGGTATTGAACAAGAACTTGCTAAGGGTGAAAATAATGAAAAGAAAACTGTATTAAAAAATCAAATTCAAGAGGTTTTGGATGAATATGATTTTATCATTATAGATTCTCCACCAGCACTTGGAAGTATCACTATCAATGCTTTTGCGGCGAGCGATAGCGTTATTATTCCTATACAATGCGAATTTTATGCGCTTGAAGGTGTTGCCATGGTTTTAAATACTATTAAAATCATCAAAAAAACGCTCAATCCAAAACTTAAAGTAAGAGGTTTCTTGCCAACTATGTATAGCTCTCAAAACAATCTTTCTAAAGACGTAGTAGAGGATTTAAAGCAAAATTTCAAAAAACAGCTTTTTACAATTAATGGCAATGAAGATGATTTTATTGTTATTCCGCGTAATGTTAAATTAGCAGAAAGTCCTAGCTTTGGCAAACCTATCATACTTTATGATATAAAATCGCCTGGATCTTTAGCTTATCAAAATTTAGCTTATTCAATTTTAGGATAAAAAATGGGATTAAATAAAGACAGAGGCTTAAAAAGCCTTATGGGAAATGTAGAAGAGGTATATACTAGAGAACTTGGACTTGATAAAAATCAGGTCAAGCTTATCGAAATTGAAAAAATTATCCCAAATCCCTTCCAGCCAAGAAAAGTTTTTGATGAAACAGCTTTAAATGAACTTGCAAATTCTATCAAAGAATACGGATTAATACAGCCTATTATTGTATTGCAAAAAGAGGATAAATTTATTTTAGTCGCGGGTGAAAGAAGATTAAGAGCGACTCAAATTTTAGGCGAAGAAAATATATTAGCTTTTGTATCCGATAGAGATGAAATCAAACTCAGAGAACTTGCTCTGATAGAAAATATACAAAGAGAAAATTTAAATCCTATAGAGCTTGCTCATTCTTACAAAGATTTAATTGAAGTGCATAATATCACTCAAGAAAATTTAGCCGAACTTATTCATAAAAGCAGAACGCAAATTACCAATACTTTAAGACTTTTAAATTTAGACAGCCGAACTCAAAAACTTATCATCGAAGGTAAAATCTCTCAAGGCCATGCTAAAGTTTTAGTTGGCTTAAATGAAAAAGATGAAAAAATGCTCGTTGATAGCATCATAGGTCAAAAACTCAATGTAAGAGAAACGGAAAAAATTGTTCAAAAATTAAAAAATAAAGAAAAAGTCCAAGAAAAAGAAGATATGGAATTTGAAAATTCTATGCAAAATTTAAAACAAACTCTAAATAAAATTGGCTTCTCTTGTACTCATAAGAAAAATAATTTTATTATTCATTTGGAAAATATCGCTGAAATTAATAAGTTAATTAAAATTTTTAATTAATTTAACGCAATTCTTATGTTTTATATGTTACAATAAAAAGTTTTTAGGAATTATAGCAAAAAAGGGAATTTTTTATGTTTGAAGATATGCATCCATCTATAATGTTTGCTACTATGGCTATTTTTTTGGCTATGATAGTTATTTTAAATACTATGCTATATAAACCTCTTTTAAAATCCATAGATGAAAGAAATGATTCTATTAGAAATGATGAAAATAAAGCAAAGCAATATTCTCAAGATATATCAAGTGCAAATGATGAGATTGATGCAATTTATGCCAATACTAGAGAAGAAGTTTTTAAAATTAAACAGCAAGCTATGAATGCTGCCAAAGAAGAGGCGGAGCAAGCTATTAAAGCTAAAAAAGAAGAATTGGAACGAAGGATGAGTAGTTTTTATTTAGAACTCGAAAATCAAAAAAAAGAATTTAAGGAAAATTTAGATCAGTATTTGCCTGATTTAAAGCAAACTTTGCAAAATAATATTAAAAAAATAGGAACAAAAGAATGAAAATTTTATATAGTCTCATTTTATTAAGCCCTATATATGCAATGGCTTCGACTGAATATGATATTGTTCCTAGAACTATTAATTTTTTAATTTTTATAGCCATTTTATATTATTTTTCAGCAAATGCTTTTAAGAATTTTTACAAAAATCGTATCATAAAAATTTCTTCTAAAATTGATGAAATTCAAAAAAATCTTTTAGAAAGCAAAGCAAAAAAAATCGATATAATGAAAAAAATTGAAGAAGCAAAAGCAAATTCTGTAGCGGCTATATCTATAGCTAAAAAAGAAGCAGATGCTCAAGCTCAAAAAATCAAAGAAGAAACCCAAAACGAAATTGCTCTACTTGAACAAAATTTTGAAGAACAAAAAAAATACGAATTAAGAAAAATGAAAAAAGAAGTAGTTTCTTGTGTTTTACAAGAAATTTTTGAAGATCCAAGTATAAGCTTAAAACAAAACGAAATTATAGATATTATATCAAAGAAAGTGTCTTAATATGGATAATTTAATTGCAAAGAAATACGCAAAAGCTATAATCGAAAGAACAGATATAGAAGATTTTTACCATCGTTTATCTGTTTTAAATTCTGCTTTTTGTATGCCTAAATTTAAAGATATTATTAATTCTAGTCAAATTCAAAAAGATAAAAAATTGGATTTATTAAATTCATTTTTTGAAAAAGCAAATCCAAATTTCATCAATTTTTTAAAAATATTATTAAAAAATTCAAGGCTTGATTGTATTCCGCAAATTTTCAAGGAGCTCCAAAGACAAAAAGCCCTCAAAGAAAATATATGTCAAGGTGTCGTGTATTCAAAAGAAACCTTGAGTGATGATAAAATAAAAGAACTTGAAAATAAACTTAATTTGAAATTAAAAACAAAAATCAAACTAAAGAATGAAATAAATCAAAAAGATGGTGTTAAAATTTACTTAGAAGAATTAGGTTGCGAAATTGCTTTTTCAATGAAAGCTTTTCAAAATAAAATAAGTGAATATATACTTAAAATTATTTAAGGAGAATATGTATGAATTTTAAAGCTGATGAAATCAGTTCTATTATAAAAGAAAAAATCGAAAATTTTGATTTAGATCTTGAAATTGAAGAAACAGGAAAAATCATCTCCATAGCTGATGGAGTTGCTAAAGCTTATGGATTAAAAAATATTATGGCCGGAGAAATGGTTGAATTTGAAAACGGCGATAAAGGTATGGCTCTTAATCTTGAAGAAAGTAGCGTGGGTATTATCATACTTGGAAAAGGCGAAGGCTTAAAAGAAGGTTCTTCGGTAAAACGCTTAAAAAAACTTCTTAAAGTTCCAGTAGGCAATGCTTTAGTTGGAAGGGTTGTTAATGCCCTAGGAGAACCAATTGACGCTAAAGGTCCTATTGATAGCAATGAATTTCGCTGCGTAGAAGAAAAAGCTAAAGGTATTATGGCAAGAAAAAGCGTTCATGAACCTTTACAAACTGGAATTAAAGCGATAGATGCTCTTGTTCCAATCGGTCGCGGCCAAAGAGAGCTTATTATCGGCGATAGACAAACAGGAAAAACTACTGTAGCTATCGATACTATTATAGCTCAAAAAGGACAAGATGTTATTTGTATTTATGTTGCTATTGGACAAAAACAAAGCACAGTCGCTCAAGTTGTAAAAAAACTTGAAGAACATGGGGCAATGGATTATACTATAGTAGTTAATGCTGGTGCAAGTGATCCAGTATCTCTTCAATATATCGCACCTTATACCGGTGTTACCATGGGAGAATTTTTTAGAGACAATGCTAAACATGCTTTAATTGTTTATGATGATTTAAGCAAACATGCCGTAGCTTATCGTGAAATGTCTTTGATTTTACGTCGTCCTCCTGGTCGTGAGGCTTACCCAGGTGATGTATTTTACCTTCATTCAAGACTTTTAGAAAGAGCAAGTAAATTAAGCGATGAGTTAGGTGCGGGCTCTCTTACTGCTTTACCTATTATAGAAACACAAGCAGGAGACGTTTCAGCCTATATTCCAACCAACGTTATTTCCATTACCGATGGACAAATTTTCTTAGAAACAGATTTATTTAACTCTGGAATTCGTCCTGCAATCAATGTCGGTTTGTCAGTTTCTAGGGTTGGTGGGGCTGCACAAATTAAAGCGACTAAGCAAGTATCAGGAACTTTAAGATTGGATCTTGCACAATATAGAGAACTCCAAGCTTTTGCCCAATTTGCTAGCGATCTTGATGAAGCAAGCAGAAAGCAGCTTGAACGTGGTCAAAGAATGGTGGAACTTTTAAAACAACCTCCTTATGCACCAATCAGCATAGAAAAACAAATCATTTCGATTTTTGCTGGCGCTAAAGGACATTTAGATGATATACCGGTTTCAAAAATTCAAGAATTTGAAAGCGGAATTTATTCATTTATTGAAACAAAATATCCAGATATTTTTGAACAAATTCGTTCCAAAAAAGCTCTAGATGCAGAATTAGAAGAAAAATTAACTAAAGTCATTAATGAGTTTAAATCAAATCAGCTATAAGGTCTTTTATGTCTAATTTAAAAGAAATTAAAAGAAAAATAAAAAGCGTTTATAACACACAAAAAACGACCAATGCTATGAAGCTCGTTTCTACAGCTAAATTAAAAAAAGCTGAAGAAGCAGCTAGAAAATCAAAAATATATGCTGAAAAAATTGATGAAATGCTAAGTGAAATTTCATTTCAAATCAATAAAATCATTTACAATGAAGATGACTCAAGATTTGCTTTATTTCATAAAAGAAATAAAATTCAAAATGTTGATTTAATTTTCATCACAGCAGATAAAGGACTATGCGGTGGATTTAATATTAAAACTTTAAAAGCTGTCAATGAATTATTAAAAGACTATAAAGCAAAAAATATCAATGTTCGCCTAAAAGCTATAGGCAAAACGGGGGTTGAATATTTTAGTTTTCAAAGAATAGAATTATTTGAAAAACATATTGGATTAAGCTCTACGCCAAATTACGAAAAAGCTTGTTCGATTATCCATTCTTCCGTTAATGATTATATTGATGGAACTACAGATGAAGTTATTTTAATCCATAATGGATATAAAAATATGATCACTCAAGAATTAAAAGTTTCTCATCTTATTCCAGTTGAACCTAAAAAAGTTGAAACAGAACCAAGTTCTCTTTTAGAACTTGAACCGGATAATGTTGGCTTGCTAGAAGATTTAATGAAAACTTATTTAGAATATAATATATATTATGCATTAATTGATTCTTTGGCGGCTGAACATAGTGCTAGAATGCAAGCGATGGATAATGCAACCAATAATGCCAAAGCTAGAGTAAAACAGCTTAATCTTGCTTACAATAAGGCAAGACAAGAATCCATTACCACTGAACTTATAGAAATTATCAGTGGTGTTGAATCAATGAAATAGTAAATTTTTAAGGAGAGTAGTAATAATGCAAGGATTTATTTCACAGATATTAGGTCCGGTTGTTGATGTAGATTTTGATAACTATTTACCTCAAATCAATGAAGCCATTATCGTTAATTTTGAAAGCGAAGGAAAAAAACATAAACTTGTTTTAGAAGTAGCTGCACATTTAGGAGATAACAGAGTTAGAACCATTGCTATGGATATGACAGATGGTTTAGTTAGAGGAATGGAAACTCAAGCTTTAGGAACTCCTATTAGTGTGCCTGTTGGTGAAAAAGTTTTAGGAAGAATTTTCAATGTTACAGGTGATTTAATAGACGAAGGTGAAGAAATTACCTTTGATAAAAAATGGGCAATCCACAGAGATCCACCAGCCTTTGAAGATCAAAGCACTAAAAGTGAAATTTTTGAAACTGGTATTAAAGTTGTCGATTTATTAGCTCCGTATGCAAAAGGTGGTAAAGTAGGACTCTTTGGTGGTGCTGGTGTTGGTAAAACAGTTATTATTATGGAACTTATTCACAATGTTGCCTTTAAACATAGCGGATATTCAGTTTTTGCTGGTGTTGGTGAAAGAACTCGTGAAGGAAACGATCTTTACAATGAAATGAAAGAAAGTAACGTTTTAGATAAAGTTGCCTTGTGTTATGGACAAATGAATGAACCACCAGGAGCAAGAAATCGTATAGCTTTGACAGGTCTTACAATGGCAGAATATTTTAGAGATGAAATGGGACTTGACGTATTGATGTTCATTGATAATATCTTTAGATTTTCTCAATCAGGTTCTGAAATGTCAGCTCTTTTGGGAAGAATTCCTTCAGCTGTTGGTTATCAACCAACCCTAGCAAGTGAAATGGGCAAATTCCAAGAAAGAATCACTTCAACCAAAAAAGGCTCTATTACTTCAGTACAGGCTGTATATGTTCCAGCTGATGACTTAACCGATCCAGCTCCTGCCACTGTGTTTGCTCACTTAGATGCAACAACTGTTTTAAATAGAGCTATTGCTGAAAAAGGAATTTATCCAGCCGTTGACCCATTAGACTCTACCTCAAGAATGCTTGATCCAAATATTATTGGAGAAAAGCACTATAAAGTAGCACGTGGAGTACAATCTGTTCTTCAAAAATATAAGGATTTACAAGATATTATTGCTATTTTAGGTATGGATGAACTTAGTGAAGAAGATAAGCTTATCGTTGA
Source organism: Campylobacter sp. W0018 (assembly GCA_020135845.1). Classification (GTDB taxonomy): domain Bacteria; phylum Campylobacterota; class Campylobacteria; order Campylobacterales; family Campylobacteraceae; genus Campylobacter_D. The sequence goes on along the minus strand of JACHTQ010000006.1, from coordinate 45,408 downwards.
AAGAGCAAGAAAAATAGAAAAATTCTTATCTCAACCATTTTTCGTTGCTGAAGTCTTTACTGGTAGCCCAGGAAAATATATTTCTCTTGAAGAAACTATAGCAGGTTTTGAAGGAATTTTAGAGGGTAAATATGACCATTTACCAGAAAATGCTTTCTATATGGTTGGTAATATTGAAGAAGCAATTGCAAAGGCTGGTAAAATCAAAGGTTAATAATGGATAATTTATTTAAAATTGAAATTATCACACCTATGGGTGTAATTTACGAAGGTGATATAAAATCAGTCATTTTGCCAGGAAGTGAAGGGGAATTTGGCGTATTAAAAAATCATGCGGCCTTAGTTTCTTCATTAAGTTCTGGCATTATTGATATAGAAAAAGAAGATTTAAGTCATGAATTAATTGCAATTGATGCAGGACATGTTAAAGTAGATGAAGATAAAACCAGTGTTTTAGCAAAAGGGGCGGTTTGGATTTCAGGGTCTAATGAAAGTGAAATAGAAAAAAATCTTTCCAAGGCCAAAGAATTGATCAAATCAATGAGTTCAGATAGCGTTACCTTAGCCGCTACTTTTTCTAAAATAGACAATCTAAAAGGTTAATAAATGAATTTTGAAGCAATATTTAATTTTTTTGGCAATTCGAGCATTATTACTTATGTAGTTCTTATTTGGCTTTCTTTGTATTTCATTCTCTCATTTGCGATTTTTTTTGCAAGAATCAGCTATATAGCAGCTTGGAGAAATAAAGAAAAAGAAAGTTTAGAAGCTTTGCTTTTAGGAGAAAAAGATTTAAGTCGTACAGATTCTATTTTAAGAAAATGCACCGACACAAGTCTTAATCATTTAGAAATTTATAAAAATTTAGCCACTCGTCGTGCTTCAGGTGGCTTAACTTGGCTTAGTATTGTTGCTTCAACCTCTCCTTTTATAGGTCTTTTTGGAACGGTTATTTCTATACTAGAAACTTTTGGGGGCCTTGGAAGTCAAAATTCTTTAAGCATTATCGCACCACAAATTAGTGAAGCTTTGGTTGCAACAGGTTGTGGGATTTTGGTTGCTATTCCTGCTTACACTTTTCATCTTATCATTAAAGCTAGGGCTTTTGAACTTTTAAGCATTATCGATAGCGAAATTAAAGTTTTATCCAATAATCACTAAGGCCTTGCAATGCTATTTGAAGAACATAAACCAGAACTTAACATTACGCCTTTGGTGGATATCATGCTTGTTTTACTTGCTATATTGATGGTTACAGCTCCAAGCATCACCTATGAAGAAAAAATCAATCTTCCTCAAGGGAGCCAAAAGTCTACAAGCGCTCCGACAGTAAAAAGCTTAATTGTAAGCATCAATTCTAAAAAAGAGATTTTCTTAAATCAAGAAAAATATAATTTTGTAAGTTTTGCCGATAATTTGGCACAAAAAAAATCACAATTTAATACTGATGAGCCTGTTTTTATCAGAGCTGATAAAAACTTAAAATATGACGATGTTATTTATGTTTTAAGAAGCATTAAAAATTTAGGTTTTACTAAAGTTGCATTACAAACAGAATAAAAATATGAAAAAATACGGCTTAAGTAATTTAAATTCTTTCTTATTAGCCTTAGCGGTTTATTTGATTGTTATTGCTTTTGTTTTTTTTAGACTTATAACCCAAGTTGCCCCTGCTATACAATATACAGATTTAAAAGATAGTTTTATTGATATCGAACTTTCGGAACCTTCTAAACAAACAGCTGCTAATCCAAATACTTCAAAAAATTTACAAAAACCAGATGATCAGGTTGATATCAATAAACTTTTTGCACAAACAACAAATCAAAGTGTTAAAACCGAAGATATGGATCAGCAAGCAAACAATTTTAATGAGCTTTTTGGTAATATAGAAGAAATGCAAGATGCAAAAACAACAAAAATACAAGCAAACGCTCAATCGGCAAGCTCAACAACTCCTAAACCTCAAGCTTCAGAGCTTATCAAAAAGCTTAATGATAGTTTAATAGAAGAACAAAATCTCACTCAAGGTGAAAGCACTAAAACTCAAAAAATGGGTGTTTATGATGAATTTTTGGGCAAAGTTGTACGCGTTATTACCCAAAGATGGAAACAATACTATCCTAATAATAAAGAAATCAGTGTGAGAGTAAAAATCTTTATTGATGAAAATGGGAAATTTGGTTATACTTCAGTGGAAAAAAGCGGTGATTCTTTATATGATGCTAAAGTGGCGGAATTTTTAGAAAGTCAAAAAGGAAAATTTATAACTTATCCGCCACAAAATAAAAGCATAAGTATAATTATGAATTTAAAAGATGAGATAAAAAAATCAACAATAATTTAGGAGAAAAAATGAAAAAATTCTTTGCTGTTTTCTTGCTTTTTTTAGGTGTTCTTTGGGCTGAAGATCCAACGATTACAGTTGTTAACTCAGGTGTGGTTTTACCAAAAATTATCGTTAAAGATAATTCTAATATAAGCGATATCGCTTTAAAACGCAGTTTTTATAACATAATCGTCAATGATTTAAAAGTAAGTTCAAATTTTGATGTTGTAAGCGATGCTGCTGAAAAAAGTAATTATGTTTTTGAATATACTCTAAGCCAAAATGGAAATAGCTTAAATTTGAATGTTAAAATTAAAGCCGGAGGAATTGAAAAATCAAACCAAACTTATACTTTAAATGGTATTGAGCAATATCCTTTTCTAGCGCATAAGAGTATCAAAGCTTCTGTTAGTGCTTTAGGCTTACCTCCAGTTGAATGGATGGATCATAAAATTTTAATAGCTAGAAATTCAAGTTCCAAAAGAAGTCAAATTATCATGGCTGATTATACTTTAACATATCAAAAAGTTCTTATCGATGGTGGTTTAAATTTATTTCCAAAATGGGGAAATAAAGAACAAACTATATTTTATTATACAGCTTATGATAACAATATGCCTACACTTTACCGCTATAATTTAAATTCTAATAAAGCTAGTAAAATTTTATCAAGCGGTGGTATGGTTGTGGCTAGTGATGTGAGTTCAGATGGAAGCAAAATGCTTATAACTATGGCTCCAAAAGATCAGCCTGATATTTATTTATATGATCTAAACGCTAAAAAATTAACCCAACTTACCAATTATTCTGGCATCGATGTTAACGGTAATTTTATAGGAAGTAATGATGATAAAATGGTTTTTGTAAGCGATCGTTTAGGTTATCCAAATATATTCTTACAAAATTTAGATGGCTCTAGTGGTGCTGAACAAGCTGTTTTTCATGGAAAAAATAATTCAGCAGTTTCCACTTATAAGGATTTCTTGGTATATTCTAGTAGAGAGATTAATCAATATGGAGTTTTTAATATTTACTTAACTTCAATTAATGGCAGTGATGTAAGACAGCTTACAGCTAATGGAAAAAACATATTTCCTAGATTTTCTAGCGATGGAGGTAGTGTAGTTTTTATTAAATATCTTGGCGCACAAAGCGCTTTAGGTGTTATAAGAGTTAATGCAAATAAAACTTTTTATTTTCCTTTAAAGCTTGGGAAAATTCAATCCATTGATTGGTAAAATTAGTATTAATTAGTTGCAATTAATAAAAAATTTAGATATAATACACCCAAATCTATTCATATTGGAAAGGTCGGAAATGAAAAAAATTCTTTTTGGTTCAATTGCTGCATTTGCAGTAGTTATTAGTGGATGTAGCACGAAAAGCACAAGTGTAAGTAGTGATACTAGTGTAGATTCTAATAGGGGTTCAAATGGAACAGATAATTGGGATATTGATTCAAGAATTTCTCAACTTAATGATACTTTAAATAAAGTATATTTTGATTTTGATAAATTTAACATTCGCTCAGATATGCAAAATGTTATCAATAACAACGCAAATATCTTCAATACCCAAGTAAGTGGTGTTAATATCACAGTTGAAGGTAATTGCGACGAATGGGGAACTGATGAATATAACCAAGCTTTAGGTTTAAAAAGAGCAAAAGCTGTTAAAGAAGCTTTAATAGCTCAAGGAGTAAATTCAGATAGAATTTCTATTAAAAGCTATGGTGAAACAAATCCAGTTTGTACAGAAAAAACAAAAGCTTGCGACGCACAAAACAGACGTGCTGAATTTAAACTATCAAAATAATCTATGAAAAAAATACTTTCAGTAGCTCTTTTTATAGGAGCTACTTTACTTCATGCTGAAAACTCGGCTTTTGGCGCAGGAGATGTAACCAGCAATAATGCTTATGGTCTAAGCTCAAGTGAAAGATTAATCAAAGAAAAACTTGATTCTTTAAGTAATAGCAATTCTCAAACAAATGCAAGAATTGATGAAATACAAGAAAGAATTGAAGGTTTGCAAAGCACTTTGGAGGGTATAAATTCTCAATATGCCAAATCTAATTCTAGACTAACTCAACTAGAAACAAAAAATGATAGCTTAGAAAATAATTTAACTGCAGAAATTCAAAATTTAAAAAAATACGTTGAAGAAAGCAGAAAAATTCAAGAAACTAATAATAAACAATTTAAAAAAATCTTAACAGAACTTAGTTCTTTGGTTGATTCTATCAATGCAAATTATGTATCTAAAGAAGAACTTAAAGATATAAATTTAAGTATAAATAATATTTCATCAAACGCTTCACATAAAAATATTGAAAATATTTTAGATGAAAAAAAAGACAATAATGCTACAACAAATACACCAATTAAAGATACAAATAAAACCATAGATGATTCATGGAAAAAGAAACAAAATAATGAAATTTTAGATTTAGCAATACAAGATCTTCATAAAGATTTATACGAAGAATGCAAAACTAAATTAAATTATCTTATAGCGCAAAAATATAAACCAGCAAGAGCAAATTTTTGGTTAGGAGAGATAGAATATAAACAAAAAAATTACAATAACGCTATTGTTTTTTACAAAAAAAGTTCTACTATAAGCTCTAAAGGAGATTATTTTCCAAAGCTTTTATACCATACTGCAATTTCACTAGATAAAGTAGGCAATACAAAAACAGCTAATGGATTTTATAAGGCTTTAAAGAAAAATTATCCAAACACACCTGAAGCAAAAGCTTCACCAAATAGAAAATAAAAAAAGGAAAAAAATGCCAATAGAAAAAAATAATGTTGTTTCGATGTTTTATGAACTTAAAGATGCAAACACTCAAGAAGTTTTAGAGTCAAATTTATACGCTCAACCTATTTCATTTATAGTTGGCAAAGGACAGATTTTAGAAAGCTTGGAAGAAGAAATTATGAAGCTTGATTGTCCAAGTAATAGCGATGTTTTAATTAAAAAAGAAAAAGGTTTAGGTGAATATGATGCTAACGCCATCCAAACATTACCCAAGGAACAATTTGCTGGAATTGATTTGAAAATAGGTATGGAACTTTTTGGTGAAGGTGAAAATGGCGAAACTGTTCGCGTAACCGTTAAAGAGATCAATGAAAACGATGTTGTTGTTGATTATAATCATCCTTATGCTGGAAGAGATCTACTCTTTTCACTTAATATCGTGGATGTTAGACCAGCTAGCGAAGATGAAATTTTAACAGGCATTGTTGCAGGAAGCCATAGTTGTGGATGTGGTGGAGGACATCATGATCATGATCATCATCACGGAGGTGGCGGTTGCTGCGGTGGTGGCGGAGGTTGTGGTTGTCACTAATGAATATTGCCTTTATATTCCCAGGACAAGGTTCCCAAGTCACTGGAATGGGAAAAAGCTTTTATGAAAATTCTAAAAATGCAAAAGAACTCCTTGATAGCGCAAGCGATTTTTGTAAGATTGATTTTAAATATTTGCTTTTTGAGGAAAATGATCAGTTAAATAAAAGCGAATTCACTCAACCTTCTATTGTATTAAATTCTTTGATGGCTTATACAGCCTTAATCGAACAAAAACCAGATTTACAAGCTAAATTTTCCCTAGGTCATTCTTTAGGAGAATTTTCAGCTTTAGCTGTAAATGGAGCTTTAGAATTTTTGCAAACTCTTACTTTGGTTAACAAAAGAGGATTTTTCATGCAAGAAGATTGCTCTAAAGTTGAAGCGGGAATGATGGTTGTTTTAGGATTAGATGATCAAATCGTAGAAGATATTTGCAAAAAAGCCCAAGAGGAAAATAAAAAAATATTTGCAGCGAACTACAACTGCGATGGTCAAATTGTTGTAGCGGGTTTAAAATCCGATCTTATAAGCTATGAAAATGAATTTAAAAAAGCTGGAGCAAAAAGAGCAATGCTTTTAAACATGAGTGTTGCAAGTCATTGTCCTTTACTTGAAAATGCTTCGTCAAAACTTTGTATCGAGCTTGAAAAAACACTCAAACCAAATTTTAAAGCTGTAGTTTCAAATGCAAATGCAAAAATTTATACTGATAAAGAGCAAGCGTTAAAATTACTCAAATCTCAACTTATTTCTCCTGTTCTTTATAAACAAAGCATTAAAAATTATGAAAATGAAATCGATTGTTTTATAGAATTTGGTGCAAGCATTCTTAAAAGTTTAAATAAAAAAATAAGCTCTAAAGAAACTTATTCTTTGAGCAATTTTAACGATATTGATGAATTTTTAAAGGTTATAAAATGAAAATAGCAATTTTAGGCGCAATGCCAGAGGAAATAACCCCTTTACTTGAAATTTTAAGAGAATACAAAAGTGTTGAATATGCAAACAATACTTATTATCTAGCAAATTATAAAAATCATGAACTTATTTTAGCTTATTCTAAAATAGGAAAAGTCAATTCAACTCTAAGTGCAAGTATAATGATTGAAAAATTTGGAGCTGAAATTTTACTTTTTACAGGTGTAGCAGGCGCTTTTAATCCGGAATTAGAAATAGGTGATTTACTCTACGCTACACAATTAGCTCAATATGATCTTGATATAACCGCTTTTGGGCATCCTCTTGGTTTTGTTCCAGGAAATAAAATTTTTATAAAAACAGATGAAAAATTAAACAATATTGCTTTAGAAGTTGCAAAAGAATTAAATATTAAACTAAAATCAGGAATCATTGCAACTGGAGATGAATTTATCTGCGATGAAGCAAAAAAAGCGAAAATAAGAGAAATTTTTAATGCTGATGCTTGTGAAATGGAAGGTGCTAGCGTCGCTTTAGTTTGCGATGCTTTAAAAATACCTTGTTTTATTTTAAGAGCTATGAGTGATAAAGCCGGAGAAAAAGCTGAATTTGATTTTGATGAATTTGTGATTAATTCTGCGAAAATTTCGGCTAATTTTGTTCTTAAAATGTGCGAGAAATTATGATAAACCTTAGCAAAAAGCTTATACGACAAGTTGCCCAAGCAAACGCTAAATTTGGACTTATTAAAGATGGCGATCGCGTTCTTTTAGGCTTAAGTGGAGGCAAAGATTCTTTAGCTTTAGCACATCTTTTAAATCGTATGCAAGCTCACGCTCCTTTCAAATTTGATCTTGAAACTGTTACTTTAAGTTATGGTATGGGTGAAGATTATTCTCAATTGCATGCACATTGTGAAGAACATGGTATTAAACATAGTGTTCTTGACTCTAATATCTATGAAGTGTCAGGCGATACTATAAGAGAAAATTCTAGTTTTTGTAGCTATTTTTCAAGAATGAGACGTGGAGCTTTATACACTTATGCTCTTGAAAAAGGTTTTAATAAACTTGCTATTGGTCATCATTTAGATGATGCGGCGGAGAGTTTTTTTATGAATTTTATCCACAATGGATCTTTAAGAACCCTAGCTCCGATCTATAAAAGCAAACGTGGTATAATAGTGATACGTCCTTTGATTTTTGTCAGAGAAAGACAACTTAGAGACAATGCGATACAAAATGAACTTCAAGTAATAGGAAATGAGTTTTGTCCTGGCATGAAACTCAGCGAAAAAAATGTTAAATTTCCACATGCAAGAGAAGAATCCAAACAGCTTTTAGCAAATTTAGAAAAAGAGCATCCTAAACTTTTTACGAGCTTAAAAACCGCCTTTTCTAACTTACATACAGAAACTTTTTGGATGAATCAAGTATAAAAAACTCTATGGAAAAAGCTTTTGTCATAGTTGATTATCAAAATGATTTTATCAACGGAAGCTTAGGTTTTAAAAAAGCTTTAGAAATCAAAGAAAATATTCTTAATCACCTAAATCAAATCGATTTTAATACCACACATTTACTCATCACTTGTGATACACATGATCAAAATTATTTAAAAAGCAAAGAAGGGTTAAACCTCCCTATAAAACATTGTATTAAAGATACTTTTGGTTGGAAAATGCCCGATGAATTTGATCCATTTTTAAAAAAAGCTCATAAAATTTTTTATAAAAATGCTTTTGGTAGTTTAGAATTTGCTAATTTTATTAACCAAAATCCATATAAAGAAATTTATTTTTGTGGCCTTGTTTCACATATTTGTGTATTTTTTAATATTATCTTAGCTTTTAGTGCAAATCCTAATTCTAAAATTATTTTATATCAAAATTCTACAGCCAGCTTTGATAATGATTTAGAACATTCAGCTTTTTCTTTGCTTAAAGCCTATGGAGTTGAAATAATATAAATTAATTTCTTATGAGTTAATAAATGCAAGGTTTTATACTTCATACTCAAAAAGTAAAAGATGAGGATTTAATTGTTTCTATTTTGAGCCCAAAAAAATTTATAAAAACTTATCGTTTTTATGGACTCAGACATTCTAGCATTTTAAACGGATATAAAATCGATTTTTCCTTAGATGAGCATCCAAGCTTTTTACCGAGACTTAAGGACGTATTGCATTTAAATTTTTCTTGGATTTTAGATAGAGAAAAAATGTTTATTTGGCAGGAATTTATTGGTCTTTTATTTAATCATTTAAAAGATATAGAAACGATTGAAGAGTTTTATTTTTTGCTTTTAGAAGAATGTGTTAAACGCTTTGAAAAGCAAAATCCTAAAAGAGTCATAGTGGATGCTTATCTTAAAATTTTAGAATTCGAAGGTCGGTTGCGTCAAGATTTTATTTGTTTTTCTTGTGAAGAAAAAATCCAAGATCAAATCACCCTTATAAGGGCTTTTTTACCTTCGCATAATCACTGTGCTTTAGGATATGAATTTAAAGAAGAAAAAATTAAATATTTTTATGAAAATAAAAATTGTCGAATTTTTGACGATAAAGAAATACAAAATTTATACAATTTAGTCAAGGAAGGTTTATGATACTCAGTGATGAAAAATATGAGTTTTTAGAGAAAATAGCGAATTTTTTAAGTCCAAAGGATATTGAACTTATTTTTGTTGACAGTCAAGAAATGCAAAAAATCAATCTAAGCCAAAGAAATCAAAATAAAACAACCGATGTTTTATCTTTCCCACTTGAAAATGTAGATGAAAATATCCCCTTAGGTTCCATAGTCATTAATACAGAATTAGCCAAAGAAAAAGCAAAAGAATTTGGACACAGCTACGAAGAAGAAATAAGTTTGTTATTTATTCACGCTATGCTTCATTTATTAGGTTTTGATCATGAAAAAGATAATGGAGAAATGCGAAAAAAAGAAGAAGAGCTTATAAAATACTTCAAATTACCTGCAAGTTTAATTATTAGAACTATAAATTAAAAATTTATTTTTAATTTTAAATATTTTATTAATTTAAAATTAAAATATAAGATTTTTAGGATATAATTTATTTTTAAATTCTAAAAAGGATAATTATGTTTTATGTAAAACTTTTGACACCTTTTATAGTTGGATTAATTATTTATTTTATTCCAGTTCCAGAAGGTTTAAATTCTAATGCTTGGCTTTATTTTAGTATTTTTATAGGCCTTATTATTGGTTTGATTCTAGAACCAATTGCACCAGCATTAATCGGAATTATAGCTGTTACTTTGGCTGTCTTATTTAAAGTTGGACCTGTTGGTTCTAATAATATAGAAACCATTGTTAAAGATTCTGTTGCAATAAAATGGGGACTATCAGGATTTTCTGATTCTGTAGTTTGGCTTATTTTTGCTGCTTTTACCATAGGACTTGGTTTTTCAAAAACAGGGTTAGGTGAAAGATTAGCCCTTTATCTCGTTTCAAAACTTGGAAAATCTACCTTAGGCTTGGGTTATGCTATTGCTATAGTGGATTTAGTTTTAGCTCCTTTCATTCCTAGTAATGCTGCAAGAAGTGGAGGAACGGTTTATCCTATAGTCAGCAATATCTCCCCTATGTTTGAAAGTTATGCGGATAAAAATCCTAGAAAAATCGGTGCTTATCTTGTATGGATGGGTCTAGCAAGTTCTTGTCTTACGAGTTCTATTTTTCTAACAGGTCAAGCTCCAAACCCACTTGCCCTCTCTTTGATCTCTAAAAATGGAGTTATGGTTGTAGATTGGCTTAGTTGGTTTTTAGCCTTTTTACCAGTAGGTTTAATACTTTTTATTATTACTCCGATTTTGGGATATTTTATATACCCACCAGAAGTTAAAGGATCAAAAGAAATAGCTATTTGGGCAAATGAAAAATATCAAGCTCTAGGAAAGATGCCAACTTCTCAAATTTTTATGCTCCTTATTGCTCTTATTGGATTAGTGCTTTGGGTTGGATCAAGCTTTTTTAAAATCAATGCTACAACTACAGCCTTAATCATGATCATTTTAATGATAGCTTGCAAAATAATTACTTGGCAAGATTTTTTAGGCAATAAACCAGCTTGGAATACTCTTGTATGGTTTGCAACCCTTGTTACAATGGCAGGCGGGCTTAAAAATGTCGGATTTTTGGATTATTTAGCTAACTCTTTAGGACATAGACTTTCAGGTTTTGAACCGTTCATTGCCACCATTTTACTTTTGATGTTATTTTCTTGGCTTAGATATTTCTTTGCTTCAGGAACTGCTTATGTTACAGCCATAATCGCTGTTTTTGTATCTTTAGCTAGCTCTATTAAAGGTGCAAATCCGGCAGAAGTTATGCTAATACTTACATTACCGATGGGCTTTATGGGTATTATCACTCCTTATGGAACAGGTTCTTCTCCTTTATGGTTTGGAAGCAACTACATCAAAGGACCTCAATTTTTCTTACTGGGTGGAATATTTGCTGTAATTTACATGGCAATTTATTTTCTTGTTGGAATGCCTTGGATCGGATTTATAATGCCTCATCTTAACTTTCATTAAAAATTAATTTTTCTCCTTAATTGGAGAAAATCACTTGTTTTATTATTTTATCTCTTTCATTATTTTATCTTGCTTGATTGAATTATAATATTTAGAAAAATAAAATATAGCTAATATATATTTTATCTATTTTAAAAATATTCTTATTAATTACTATAAAATTTTTGCGTTTGTCTTAAAAGCCATATAATGCAATAGATTACAAAAATACTAGCTCCCATTCCACTAAACAAGGCGTTATGAACGCCTTGAAACATTTTTTGAAACATAGGCGATACTGCATTTTCTATTGTATAGCTTACGGTATCTATCCAGTTTGAAGGCAATTCAGAAATAGTTAATTCATTCATTTTATTTCTTTATTGATTTATTTTTGTCTGATTGGCATTTCATTTATATTGCAACGTTCTGGATTGCTTATTACTAAACCAAAAGGATTTTTATATTTACTTGCTTTGGAACATTCCACTACTAAAATTCTATATCTTCCATTTTTTTCTAGCAAGATATAATTACTATAATGTGTTTCATCATTTTTGAAATATTCTTGTTTGCTTCCATAAACATAATTTTCAATTTTATTATAAATTTGCTTTGCATTATCGATACTTGAAATATTTTCTAGCGATCTCCATGAGTAAAGATTATAATCTGGATATTTTTCTTTAATAAGATTATTTGCCTTTTCAAATAATTCTTTATTTCCTTTTTCGTATTCAAATTTAACAAGTTTATCTCCACCACAAGCAATAAAAAATACTGCAACTATCGCAAATAAGATTTTTTTCATTTTTTCCTTTATCTAGTAATTTGGTATGTTTCAGTCTTGATGATTTCTTCTTCTCCATCAGGACTGATTGATGTTTGAGTCTTTACTCTAAATAATTTATTGTTTTTATTGACAATTTCTTCTTTTTCTATAAAAACTCTTTCTTTTTTAGTGTAAAGATCACTTCTTTTCCTAACTTCTTCCTTTGTGGTGTATTTTTTTTATTTAAATTAACCACCTAATAAAGGATTTGAGTTTCCAGAGCCTGTAGTTTTATATTTTTTAACCACTATACCTTTTTTATTAAATTCAAAAACTGTACTTTCATCTTTATCAAATCCAGGAAGAGAAGAAATTCTAGTAAAATCGTAATACCATACCTCTTTATTACCCAAACTTGTTTTTCTTACAGGATAACCTATAATTTTTTCCACATCTTCTTGCGTACTCTTTCCTATAACAATAGAATTTAATTTATCTTGATTAACTTCCAAACCTTTTTGGTAACAAGCGCTTAAAATAAAAGCTAAAACAATATATAATAAATACTTCATTGATTCCCCCTATCTTGTTCTTTTAAAATTTTTGCAATTTTTTTATCTGTTTTATATTGATTAAGAGCGTATACAGCCCAAACCATAGCAGGTATCCAGCCAATAAGAGTGATTTGCAAAATAAAACATATAATTGCGGAAAAAGGTTTTCCTATAGTAAAAAAACCGAGCCAAGGTAACAAAATACAAATGATTAGTCTCATTCTTTCTCCTTAAATTAAATTCAAAAAATTATAACCCCCCCCCCTATTAATTTATACTGAAATTAAAAAAAATATTAGATATAAAATTATTCTCATATGAATTACTCAATAATAAATTAGATTTCTCAGTGAATTTTTAGTATAAAATTTGATGAATTGATTTATTAAATAATGAAATTAAAATGATATTAAATATTTAAATAACACTTCTGCATTGATATAAAAATTTTAAATTATTTTTTTAAAATAAATTTTATATTTTAAAGGAAATTTTTATAATTATCGAATTAGGTTAGAAAATTTCTAACCTAAAAAAATATTAATGCAAGCTTTCTATATAAGCCATAGCACTAAGTGCAGCTATAGCACCATCTCCTGCAGCACAAATGACTTGCTTAGGAGCATCTTTTCTCAAATCTCCTGCAGCAAAAAGTCCTGAGACATTGGTTTGCATTTTAAGATCAACACTTACTTGGCCACCTTCTTCCATAGCACATAAAAATTGACCATTATCTTGCTTTAAAATTTCATTTCTTACATTTAAACCAACAAAAGTAAAAATTCCTGGAACTTTTAAATCTCTAATATTGTCATCTTTTAATTTTACTTTTACTCCACTTACTCCCATTTTATCACCATAAACCTCATCAATACTTGCACTAGTAATCAATTCGATTTTCTCATTTTTCTTAACTTTTTCAACTGTTGAGGGAGCAGCTCTAAATTCATCTCTACGATGGATAAGATAGACTTTAGAGCAGATATTAGCAAGATATAAAGATTCTTCTAATGCTGTATCACCACCACCTAAAACTGCAACTTCTTTATTTTTATAAAAAAATCCATCGCACGTTGCGCAAGTACTCACTCCTTTTCCAAAAAATTCATCTTCCCCTTTAAAACCAGCTCTTTTAGGAGCTGATCCTGTGCAAACAATTACAGCTTTTGCTGCTTGTGTTTTTCCACCTTCTAATTTAATCGTAAAAGTTTTATCATTATTTTGCAAAATTTGCTCTACACCAACCATTTCATGTTTAAGTCCGAAACGCATACATTGTTCATTCCAAGGAGCCATAAAAGAAATCCCATCCATAACTTGTGACACACCTGGATAATTTTCAATTTCAGAACTTGAAGTGATTTGTCCTCCTGGCATACCTTTTTCAAACATCACTACATTTTTTAAACCACCACGAGTCGCATAAAGACCGGCACTGAGACCAGCAGGGCCTCCACCTATAATTGCTAAATCTAACATATAATTTCCTTTTGTTTTTATTTTTTATCAGTAATAATATAAAAATTACTCTTAATAGTAGATAATAAAAATTATTATTTAGTATAAATTTGAAAAAAAGCTAGCATATACTAGCTTTTTAGGATTAAAGTAGTGAATTAAGTTTATCGGTAATAGCTTGTTTTGACTGTGCGCCTACAAGTTGATCTACAACCTCTCCATTTTTAAAAAATATCAAAGTAGGAATTGATCTTACTCCGTATTCTGCTGCTAAATCGCCTTGTTCATCTGTATTGATTTTGCAAATTTTTGCTTTTCCATCAAAATCATTTGCAAGTTCATCAATCACAGGAGCAAGCATTCTGCAAGGACCGCACCAAGGAGCCCAAAAGTCAACTAAAGCAACACCTTCTTTTACTTGTGAAAAATTTTCAGAAGTTAATTCTATATACTTTCCCATTTTCTTCCTTTCGTATTTTTATCTAATTTTAATTTATTTTTTTAAATATCAGCTTAAAAACTAATATTTTGAATAAATTCTATTATATTATCCTTAATACAAATTAGATCAACTTGAAAATCATGATTTAATCTTTTTTTCAAGAGATAAACTTCAATAGTTTTGATAATTTTTTGATATTTGTTATAATCAAAACGTTCATAAATATTATAATTATTTTGAGTGAATTTAACTTCTATAAAATGTAATATATCATCTTTTATAGCAATAATATCAATTTCGCCAAATTTGGAGTGAAAATTTCTTTCTAAAATAGTAAAATTGTGTTTTTTTAAAAAAACACAAGCCCTATCTTCTCCTTTGATACCATCAAGATAAGCTTGTAATCCCATTTACTCTTCTATGCGCATCATAAAAGGTTTATCTTTAATAAAGTCTTGTTTTTCCAATATTTCAAGCAAAGCTTTGATGCTTTTTTCATAAGTAAAATGCGTAGTAAAAAATAAAGTTGCATGATTTTCATCTTTTTTAGATTTTTGTAAAAAACTATCTATCGAAATTAAATTTTTAGACATAAGCTGCGTGATTTCAGACAATACACCTATTCTATCTTCAACTTTAATTCTTAAATAATATTTTGTATAAATTTCATCTTGTTTCAAAAGTTTAAATTCAATATTTTTTCTAAAACCTAACATAGGTGATTTAAGGTTTTCTTTTGCAATATCAATAAGATCTGAAATGACTGCACTTGCAGTTGCCATTCCACCAGCTCCAGCTCCATAGTACAAACTTTCTCCTAGCAAATCTCCTTCGATAGAAACTGCATTCATCACTCCATCTACTTTTGAAAGAATTTTATCTTTGCTGATCATGGTAGGATGAATTCTTAACTCCACGCAAGAATCTTTTAACTTAGCAATGCCTAAAAGTTTAATCGTAAAATCAAACTCTTTAGCAAAATACATATCTTCAGATCTTATATTTTCAATACCTTCTATTAAAATATCTTCTGGCTTAGCATCAAGATGATAAGCGATGCTGGCTAAGATTAAAAGTTTATGGGCTGCATCTTTACCTTGTATGTCAAAACTTGGATCTGATTCAGCATATCCTAATTCCTGAGCTTTTTTTAAGGCACTATTAAAATCCATTCCTTGTTGCATACAAGTTAAAATATAATTGCAAGTTCCATTTAGAATACCTTTTATACTTATAATATTATTAGCACTCAAACCCTCTTTTAAAACTTTAATAATCGGAATACCCCCAGCCACACTAGCTTCATATCCAAAAGCTAAATTTTTAGCCAAATTTTCAAGCTCGTAACGATGATAAGCTAATAAAGCTTTATTAGCCGTTACAACGCTTTTTCCTTTTTTTAAAATTTCACTTATAAATTCAAAAGGTTTATCAATTCCGCCCATAAGTTCAACAAAGACATCGATATCATCTCGGTTTAAAATTTCATTGAAATCTGTTGTTACTGGAATTAAAGCATTGTTTTTTGGAGTTTTTGCTAGGGCAATTACAGGAATAATATCCTGCCCGCATCTTGCCTTAATGATTTTTTGATTTTCCAATAAAGTTTTAACAACTGCACTACCTACAGTTCCATAACCTAAAATCGCGACTTTCATTATCACTCTTTAAGATATTTTTTTATATTTCTAGCAGCTTGGCGTATGCGATTTTCATTTTCTATTAAAGCAATACGCACATAATCATCACCTGCTTCTCCAAAACCAACCCCTGGACTAACAGCTACATTAGCTTCTTGCAAAAGTTGCTTTGAAAATTCTAAACTTTTTAAATGAGCTTTTTGGGGTGGAAGTTTAGCCCAAATAAACATACTTGCATTAGGTTTTGACAAATTCCAGCCTATATTAGAAAAAGATTCGATTAAAACCTGCATTCTTTTTTCATAATTTAATCTGATATTTTCAACACAACTTTGATCAGAATTTAACGCAACCGTTGCTGCTACTTGTATAGGAGTATACATCCCATAATCAAACCAAGATTTAATTTTTTTCAAAGCACTGATCAAACGCTTATTTCCTACGACAAATCCAACTCTCCAACCGGCCATATTGTAAGATTTTGAAAGGGTATAAGTTTCTACAGCTACATCCTTAGCACCATCAATTTCTAAAATTGAAGGAGTTTTGTAAGAATTGTATGTTAAATCAGCATAGGCAATATCTGAAATAATATAAAATCTTTCTTTTTTTGCAATTTGAACTAATCTTTCATAAAAACTTTTTTCACAAGTTACCGTTGTGGGATTATGTGGAAAATTCACAACTAAATACTTAGGCTTTGGAACGCTTTCTTGTAAGGTTGTGTTTAAAATTTGGAAGAATTTATCCTCATCTAATTCAAATTGATCATTATAAGCTAAAGGCATTTTAACCACATTGCCTCCAGCTATAATAAAAGCTTGAGTGTGTATAGGATAAGCAGGAGTTGGGACTATAGCTACATCGCCTGGATTAATCATTGCTCTAGCAAGATTAACAAATCCTTCTTTAGAACCCATAGTAGCAACAACTTCACTTTCAGGATCAAGACTAACATTATATTTTCTTTTATACCAATCACAAATTGCTAATCTTAATTTAAAAATTCCAATAGAAGCAGAATATCCTGATGTTTTATCTTTATTAGCACTTTCGCATAATTTATCAATAATATGCTGTGGGGTTTTTCCATCTGGATTTCCCATAGAAAAATCGATAATATCTTTCCCTAAACGTCTTGCATTCATTTTTATTGCATTAACTTCAGCAAAAACATAATTAGGCAATCTTTCTATGGTATTAAAACGAATTTCATCAAACATTTTTTTCCTTTATTTCTTCAAAAGCACTTTTAAACCTCTGCGGATATTATCTAAACTATACATATCGCTCACTATAACATAAACCGATCCACTTGGAATGAATTCTTCAAAATGGTTATTTTGTTCATTATTTTTTATGCTTTTAATCAAATTAAGATTTTTATCCAAAAATAATACTTTAGGAAACCAAAAGTCAGAATCACTTGCATCTATAATCAGTTTAGAGGCATTTTTGGTTGTGAAAATATAATCTTTAAGAGGTCTTTCCAAAATGGTTAAAGAATTTAAAGAGATATTGACATTAGTATTTAGTTTTGCATTATCAAAATTTAAATCGTATTGATAAAAATAAGGCCCTATTTGTTTAATATTGTCTATATAAACTGAATTTTTTTTCAATAATTTATATAAGGTTTCTGGATCTAATATATATTGAGAATCAACCTGCACTGTATAATCAATATTTCCCTCATGTAAAATTAATTCTGTAGGGATAAAATAAACATATCCGCTTTCAATCAAAGCATCAAATAAAATTTTAAAAAAAACAACTGAATCAGCTTTAGCTCTAAAATTTAATTTTAAAGTTTGAGAATTTGATAAATTTAAATTAAGTAAAGAATTAATTTTTAAAACTCTTGAAATTTTAGCAATATCTAAATTTCCCTTATCATCTAAACAAGAGGAATTTGCAAATAAAAGCTTGAGTTGAGAATTTTTACTGGCATCATTGACTAAATTTTGAGCTAATTCTAAACTTGAAACCGCAAAAGCTACTTGCGTAAAAAAGAAAAAAAGAAAGACGATCCTTACCATTCTCTACCTTTATTAAGCTTCATAAATTCACTCAAAGAGATACTTTTAATTTTTCCATCTTTAATCAAGAAGCGCTTAGGGTTTCCTATTGGAAATTGATGTTCTTTGTTGTTTTCATCGATAACACTTAAAGCAGAAGGGCCTGTTAAAATTAACTGATCAGTGTCTAAAGGAAGAGTAAAATCTTCACTTTTTACGAAACTTGTTTTTTTATATTTTTGCAACTCAATAATGCCAATCCAAGTTTTAGTAGAAATTTTAAAATGAGCATTTTTATTAGCACTTTCTAGTGGGATATCTTGCTCTTTATATTCGGCATCTTCAGTGGTTTGATTGTTTTGTATTGTTGTGTTTTCATCCACTTCTTGAGTTATATTTTGCTCTTGTGTTTGAGTATCTTGAACATTAGGTATAATCTCAGCACTTGTATTTTCATCTGATTTTTCTTTAGCTTTATTATTGATTACAATAACATTGCTTTCTAAAGACTTTAAATTGCTTTGTGCTTTTCCTATGATATCTACAACTGCTAAACTAGAATTATTTTGTTCGTTTTTAAAGAAAATCTTAATCGTGTCAAAATAATAAATCCCTAAAGCCAAAATAATAGCCACAATACAAAGCATAATCAAAACAATAAAATTGGT
Organism: Campylobacter sp. W0018; assembly: GCA_020135845.1. Classification (GTDB taxonomy): domain Bacteria; phylum Campylobacterota; class Campylobacteria; order Campylobacterales; family Campylobacteraceae; genus Campylobacter_D. The sequence goes on along the minus strand of JACHTQ010000006.1, from coordinate 26,713 downwards.
TGATTTTTGATGATAAACATCAAGCTTTGGGGTTGTAATTTTTATATTATTATTTTTAACTGAATTTAAATTATTTTCATTCAAATAAGCTTCATATTCTTCATTAAAATCAGTAAAATCAAGATCGTATTCTCGACTCAAAATTTTTACAAAACCTTTTACATTAAAACGGTGTAAAGTTGAAAAATCTTTTTTAATTAGAGCATTTAAAAAATCAATTTCAATTTGTGTTTTGCTCATAACTTCTTTTAAATTTAAATCTTCAATTTTTTTCCAATTAAGCATTTATCATCCTATCACAAAGTATTGCAAAAGCTGCACTGACATTAAGACTATCAAAACCATGTTTCATTTCTATGCCCACACATTCATCGCATTTATTTATTATTTTTTGACTCAATCCTAAACCCTCGCTTCCTAAAATGAGAGCTTTTTTGCTTTTTTCAAATTTAAAATCATGAATTTCTTTTCCCCCATTTGCACTGGCAAAAATTTTAAATCCCACCTGTTTTAACTCATTTATAACCGATAAAATATCACGACTTAAAACGATATCAAGATCTAAAGCCGCACCGCTACTTGTGCGTATCACCCCTTCCATATTTAATCTTTCTCCAATAAAAACAATTCCACCAGCTCCTAAAGCATATGCAGTTCTTGCTATAGATCCTATATTTCCAACATCACTAATACCACAAAGTATAGCTATAAAATCACTTTTTTTTAAAGAATTTAATTCTTTAAATTGATACTCTTCAATATCAAGCAAAAAACCTTGATGATTTCCGCCTCTAGCATAAGCTTGAGCTGTTTTAAAATCAAGTTTTTTAATTTTAAATCCAAAATTTGCAATCTTTTTAAAATCTTCTTTATCACATTCTTTAGCCAAATAAAGTTCTTTAACCAAATCTTTGTGATGTTTTAAAATGTAAAAAAATATTTGCTTTCCATAAACTATCATGACTTTGATTCTATCTAATTTTGACTTAAAAGCAGTTTTGCGTAAATTTCTTTTGGATTTTTTCCATTGATTTTTGCTAGAAGTTTACTTTTAGCCTTTAAAGGAATATCAAGTTTCAAAATATCACTTTCTAATAAAGAATTATGATCTAATTTATGATAATTTTTTGAAATAACAAGTACCCATTCTCCATTTAAATTTGCTTGTTTTAATTTATCAAAAACTTCTTTAGCCGTGCCTTTAAATTTGGTTTCAAATTTTTTAGAAATTTCTTTTATTGCAAAAATTTCGCGATTTTCATCTATAAGTGAAATTTGCTCTACTAAAGATAAAATTCGCTTAGGTGACTCATAAACAATGCTCGCATAAGGATGATTTAAAGCTCTTTGGATATCTTTTATACGCTCTTTGCCTTTATTGGCTAAAAAACCCATAAAAACAAATTCTTTTTCACTTAAAGCTGAACTTACAAGAGCAACTAAAGCTGCATTTGCACCTGGCAAAACTTCAAATTCAATGCCATTTTTTAAAGCAAAATCAGCCAAAGTATATCCTGGATCACTAATACCTGGCATACCCGCATCGCTTAAAAAAGCTACATTTTGAGAAAAAAATTCTGGATTTAGATTCTTTAAAATTTCCTTTTCATTATGGGTATGAAAAGCAATCATTTTTTTAGTTTTAAAATCAATCTGAAATTTATGAGAAAGTGATAAAAGTAGAGACTTGCTTACTCTTGTATCTTCACAAAAGAAAATTTCACAAGTCTTTAAAAGCTCTAAGGCTCTAAAAGATATATCGCCTAAATTTCCTATCGGAGTAGGAATAAAATAGAGCATAATTATTGCATTGCGTATTTTTTCTTAAATTTCTCTACACGACCCGCAGCATCAACTATTTTTTCACTTCCTGTAAAAAAAGGATGACAACTTGAACAAATATCCACTCTTAATTCATTTTTATTAGACTTAGTTACAAAAGTATTGCCACAAGCACAACTAACTTTACATTCTACATATTCTGGATGAATTTCTTTTTTCATAACTTTTCCTTAAAAATAAAACAATAAACAGTGATTATAGTAAATATAATATAAAAAATAGATTAATTTAAGTAAATTTTAAAGAAGCATTTTCGAAGCAATCGATATAATGGCAGTTTGACTTTTAAGAATATTTGGAGCTTTTAATCCAATTTTTTCTTTAAAAAAATATTTTTCACTTTGACTAAATCCTCCTTCAGGACCTACAAAATAAATTTTATTCAAATCAAATTCTTTAATTTCTCCGTCAAAATCAACCAAAACCGCTTCTGGAAATCTTTCATAAAAATCTTTTATATGATTATAAATTTGTATTTTCATTTTGCTTTCTCTTCCACATTGCTCACAAGATGCGATGATAATTTTTTCAAAACGACTTAAATCTATTTTGAAATTTCTTTGCGAAAAATCAGTGAAAACAAGATGTAAGGTTTCAACCCCAAGTTCATTTAAAAAGGGGAGGGTTTTTTCTAAAATTTTAATATCTATCACAGCTAAAGCTAAATTTAAAGTGGAATTTTTGTGCGTTGTTTTATTTTCCTTACTTAAAAAATGCAACTCGCAAGAATGACGCTCTAAATTAGAAATTTTATAAACATATGCAAATTTATCCTCTAAATTTCTTAGAGTTAATATTTCATTTTCTTTAACTCTTCTAGCTTTCAGATGAGAAAATTCCTCACCCTTTAATTTTAAAATTTCCTCGCCAGCTTTTTGATGATATAAAAATTGCATTTTATAAATATTTCTTTAAAACAAAAGGTAAAAATAGCAATAAGATTTTACAAAATAAAATTAAAAAACTCATCCATCTAAAAGCGATATAACGTCTTATTTTACGAGCTTTTTTAAACTGCACAAAATGAAAAATTGCCAAAGCTAAAATTAAAATCCAAGATGCAATCATCAGCCAAAAATGCAAATTCATTTGAAATTTTCTCATGGCTAAAAGCAAAAGGCCTGTAAAAAGCATAAAAGCTAAAAAAGTATTATATATAGGTAAAAATAATCGAATTCTACGGATAAAAATGAATTCTGTTTTAAAATTGCCTTGAGTTAAAATCAAGTAAAAAAACATTAAAAAACCACTCGCATACAAACTATAAAGATGTAAAGCTAGAAAAAAATGATAACTTTGTTCCATAATTATTTTACCTTAATGATATATTTTGCTAAATTATCGCTTTGTTCTTTTGTTAAAAAAGCATGAGAATCATCTTTTAATTTTTGAATTTTCAAAGTCCAATTCTCAAAACTTAAATTTCTAATAGCTGTACTTTTTTTAGGCTTTAATTCCCCTTTTTCTCCATGGCAACTAGCGCATTTTTGTTTATATAAAGAACCTATAACGCTAGAATTTGCATTATAGGATGTATTAAAATTATCTGATTCATCATCCACGGGCAAAGGTAAATTTGTATCACTTAATTGGGTTGACTCATCGCTTTTTTCTAACTCAACTTTATCTTCTGTAGAATTTTGTTTTTTAGAATTTAACTCATCATTATCACCGCAAGCACTGATCGATAAAACGATAAAAAAACTTATAAAAATAGTTAAAATTTTGCCCATTAGATCTCCTTAGGATTTGTAAAAATATGCGAATTTTTTAATTTATCATAAAAATCTATATCATTCCATTCTGCTTTAATGGCTGGTGAAAATTCAATATCATCAAGAGAAATTTTTGGCAAAATATCTGAATAAGCATCGTCTTTAAAAGCTTGAGCGTAACCTGTTCTTGTTTCATGAACTATAATACTTTGCAAATTCACACCTTGTTCTCCATTGACCATCTTTGTTTGCTTAAGCAAAGCATCAATAAGTATAAAAAACACGCGACAAAAATTTTCCGCACTCACATTAACAGGCAAAGTAATCCATCTTTGAGAATATTTTTTCATTTCTTGTAAATAAGATTGATCATCTTGATTAAAAAGCGTAATAGCATGATCAAAACTATCAATAATCTGGCGTATATAAGTTTTTAAAAGCCCAAAATCATAAACCATTCCTGCATTATCTAAATATCGACTTTCAAGCAAAACTTCAACCTTGTAAGAATGTCCATGTATGCTACTTTTACAACGTTTTGAAGAACAAAATCTAACAATATGGGCGTTTTCAAATTCAAATAATTTTCTAATAATCATACACTCTCTTTATCATTCCATAAACGAATATGAATTCTATCAGAATAATTATATCCATTCTTAATGCAAAATTCAGCAATTTTTTTTGCATTTTTGTCTAAATTAACCCGATTTTCCCCCATAGGCATACAAAAAACTTCGTTAGGAGCTTCTTTTAAAATTTCTAAAATTTCTTTCAAAGAGTTTTTTAGCGTATTTGCATTTAATACAAATTTATAAAAACTATCTTTAGCATTATTTTTAAATGATTTAAGAGCTTTAAAATTCAAACGCTTATTACGATCTACTCCACTATTTTCTAATTTAACACTTAAGGCAAAAATACATTCTTTATAAAAAGGATATTTTGAAAAATCAATCTCTATGCTACCATTACTTTCAAAGTGAATTTCAAAATTCGCTTTTAATAAAGATTTGATCAAAGCAATAAATTCAGAATTTTGATGATGAATCAAAGGCTCTCCGCCGGTAATTACAACTATAGGATTAAATTTATCTTTAAGTTTTATTATTTGATTAAAAATTTCATCTGTATTTAGATTTTTATATTTTTCTTTAAATTCTTGAGTAAAAACAGCCCTTATGGTATCACAACCTTTAAGAATTTTTCCATCTTTTTTGATTTCAACCCCAAAACCACTGCAATTAAAATTACAGCCCGCAAAACGGATAAAAATAGCTAATTTTCCGCTATATTTCCCTTCCCCTTGGACGCTTAAAAAAGTCTCAACAATTTGCAATTTAACCCCCAGTTTGGTAAAAAGCACGTAGCGAGGTTTCATTATCCACAACGCCCCATTTATTTTTTTCAGGCTTATTGCGCAATACTTCTTGTAAAATTTCTACAGCAGCTTTTACATCACCTTTTCTAATCGCTTCTTTAATGCTTAAAGCTTCATCAAAATAAAGACAAGGTATTAAATGCCCTTCAGCACTAAGACGGATACGATTGCAAGAATCGCAAAATTCATGACTATGTGGATCAATGATCCCAAATTTATAGCCATTAGCACTATAAAGACTCACTGGAGCTTTTTCCGCCTTTTTGATAAGTTTTACATCGTATTTTTGGCTTAAAATTTGGATAATCTCATCTCTTTTTAAACCTTGCAATTTTCCATAAGCGTGGGTATTTTCCATAAATTCTATAAAACGAATTTGTATATTTTTAGCTTTAGCAAATTCTAAAAGAGTTATAAGTTCATCGTCATTTAAATTTTTAAGTGCAACAGTATTTAATTTAACTCTTAATCCAACATTTAAAGCTTCTTCGATTCCAGCTAAAACACTTGATAAAACGTCTTTTTGTGCTAATTGTTTCGCCTTTTTTTCATCTAAGGTATCCAGTGAAACATTTAAACGTTTTAAGCCCGCATTTTTAAGATCTTTAGCAAAGTCTTTTAATAAAAATCCATTCGTTGTAATAGCTAAATCAAGCTCTTTTTTATAATCATGAATCATTTTAATAAAAATACTTAAATCTTTGCGTAATAAAGGCTCGCCTCCGGTAATGCGAATTTTTTCAATTCCTTCATCAATAGCTGCTTTTACGAATAAAAAAAGTTCTTCAAAACTCAATAAATTTTCTTTAGGTTGGTGATTAAACGGAATTTTTGGCATACAATAAAGACAACGAAAATTACATCGCTGAGTTACTGAAATTCTAAGATAATCAATTTTTCTACCAAATTGGTCAATTAGCATTAAAACCCCTAATGTTATTTTATAAGCTGTTTAAATTTTAAAACAAGCTCAACATTTCCAATTCCTATCCTTAAGTCTTTGGCGATTTGCTCTATGGTTTTTCCTTCTTTAAACAGATCAATAATTTTTTGTTCTTCTGTATCATAATTTGGAGTAAGCTTAGTCATACTTTGCGCTTTTTGCTCTAAATTTAAAAGACGATTTTGCTGTTCATTTTGAAAATCCTCTATGATATGCTCCATCGTTTTAAGAGTTCTTAAAACAGGAGTAATTTTAGCACTGATTTGTTTTTCAAGCTCAATTTGCATTTCTTCTTTTAAAAGTGTTATTTTATAGTCTTCTTCATCATTTTCATCTTCTTCTTTTATCCCAAGCTCTTTACGAAAATAATGCATTTCTTTAGTTATATCCTCAATCACTCCTTGAAGCTTTGCAAGTTTTGTATTGTTTTCTCTTTCTTTGATATTAATATAAGCTAACATTGCAACTAAAAGCACAAATACAAAAACCAAATAAATCACATCATTACTCATGTTCTAGCTCCTTTTTATTTCTAATCATATCTCTTTGCACCTCAACAACAAACGCATCAAATGCGGTTTTATCTTCAGGCTTAATCTTAATAATTTGTGCTAAGGTTTGACTTTTAGCTTTTGCAAAAAGCGCCATTTTTTGATTATTAAGGCTAAACCTTATGTAGTATTCTTGGTTAATTTCTAAAATATTTTCTAAAAAATTAAGATGTTCAAAATTTAAAGATCCTACGATAGCTTTTTGTTTTAAAGGTATAAGTTCTTCATCTTTATTTATAGCGCTTTCTACCCTTAAAATATCTTCTTTTAAGCTTAAAATTAAATCAAAAATTATCTTTTCTCCATCGCTAAAATCAATACGAGTAGCCATTTTTTTCCATTTTGAAAGCTGTGAAATGGCTCCGAGTTTAAGATATTCTTGTAAAAAATGATTATCCTTTATCTTGCAATTTTCCAAATCAACTTCAAATCCAGCTTTAAATAATTTTAATTCCATAATAAATCAACCAAAATAAAAATAAAAAATATCATACTCAAATAGCCATTTAAAGTAAAAAATGCTCTATCAATACGATCAAAATTATTATGAACAATTTTATGTTCAAAAAGCAAAATTACACCACAAACGCATACACCAAACAATGAAATATATCCTAAAGCTACACCCCAAACTTGCCAAACAAAAAGCAACCAAAATAATACAGCTAAAACATGAAAAAAGGCAGAAATCAGCAAAGTTGCTTTAGCGCCAAATTGAGCGGGAATCGAAAAAAGTCCCGTTTTTTTATCATAATCCATATCTTGCAAAGAATAAAGCAAATCAAATCCGGCAGTCCAAAAAGTAACCCCTAAACATAAAATAACACTATAAATATGAATTTCACCCATCACAATAACACTTCCAGCTATAGGAGCCAAACCTAAACAAAATCCTAAAACCAAATGCACCAAAGAACTAAAACGCTTAAAAGCAGAATAAATTGCCAAAACAAAAAGCACTGGAAAAGAAAGATAAAAAGCCAAAGGATTGATAAAATAAGAACAAAGCACAAAAATCAAAGCGTTTAAAATAATAAATATCCAAATACTTTTCTTACCAATTTTTCCACTTATATTAGGACGATTAGCGCAACGTGGATTATCTTTATCTATATCTTCATCCATTAAGCGATTGCTTGCCATCGCAAAATTTCTAGCACTTATAGCACAAATAATACCCAAAATCAAAGCCTTAAAACCAAACCAGACTGTATCATTTGCAAGCTTTGAACCTACAATCATCGATGAAAACAAAAAAGGCAAGGCAAAAATAGAATGTTTAAATACAATAAGTTCTAAAATATCTTTAAATTTTGTCCAAAATAAATTCATTTTTCCGCTTTAAAAATTTTTGCTATGATTTTACTCAAATTTTAATAAATTTTAGGATAAATTCATTTTATGTTTTTTGAAATAGCTATTATCGGAACAACTGCAAGCGGAAAAACTCATCTAGCTAATTTATTAGCCAAAAATTTTAATGCAGTTATTTTAAGCCTTGATAGTCTTTGTGTGTATAAAGAAATCAATATCGCAAGTGCTAAACCTTCCAAAGAAGAACTTGAAAATTTTCATTATTTTGGTATAGATTTAATCAGTGTTGATGAGCATTTTAATGTGGAGTTATTTATCAAAGAATACCAAAAGGCTAAAGAATTTGCCAAATTAAGAAATTTACCTTTAATTATAACAGGTGGAACTGGATTTTACTTAAAAACCATGATGGATGGTTTAAGTCAAAAAATAGAAGAAATAAAAACTGATCTAAGTAATGATGAAATTTACTCTTTAATGAGTAAAATTGATCCTGATTTTAAAGTGGCAAAAAATGACACTTATCGTTTGAAAAAATGGTTGAGTATTTATGAGATTACAAAAGAAATTCCTAGTATTTTTTTAAAGCAAACACAAAAAAAAGGGGTTTTAAAAAATATAGAAATTTATGAAATCGTTTGGGAGCGTAATTTGCTAAGAGATCGCATAAAAATGAGGACTAAAAAAATGCTTGAAGAAGGTCTTTTAGAAGAAGCTAAAAAGCTTTTTTCTCAATTTCATCGCGACACTAAAGCTTTAAATTGCATAGGTTTAAAAGAGTGTAAAGAATATTTAGATGAAAAAATTTCTTTTAATGAACTTGAAAATTTAATCACAACACACACCGCACAACTTGCCAAACGACAAAGAACATTTAATAAAAAATTTCAAAGCATAGCTTTAAATTTTGATGAAGCTTTTGAAATCTTAAAACAAAAATTCACGCATTAAAAAATAAATGCTCGATTAAAATTTTTACACCCAAAATAATCAAAACAGCCCCTCCTAAAAATTCGGCTTTATTTTTTAAAAAAACTCCAAATTTGTTACCTATTTTCAAAGCTAAAATGCAAAACATAAAAGTGATACAACCAATAAATAAAACCGCTACGAACAAAGGAGTCTCTAAAAATGCAAAACCAACTCCAACCGCTAAAGCATCAATGCTAGTTGCAATAGCTAAAGAAAACATGATCTTAAAATCAAACTGATTAGCATGAATATCACATTCTTCATTTTCAAGCGCTTCTTTGATCATTTTTAACCCGATAAAACCAAGTAAAATAAATGCTATCCAATGATCAATACTTGCCACAAAAGATGCGAAACTTAAACCGATGATATATCCAAAAACAGACATTAAAGCTTGAAAGCCACCAAAATAAGCACCCACAATACAATAATGTTTTAAATTTAATCTCTTAACACTAAAACCCTTACATAAAGAAACTGCAAAAGCATCCATTGCTAAAGCACATGAAAGAAAAACGAGGCTTAAATAATCCATAAAAACTCCAAAAATAAAATAAAATTATAATCAAAAAATATTAATTTTTTATAGATAAAAATAATTTTAATGGATATTTAAGAATTAAAAATATATAATTTCGCTTTATTAATTTTCAAAAAATATACAAAAGGCCCATTCGTCTAGCGGTTAGGACATCGCCCTTTCACGGCGGTAACACGAGTTCGAGTCTCGTATGGGTCACCACCATAAATCTTTCAAAAATCAATCTAAAAAATATTTTTTATAAAAAGCTTATTTAAATTACTTTATTTTATGATTTTTTATGCTACAATTTTTTACCAAAAATAAAAAAGGAGAAAATATGTTTGAATTAAGAAAACTACCTTATGATATCAATGCTTTTGGCGATTTTTTAAGTGCTGAAACATTTAATTATCATTATGGAAAGCATCATAATACCTATGTAACTAATTTAAATAATCTTATTAAAGATACAGAATTTGCTAACAAAGATCTTGTAAGCATTATCAAATCATCAAATGGTGGAATTTTTAACAATGCGGCTCAAGTTTATAATCATGATTTTTATTTTGATTGCATCACTCCAAATGCCTGTGAGGCAAAAGGGGATTTAAAAGCAGCCTTGGAAAAAGAATTTGGTTCTTTAGAGAATTTTAAAGCTGAATTTATTAAAGGAGCTACAGGTCTTTTTGGATCTGGATGGTTTTGGCTTGTTTATAACAGCAAAAATCAAAAATTAGAATTAATCGCAACTTCAAATGCGGCTACTCCTATCACTGAAGATAAAATTCCTTTACTTGTAGTGGATGTTTGGGAACATGCTTACTATGTAGATCATCGCAATGCTCGTCCTGCTTATTTGGAAAAATTCTATGCTCATATCAATTGGGATTTTGTATCAAAAGCTTATGAGTGGGCTTTAAAAGAAGGAATTAACTCGATAAGCTTTTACGCTAATGAACTTCATCCAGTAAAATAACTCTATTCCGCTTTATGCGGAATAGTTAAAATTTAAAATTCCATTCTCCTTTATCCGTTTTTACTTGAACTTCTAACAATTTACCACATCCAGTTATAGGGATATAGTCCCAGACTTGTCCATATTTCAATACTTTATTAATTTTAACTTTGCCTTGATCTAAAATACCCCTAACTTTGCATTTTCCACGATTAGGGACTATATCGGTAATTTTCACAGAATCCACCAAAGAAGTAATTTTTAAAAATTTTGATTTTGAATGAAATAATGGATTATATTGTTCAAAAGTTTCAATTTGAATAGGAGGTTCTCCACTTCCACAACCTAAAATAAATAATACTAAAACTAACATTACTAGTTTTTTCATAAAAACTTCCTTTCTAATTTAATCTATTATAATAGAATGAAAAAAAATTATAAAACAAATATACTTAAAAATCTATAATAATAGATTAAAGGTAAAAAGTTGTTTTATAATTTTACTCAAGATGAAATCGAACAATTTCATAGAAATGTAGCTAAGAATGTTGCGAGAATTAGAAAAGAAAAAGGTTTGTCTCAATTAGAACTTAGTTTAGAAATAGGTTATAAATCTTGTTCTTTGGTGGGTGGAGCTGAATCTGGATATAATAATATCCATTTTAATTTAGAACATTTATACAAAATATCAAAAGTATTACAAGTTGAAATTTCTGATTTTTTTCAAAATATTGAAATCTAAATATTAAATTTTATTTTTTAATTTTTTATATAATAATATACTTTACATCTAAACACAAAGGAGAAATTATGGATAATTCTTTATCTGCTTACACTCAAAAATATGAAAAAGAAGGTTATGGGTTACAATACCCTGATGGTCATGTTATAAGGTTTTATGAAAGAATTTTAAAATACAAACTCAATAAAACAAGTGGAAATTTGCTAGACTTTGGTTGTGGTAATGGCGTGCATTCTAAATATCTTCAAGATATTACTGGGGGGGGTATAAAGCTTATGGCTTAGATATAGTTCCTAGTTTAAAAGAAATTTGGGAAAGAGATCCTAAATTAAATTCTAACAATTTTCATGTTATTACTCCAAATTCAAGCATAAAAAATCTTTTTAATGTAAAAATGGATTTGATTTTAGCTAATCAAAGTCTTTATTATCTTCCTTTTGAAAGTTTTAAACAAACCATTCAAGAATTATATGATATTTCCAATGAGGGCGCCATTATCTTTGCAACTATGATGAGTGAGAAAGGGTATAGCATGTACGAAAGAGGAGAGGCTATGGAAAATGGCTTATGCGAAGTCAAAGGATGTCCAAGCGGTCGATTAAGTGGTTCTTCTTTTATTCGCTTTACCAAAGATATTGAAGAACTAAAAGAAGATTTTAAACCTTTCAAGCCTTTATTTTGGGGTGATTACGAGCTTATTAATCTTTATAATTTTGAAGGTAGTGTGCAACATTTTATCTATATAGGGCAAAAGTAAGTGTTTTACACTTACTCTCCTAAATTTGGTGTCATTTCGATGATTTTCCAAGGAAGCCCACTAGAATTAAGTTCATCCATAAAAGGCTTAGCATCAAATTCTTCCATATTAAACACACCTTGACCTTGCCAAATTCCTTTAGTAATTAGCTTAGTCCCTATCATTGCAGGAACTCCTGTAGTATAACTTACCGCTTGTGCTCCAGTTTCTTTGTAGCATTCTTCATGATTGCAAACATTATAAATATAAATTTGCTTATCCTTACCATCTTTAATCCCACGTATAACACAACCTATATTCGTATAACCCTTAGTTCTTGGTCCCAAGCTTGCAGGATCTGGCAATAAAGTCTTTAAAAATTCTATCGGAATAATTTCTCTTCCTTGATGCATTACGGGTTTAATTCCAAGCATTCCAACATTTTCAAGGCATTTCATATGAGTAAGATAACTTTGACCAAAAGTCATAAAGAACCGAATTCTTTTAAGCCCTTTGATATTTTTAACTAAACTTTCAAGCTCTTCATGATAAAGCAAATAGCTATCTTTAACTCCAACCTCTGGATAATCCCATTCCATCTTTATTTGCATCGGTTCTGTTTCTATCCATTGCCCATTTTCCCAGTAACGCCCTTTAGCCGAAACTTCGCGTAAGTTAATTTCTGGATTAAAATTAGTTGCAAAAGCATAACCATGATCGCCCGCATTGCAATCTAAAATATCAATATAATGAATTTCATCAAATAAATTTTGTTGAGCATAGGCGCAAAAAACATTAGTCACTCCTGGATCAAATCCACTTCCTAAAAGTCCTAAAATTCCAGCTTCTTTAAATTTTTCATTTCTGGCCCATTGTTCTTTGTATTCAAATTTAGCTAAATCAGGGTGTTCATAATTTGCTGTATCTATATAATGAATTCCTGCCTTTATACAAGCATCCATTAAGCTTAAATCTTGATAAGGTAAAGCAACATTAAGCAAAATTTGTGCTCCAGTTTTTTTAATAAGCTCTACAACCGCATCACTATCATCAGCATCAATTTGAGCAGTTTCAATTTGCACTCCCAAACGCTCTTTAATAAAAGTGGCAATTTCATCACATTTGCTTTTAGTTCTACTGGCTAAAGTGATTTTAGAAAAAGTATCCGAATTCATTGCGCATTTTACAGTAGCTACACGGCTAACTCCTCCAGCGCCTATAATTAAAAGATTTTTCATTCTTTATTCCTTTAATAAGCTAAATTCATATTATATCATTTTTTACCTTGCTAAAGTAGAATATCAAAATATAAATAAATAAGGAAATTAATGTTTTATTCTTTTTTTGCTTCTAAAAAGTGGGCTTTGTGGGCTTATTTAGGGCTTTTTTTGCTTTTGCTTTTTTTATATTTGCAAACAAGTTTTAATGTGGCACTCAATTCTTGGTATAATGACTTTTATAACACCATCCAAAAACCAAAAATTAATGCCATTATTTTAAATTTTAATGAAGCAAAATTCAAGCAAGATTTTAAAATCACGCCTTCTTTACTTAGAGAACTTCACATTGACTCCAAAGACTATAATCAAAGTTTTGTATATGAAAAAGCCAAGGCTAAAAAAATTCAAGAAATCCAAAATGAAAACAAACAAAGACTAAATATAGAAACCACGCAAAATTCATCTTATATTGACAAAGATGTTTTTAGGCAAATTATCCAAATTTTAGAAGAACAAAAAGATTATAAAGAACAAAACTTAACGCAAATTTCTCAAAAAATTAAAGATAAAAATTTATCCTTAGATCAAATTAATTCAGTAGTGCAAAGCATTATAAAAGCGAAAGAACAAGCTAAAAATTCTTTTGAAAATGCTAATTTTATTAATAAATTTGCAATTTATTATTATCAAAATTTATTAAAATATTTTCTTCACACACCCGCTGTACTTGAAAAACCTTTTTATGATTTACAAGATTTTTATTCACTCATTTTTGTTTTTTTAGGCATTGCCATCCCTTATGTTCTCATTGCAACAATTAATATTTATTTTGCAAGTATTTATGCTTTTAAATGGCGAGAAGCTATGACTTTTTCTTATTTAAAATTTTGGAAAAATAAAAATGATAATATCGAAGGAAGCTCTCAAAGAATTCAAGAAGATGTTTATAATTTTTCTAAAATTGTAGAAAGTCTTGGACTTTCGTTTGTAAAAGCTTTAATGACTCTTATAGCTTTTATTCCTATTTTGTGGAATTTAAGTGATTTAGCTACTAAGGCATTATTTTTAAATTTAGATGAAAATTCAAGTTTTTATTTTTTAAAAAATACAGATGGATTGCTTGTTTATATTGCTCTTTTTATCTCTTTGGGTGGTTTGATAGCTTCTTGGTTTATAGGGATCAAACTCCCAGGACTTGAGTATAATAATCAAAAAGTAGAAGCAGCCTTTAGGAAAGAATTAGTCTATGCCGAAGATAACCGAGAAAAATTTGCAAAAAATGAAACCATAATAGAACTTTTTACTGGACTTAAATTTAGCTACAAAAGACTTTTCTTGCATTATGGCTATTTTAATATTTGGCTTATTTTATTTGAGCAAATTATTGTTATTATTCCATTTTTAATCATGGCTCCAAGTCTTTTTGGAGGTATTATTACGCTTGGAATTGTGATGCAAATCAATAATGCATTTGATCAAGTCAGAAGTTCTTTTAGCGTTTTTATCACAAATTGGACAACTATTACTCAACTTAGAAGCATTTATAAACGTTTAAAAGAATTTGAAATTAATATAGATTATGAAAAATCTTTAAAATAAAATTAAGCAAAAATTTTACTTTTAATTGTGTATAATTAAGTATTTTATTTTAAATTACAAGGAGTTTCATTGGACCCCAGTCAGATTTTTGATTTAAATCAAACTTTACCTTCTTCATCTTTTGATTTAGGATATTCTATATTTATGGTTTTTGTTGCACTATTTTTAGTGTTTTTGAATGGATTTTTTGTTTTATCTGAATTTAGCATTGTTAAAGTAAGACGGACAAAAATCGAAGAAATGATTAAAGAAAAAAAATCAGGCGCCAAAAAGGCATTAGAAGTCACTTCCAAACTTGATACTTATTTGAGTGCTTGTCAATTAGGTATAACCTTAAGCTCTCTTGCCCTAGGTTGGATCGGTGAGCCAGCCATTGCAAAAATGCTTGAAACTGCTTTATTAAAACTAGGTTTTAATGCTGTTCTTATTCATACTATTTCTTTTATTATAGCCTTTAGCATTATCACTCTTTTACATGTGGTTTTAGGAGAACTTGTGCCAAAATCTATCGCTATTGCTATAGCTGATAAAGCTGTGCTTTGGATAGCTAGACCTTTAAATTGGTTTTGGATACTCTTTTTGCCTTTTATTAAAATTTTTGATTTTTTAGCAGCAATTAATTTAAAAATTTTTGGAATCAAACCCGCTAAAGAAAGCGAATTAACCCACAGCGAAGAAGAGATCAAAATCATCGCAAGTGAAAGTCAAAAAGGTGGTGTTTTAGATGAATTTGAAACTGAAATTATCCGAAATGCAGTTGATTTTTCAGATACAGTTGCAAAAGAGGTTATGACGCCTCGTAAGGATATGATTTGTTTAAACAAACAAAAAACTTATGAAGAAAATATGCAAATTATTTGCGAGCACAAACACACACGTTTTCCCTATATAGATGGTTCTAAAGATAGTATTTTAGGTATGATTCATATACGCGATATCGTCCAAAATGAACTCAATTCTAAAAGTAAAAATTTAGATTCTTTTGTTAAACCTCTTATTTTGGTTCCTGAAAATATCAGTATTTCAAAAGTCTTAGTAAGAATGAATAAAGAAAGATCTCATACTGCGCTTGTTATTGATGAGTATGGTGGCACGGCTGGAATTTTAACCATGGAAGATATCATGGAAGAAATTATCGGTGAGATTAAAAATGAAAACGAAGAAGATAGTTATAAAAAACTTGCTGATAATATTTATGAATTTCAAGGACGTTGCGATATAGAAACCGTCGAGGAAATGCTTTTAATCAGTTATGATGAAGATCTTGAACAAGTCACCATAGGAGGCTATGTTTTCAATCTATTGGGTCGTTTACCAGTGGTTGGTGATCGTATAGAAGATGAACTTTGTTATTATGAAGTTAAAAAAATGGATGGAAATTCCATAGAACGGATTAAGATTGTCAAAAAAACCGGCAATGAAGAAGTAAACTGATCTTACTTCTTCTTATAAACATTGTTTTTTATTTCTATACACTTAAAACCTTCTTTATTTAAAGTCACCACGCGTAAATAACCCCCAGCATCAATTTTTCCTTCACATAAAAAAACACGCTTTGCAATTTGAGTTGGTAGCTTTTCTCTGTTTCTATGTCCAAAAATTTGATAAATATTTTCTTTATTTAAATTGCAAAACTGATTAGCAATACTTTGACTATTTTCACAATGTCCCACCCCATAAATGAAATCATAGCTTGGCATAAAGCTAATCTGCCAAGGTTCTGAAGGCAAGACATTTACACCTCCATGAGAACAAAAAATCAATTTATCTCCAAATTTATAATACAAACACTCTTTCAAATAAGGATAAAATTTTTGCGCGTCACTTGGAGTGAGTTTTTCTTTTTTAAAATCTTTTAATGTATTTTCATTAAATTCCTTAGAATTAGCAAATTCTCCATTTGCCCATTTTATAAGATATCTTTCATGATTTCCCTCTAGCAAGCACACATTTTCTTTTTCGCAAATTTTTAATAAAAATTTCAAAACCTTGCCATTTTCTATACCTCTATTGATATAATCTCCTAAAAAAATATAATACTCATCTTCTTTAATTTTTTTAATATATTCTCTTAAAACGCTATAGCACCCTTGTATATCTCCTATATGGTGAATCTTTTTATAAGCACTTAAATTAGGAGTTTTATAAAGACATTCTCTCCAATTTTGAGGAGTTAAAATCCGATATTTTTTAGGAGTTTTTTCCAGTAAAAAATGCATCCTTTCTAAAAGGGCGTAAGGGATTAAAAAACCTTTTTCTTTAACCTTTTGTATATTTTTTGTAAAACATTGCTCTAAAGAACTTTTAAATTCCACAATATAGACTGTATAGCGATATTTATTCGCTAATTCTTTATAATTTTTCAAAACTTGATCATAAGCATTAATAATACAAAATTCACCCTTTTGCATACGCAATTCTAAAAGGGTGAATAAAATTTTATAAAGCTGAGTATCGTTTTTAGTGTTTAAATTTCTATATTCACTTGCAACTTCTTTCACGCTTCCAGAAAGCAAACGAAAAAAATTTAAATCAAGCGTATAATCTTGTAATTGATTTTGAGCAATAAATTCTTCTTGTCCTGCGTAATAATTTCCTCGCAATATGAGTAAAATTCGCAACTTTTTACCTAAATTTTCTTTAAAAATTCTGTTTTAAGAACAATAGTGCCAAATTTATCCACCTTGGCTTCAATTTCATTATCTTTTGAGCTTAATTTAATATTTTTTATGGTTGTCCCTCTTTTTAAAGTAGCACTAGCCCCTTTTACTTTAAGATCTTTGATCACACTTACACTATCTCCTGAATTTAACTCAACTCCATTAACATCTTTAGGCATCTTTTCCCTTTCTTTGATCTAAAATATTTAACATTTGAACGATTAAAGCAAAAACCATTGCTACATAAACATAAGCTTTATCTATGTGCAAATCAAAACCTTCAGCCACCAAAACACCTCCAATTAACACTAAAAAAGTCAGTGCTAAAATTTTTATACAAGTGTATTTTTCAACAAAATTAGCAATAGGCTTAGACGCAAAAAGCATCACCCCTACAGCAATAATCACTGCTATAATCATGATTGTAACATCTTTAGCAATTCCTACGGCAGTAATCACACTATCTAAAGAAAATACTATGTCTATAATAGCTATTTCAGCTACAACTACCCAAAGTTTATTGCTTGCCTTAAACTGACTTTCATTTTCTTCTTTATGTAAAATTTGATCCTTAATTTCTTTCATAGATTTTATAATTAAAAAAAGCCCTCCAAGTAAAAGTACCAAATCTCTACCTGAAATTTCATTACCCAAGATATCAAACAAAGGCTTTGTGAGCTTCATAACCCAAAAAAGCGATAAAAGAAGTAAAATTCGCGTGATCATCGCAAAAGCAAGACCTAAAATACGCCCTTTATCTCGAGATTTTGGAGGTAACTTAGCCACCAAAATAGCTAAAAAAATGATATTATCAATCCCAAGCACAATTTCAAGTGCGGTTAAGGTGATCAAAACAATCCAAGAATCAAAACTAAAAATCCACTCAAACATTTATTTTTCCTTTATGATTACTTTTCAAATATTTTTACCACGCTACTAGGTAAAATCTCATATTCTAAGTTATGAATCTTTTCTTCAAATTCATTAAAACTCATTCCTTCTTTTTCAAAAGCTTTTTGAGCAATGATTTTTCCACTATCAAGTTCTTCGCTGACCCAATGTACGCTCACTCCAGCTACCTTCATATCGCTTTTAAAACTCTCTTCTATCGCATGAGCTCCTTTAAAAAGTGGAAGTAAAGAAGGATGAAGATTGATCGCTTTAATATTTTTTGTAAAAACAGGACTTAAAATTCTCATAAATCCAGCTAATATCGTTAAATCAGCGCCACTTTGCTGAATTTTTTCTACTAAAACTTGATCAAATTCTTCCCTAGAAGAAAAATTTTCATGCTCCACAATCACACTTTCAAGTCCGTATTTTTTAGCCCTTTGTATGCCAAAAGCATTTTTTTTATTACAAAGACAAAGCACCACTTCATAAGTATTGCCTCTTATAGTTTTTTGGTGGAGTTTTTCTAAAATATTTTCTAAATTACTCCCATTTCCACTAAAAAGAATCGCTAATTTTACAAGCATTTTAATCCTTTTACAAGTTTTATAGCATCAAAGCTATTTTTATTAAATTTATATTTTTTAGCAACCAAAGCATGTGCCAAACAAGCATTTTTAGCTGCTTTTAAAGCTTTAAATTTAACTCCCAAAAGCGCGGCTATCATTCCGCTTAAAACATCTCCGCTTCCACCTTTTGCCAAAGCTTCATTGCCTAGATTAATCACAAATATTTTCTCTTTTTGTATCACAATAGGATTTGCTCCTTTAAGAACCAAAACGCAATTATAATTTTTAGCAAATTTTTTCGCATAAAAGAAGCGATTTTTCTGCAAATTCTCCACGCTTAATTCTTCATCAAAACACATTTTCCAAAGTCTTGCAAATTCCTTTGGATGCGGAGTGATCACAACATCTTCTCTGTTTAAATACCACAAAATCGCTTCACTTAAAAAACAATTTGCATCCAAAACCAAAGGAATATTTTGCAAAGTCTCATCTTTTAAAAAATCCAAATTTTCAAGCCCCATACCTAAAGCTATAGCTGTAGCTTCATTAGAAATTTTTTGCTTTAACATTAAAAGTGGAGAAAAAGTTTTTTTAGCAACCAAAGATACAAGACCGCTTCCAAAATTAAACGCTCCAAGTCCTGCTAAAGTTCCAGCACTTGAATTTCCAACTATATAAACATGGCCAAATTTGCCTTTATTGGAATTTGCATTTCTTTTGATCGTTTTTAAATCTTTCTTTTCTAAAAGCTTGCTTTGTGGTTTAGGGATAAATTTTTTCATTTTTATACCTAAATTTAAAAGCTTTATTTTTCCTACAAACTCCTTAGCAAAATCTTCAAGTAAAATTTCTTTTAAAGCACCCATACAAGCTGTAATATCGGCTTTAAAACAAGGATTAAAACCTAAATTTGTAGGTATATCACAAGCTATTTTTAAGGCTTTACTTTTATTGATTTTTTCTAACAATGCACAATACTGTTCATCCAAAGCCCTATTAGATCCTGTGCCCAAAATACAATCAACAATGATTTTAAATTTGTGAATTTTAGGTTCTTTTTTCATCATTTTAAAACCAAAATTAGTTAAAATTTGCTCTTGCTGTTTAAAAATATCGTTTTCTTTAAAACCTAATTTATAAGCTTTAGCTTTTTTAAGATGTCTTATGGCAACAAGTCCATCTGCTGCGTTATTACCACCGCCTAATAAAAATAAAATTTCAGAATTTTTAACCCCTAGTTTTTTAGCTTTTTGCGAAATAAGTCTTGCTAAGGCTATACCTGCATTTTCCATTAAAATAATTTCACTTAAGCCTTTATTTATAACATTTTGTTCTAAAAGTCGTATATTATCAGTAATAGCTTTCATCGTCTTTAGCCACTAAAAAATAAATATTTTTTTCTCTTTTTTCTTTAAATTTTTTCATTTTAGATAAAAATTTTTGTATCAAAGCGCGAAAATTTTTAAATCCATAATTTTGCGGATTAAAATCAGAATATTTTCTATTCATATTAGTGCGAATTTGAGCATACTCTGCACGACCCTTTTCATCGATAAGTTGCTCTGTGATATTGATCAAGGTTTTTAAATAATCATTGCTTAAAACAGTTTTTTTCTTTCTTTCATCTTGATCTAAATAAAAAAATTCACTAAAAGCATTGACATAAGATTGTATCGATTTTTCAAGTCCCATACCAATGACTTGTTTTTTATTTTCTCTAAGTTTTTGTATAAGCGAAGTATAATCACTATCGCTTGAAACAATGACAAAAATATCGATATTTTTCTCATAAAATACACTCATAATTTCTGTAATCAAATACATATCGCTAGAATTTTTATTGGCTGCAAAATTAAATTGCTGCATGGCAATGAGTGAGTATTGCGCGATTTGCTCTTTCCAATTTTGGATATTTTTTTGAGTCCAATCCCCATAAATTCGCTTAATAATAATCTCGCCATAATCTGAAGCGATATCAAAAATACTTTTAGCGTATTTTGCAGGAATATTTTCAGCATCGATAAAAATAGCTATGCTTTTATTTTCCATCATTAACCTCTTATCCTAAAACTTAAAGTTTCTAAAATATGACTTTTATTTATGATTTCTTTCTCTTGCAAATCCGCTATACTTCTTGAAACCTTTAAAACCTTATTAACAGATCTTAAAGAAAGATTATAGCGAGAAATTGCTAAATCAAGGGTATCTTTAGCATCTTTTTCTAAGGGGCAAAAATTTTGTAAATCCTCATCTTTTAATTTTCCATTAAATTCTTTCTGTCCTCGCTTTTTTCCAAAAATAAAGCCTTGCAAAATTTTTTCACTCATTTCTTTAGAGGTTATACTTGCTTTATCATCTTTGCTGATTTCATCCATGGCAACATACAAATCGATACGATCCATCACAGCAGATGAAATATGATTTTTATATTTTTTAATTTCATTATCCGTGCAAGTGCAAGATAAATTTTTAGAAAATAAATTAGCACAAGGGCAAGGATTTTGTGCCGCAACAAAGCTAAATTTTGTTTCATAGGTGGTTTTAGAATTTACCCTTGAAATATGAATTTTATAATCCTCCAAAGGCTCTCTTAAACTTTCTATGATTTGTTTATTAAAATGTGGAAATTCATCGAAAAACAAAACCCCTCCATTTGCAAGTGCTACCTCTCCAATTTTAGCATTTTTAGCACCCCCTCCAAAAATACTGGCTCTAGTAGAGGTGTGATGTGGATGACGAAAAGCTCTTGTTTTAGCAAATTCGCATTCTTTAGAATTTAAAGACATATAAGCATTTTGCATTAAAACCTCACTCAAACTTTGAGGAGGCATGATATAAACTAAACGTTTTGCACACATACTTTTACCACTTCCTGGACTTCCTTCAAAAAGTATATTATGCATTCCAAGCGCAGAAATCATACAAGCTTTTTTAGCTTTTTCCTGCCCTTTTACATCTTTAAAATCTAAATCAAATTGATTATTAGGGATAAAAATTTCATCATTAATTTTTAAAGGATTACTAAATAAAGGATGATTTTGTAAAAATTTAAATTTTTCATAATTTTTTTCTTTGAAAAATTCAATCGCCTCATTTAAATTTTCAAGTCCATAAATTTCTAAGTTAGGGATCATAGAAGCTTTTAAAGCTATGCTTTTTGGCACAACGACTTTGGCATGATTGATTTTAGCGGATAAAAACAAAAGAAGAGAAAAGAGTTCATTTGTGCTTTTTATACTTCCATCAAGTCCTAATTCTCCCACTACAAAAAAATCATCGAATTCTTCATTTTGAAGTAAAATAAGTACAGCAATAGCTAAATCAAAATGTGACCCTCTTTTAGGGATTCCCGATGGGCTTAGATTGATAGTAATTTTTTTAGCTGGGAATACAAAATCACAACTTAAAAGCGTCGCTTTTATACGCTCAACGCTTTCTTTTATCGCTGTATTTGCAAGCCCTACTATACTTAAACTAGGTAAGCCTCTTGTAAAAGTTGATTCTACATCAATAATATCTAAATTTTCATCATAACTGATGCATTTTAACTTTTTCATTTAGCTTTTTTTTGATTTTTCAATTTCTTTTTAAAATCCTTATCAAATTTTTGCCTTTTTAAAAAAGAAATTTTTTCTATAAACAAATGCCCATTTAAATGGTCATTTTCATGCTGAATAGCTACAGCTAAAAAATCTTTAGCTTCTAATTCTTTATGTTCTCCAAAACGATCTTGATACTTTAACAAAATATGATTATAGCGTCGCACCTCTTCAAAAAAATCAGGAATACTCAAACAACCTTCAGTATAAATGATCGTTTCTTCACTTAAAGGGATAATTTCAGGATTAATGATTTCAAGCAAATCTTCTTTTTTCTGCCCTCCATTTTCATCTCCAATATTAACCAATAAGACTCTTAAAGGGATATCAACCTGTATAGCGGCCAAACCCACTCCTTGACTTGCGATCATCGTTTCATACATATCATCAAGCAAATCATGTAAATTTGAGTCAAATTCCACAACAGGTTCTGATTTTAAAAACAATCTAGGATTAGGATAAGTAATAATCTTTCTAATCATAAAATTTCATCACCTTAAATTATTTAAAACTTTTTTCTAAAACCTTATCGATTAAACCATACTCTTTAGCTTCTTGTGCTGACATGAAAAAATCTCTTTCTGTGTCTTTGGCGATTTTAGCAACTTTTTGCTTAGTATTTTTAGCCAAAATATCATTAAGTATAGTCTTAAGTCTTAAAATTTCTTTAGCTTGAATTTCTATATCTGTTGCTTGTCCTCTAGCACCACCTAAAGGTTGATGGATCATGATCCTTGAATTTGGCAATGCAAAACGTTTGCCTTCTGTGCCACAACTTAATAAAAACGCCCCCATAGAAGCTGCTTGACCTATGCAAATAGTACAAACATCTGGCTTAATATAATTCATAGTATCATAAATACTAAAACCGCTTGTGATCACTCCACCTGGAGAATTAATATAAAGATAAATATCTTTTTGTGGGTCTTCAGCCTCCAAAAAAAGAAGTTGGGCTACAATTGAAGCGGCAAGATCATCATGAATTTCACCGCTAAGCATAACAATTCTATCTTTTAAAAGTCTAGAATAAATATCATAACTTCTTTCCCCGCGACTTGATTTTTCAATGACATAAGGAATAACCATTATTTATCCTCTTTTTGTTTTTTACTTGATTTTTCTGTTTTTGGCATAAAAATATCATTGAAAAGTTTTTCTTCAATTAAAGCCATTTTTACAGCTGGCAAAGCTCCTTGTTTTTTATAATTATCCAAATGTTCTTTTGGGTTCATTCCATAGCGATATGCTTCAAAATAAATCGCTTGAACAAGCTCTTGATCACTTACTTCTATTTTGCGAATTTTTGCAAGTTCATCAATAATAAAAGTTAATTTTACGCTTTTTTGCGCTTCTTCTTTAAAAGAATCGCGTTTTTGTTGATATTTTTCTTTATCAGCCTTAATCTCTTCAATTTCTTTTTCACTAAAAGTATTAAATGCTGCACGGAATTGCATATCTGTTTCTTGCTCTACTATACCGCGTGGTAAATCAAAATTATATTCTGTAATTAAAGCATCTGCGAATTTAGCCTTTAGCTCATCATTTACGAGTTTAAATAATTTTTCATTTTTAATTTGCTCTTTTAATTTCTCTTCTAAAAGCTCTACGCTTGGTTTTTCTTCATTTGGTAGAAGTTTTTTAACCATTTCTTCATCGAGTTCTGGCATTTTAAGTTCTTGAATTTCATGAAGTCTTACTTTAAACACTGCATCTTTTCCTGCCAAATGAGAAGCTCCGTATTCTTTAGGAAAAGTAACATTGATATCTTTTTCTTCTCCTATTTTCATTCCTATCATGCCTTCTTCAAAACCTGGTATAAATTGCTTAGAACCTATTTCTAAAATATAATTTTCAGCTTTTCCGCCATCAAAAGGTTTTTCATCCACAAAACCTTCAAAGTCAAATTTAGCAAAATCCCCCTCTTTTAAAGCTCTTTTTGTTTTAATAGCTTCAGAAGTTGCAAATCTTTTTAATAATTCTTCTTTTTTCTCATCAATTTCTTTTTTTGTAACTTTAGGAGTTTGATACTCTGGAATAAGTTTTTCATAACCATCTAGCTTAAGTTCTGGTTTGAAAGAAAGTGCCAATTCTGCAATTATCTCTCCATTTTGGCGATCAAATTTTTCAAAATAAGGCTCGCCAACAAGCTCTTTTGCCTCTTTTTTTAATTCTTTCAAAGCATTATCTACAGCAGATTTAAAAAGATTTTGTTCTGCATCTTGAGTCAATTCTTTTTCATATCTTTTAAGCACAGCTGAGACTGGAACTTTTCCAGGTCTAAAACCATCCATTTTTATATTTTTAGAAGCTTTTTTTGCCAAATTTTCTACTTCATTTTTAATCATTCCCGAAGGAATTTTTACACTAGCAGTCGCATTTACAGAATCTAATTGCTTTGCTTTTACTTCCATGATTATTTTTCCTTATAAAATAAAATTTAGCTTTAATAATAGCAAATTTTTCCTTATTACTTGCATAAAATTTTAAAGCAATTTATGATAAAATGACAAAAATCAAAAACTGCTTATGGAGATAATTTTGCAAAAAGAGTTTGAAAAATGTATAACAACTATACTTGAATCCGTAGGAGAAAATCCAAATAGAGAAGGATTGCTAAAAACTCCTAATCGCGTTTTCAAGGCTTTTCAATTTTTAACTAAAGGCTATAATGAAAATATTAAAGATGTTTTAAATGACGCCTTATTTCAAAGCTCTAACAATGAAATGGTTTTAGTCCGCGATATAGAATTTTATAGTCTTTGCGAACATCATCTTTTGCCATTTTTTGGACGCGTCCATGTAGCTTATATTCCCGATCAAAAAGTCGTAGGCTTAAGTAAAATTCCTCGTCTTGTAGAAGTTTTTGCGAGGCGTTTGCAAATTCAAGAACAACTTACAGAGCAAATTGCTGATGCACTCATGGAAAATGTTAATGCAAAAGGAGTAGGCGTTGTCATAGAAGCACGTCATATGTGCGTAGAAATGCGTGGGGTTCAAAAGGTCAATTCCACCACCTCTACTTCGGCTCTTAGAGGGTTATTCTTAAAAAATGAAAAAACACGTAAAGAATTTTTTGAGCTTATCAATTCCCCTAAACAGGTTCGTTTTTAATGAATTTAGAAAAACTTCGCTCCAAACTCGGTAAAGAAAATTTAAGTGCTGTTTTTGGAGAGATTACAAAAATATCAGCTACAAGTATAGAAATTCGTGGACTTAAAACAGGAGTTGGTGATATCGTTAAACTTGTTTCCAATGAAAATCCAAATTTAAATACTTTAGCTATGGTTGTAGAAATAAAAGAGCAATTTAGCTATCTAAGCCCTTTTAGCTTTATAGAAGGTTTTAAAATCGGAGATCGTGCTTTTATCAGCGATGCTGGGATGCAAATAGGAGTGAGTGATGAGCTTTTGGGACGAGTGGTTGATCCTTTTATGCGCCCTAAAGATGGAAAAGCTCCTATTGAAGTGAGTAAATACATGCCCATCATGCGCGCTCCTATTGACGCGATGAAAAGGGGATTGATCGAAGAAGTTTTTCCTGTAGGTGTTAAAACTATTGATGCTTTATTAACTTGCGGAGTAGGACAAAAATTAGGTATTTTTGCAGGAAGTGGTGTAGGAAAATCTACCCTTATGGGAATGATAGTTAAAAATTCAAAAGCACCTATAAAAGTAGTGGCCCTAATCGGCGAAAGAGGGCGTGAAATCCCCGAATTTATACAAAAAAATTTAGGTGGAAAACTTGACGATACAGTCATCATTGTAGCAACAAGCGATGATAGCGCTTTAATGCGTAAATATGGCGCGTTTTGTGCGATGAGTGTAGCAGAATATTTCAAAGAACAAGGCAAAGATGTTCTTTTTATCATGGATAGTGTAACGCGTTTTGCTATGGCTCAAAGAGAAATAGGACTTGCTCTTGGCGAACCCCCTACGACCAAAGGATATCCCCCTAGCGTTTTAAGTCTTTTGCCTCAACTCATGGAAAGAACTGGAAAAGAAGAAGGAAAAGGAACTATTACAGCATTTTTTACCGTGCTTGTTGATGGCGATGATATGAGTGATCCAATCGCTGATCAAAGTAGATCTATTTTAGATGGACACATAGTTTTAAGCAGAGAACTTACTGATTTTGGAATTTATCCACCTATTAATATACAAAATTCAGCTTCAAGGGTTATGGGAGATATCATTACACCCGAACACAAACTCTTAGCAAGAAAATTTAAAAGACTTAATTCTTTATTAAAAGAAAATGAGGTTTTACTCCGCATTGGTGCTTACCAAAAAGGAAGCGATAGAGAGCTTGATGAGGCTATCGCTAAAAAAGATTTTATGCAAAAATTTTTAGGGCAAAATCCTGAAGAAAGTTTTGAATTTGATGAAACCATAAAACTTTTAGAACAAATTGATTCCACTTCTCAACCCACAAATGCAGGTAGCATGAATGCCGTTTTACCAAATCCAAACCAATCTTAATCATATAAGTCTTATTTTTTATT
>JACHTQ010000005.1 GCA_020135845.1 Campylobacter sp. W0018 | reverse complement strand
CAAATTCTTCTTGATTTTTATAATTTTTAAAATCAATTTTTCTAAAAAATAATAATCTTTCAATAACACACCAAAGTGCTATAAAAGCCATTATTCCTAAAATTAAAAAAATAATTAAATCAATATAATCTCTTAAAAATTCCATTATATAAATCCCATTAAATATTTGTTAAAACCGCACGATTATACTACAAGAAAAATAAAACTATAATTAATAGTAATTATCATAATTTTTAAAAATTTCTACCCTAAAAAATGAATTTTTTAAGATATAATAAATTTTAAATAATGAAATTCCTAAGGAAAAAAGTATGCAACAAAACCATAATTTTACTTCTTTTGTGCTTTTAAGTGATGATGAATTTGACTTTTTAAAATTGCAAAATTTGCTTAAAAATGAATTTGATATTTTGATTCCAGATGAGAATTTTAATCAAGATGGTGTTATTTTTTATCACAAGAATATGCTTGTGACTCTAAGTTTGATTAAAAATCCTATACCTAATGAAGAAGCTGAGTATTATGCGAATTTTAATTTTATCTGGAAAGATGCTTTAAAAGAGACAAAAAAGCACAAAGCCCATCTTTTGGTTGCTGTACTAAGTCAAAGTGAAAGTAAACTTGAGCAAGCTAAACTTTTCACTCAAGTTTCATCCGCATGTTTGCAAGATAAAAATGCTTTAGGATTTTATACCGGTGGGGTTGTTTTAGAGCCTAAATTTTATATAGAAAATGCCAATATGCTAAAAGAAAATCGTTTGCCAGTTTACAATTGGGTTTATGTAAGTGTATATCCTTGCGAAAATGGTGTTAATGCTTATACTTATGGGCTAAGAAATTTTGACCGTTTAGAATTTGAAGTTTGTGAAAGTAAAATGGATGAAAAGGAATTGTTTTTTTCTTTATATGATATTATTTTACATATTTTAACTTATGATATCGAATTAAAAGATTTAGACACTTTGAAATTTGAAGATGGAAAAAATATTAATTTTTCAAAAAGTAAAGGAGTGAGTGTTGAAGGAGATAGTCTAAAAATAAATTTTTAGATTTCACATTAACTTCACAAAAATTAGATTTAATTCTCGCAACCAAAACAAAAAAGGAGAAAAAATGAAAATAAAATTAGGTTTAGCAGCTTTATTAGGAGCTACAGTGCTTTTAGCTAAAGATATTATTGTTCCTGCTAATACTCTTCCAAAAAATGCGCAAGAATTTATTAATACAAATTTTAAAAATGCTCAAATTGCTTTAGTTAAAAAAGATATTGATTCTTTTGATGTAACTTTAAATAATGGAACAGAGATAGACTTTATGATCAATGGGGAATGGAAAGAAGTGGATGGAAAATATCAAGCATTACCTAACAGTATTTTGCCAAACATTATGCCTAAGATAAGCACTTCTTCAAACGCACAAATTCTAGAGGTGAGTAAAGAAGTGAATGGATATAAATTTGAATTAAATAATTATATGAAAATATATACAGATGCTCAAGGTAACATCTTAGGGCAAAAAATGGATCATTAATTGTAAAGTGTTAAAAAATAATTAAAATATTTGAAAAAATTCAAATATTTTAATTAAAACTGAAAGAATATTTCTATACTTTGATAACATCTTCTAAATTCTTATTATTTTATTAATTTTTAATTAATAAAATGTTTTATAAAAATTTAATTATATAATAAAAGTATCTTTAATATTTACAAAAATCTGATATAATGGCCTAATTATTTTATCGTTAAAAAGGAAAATACAGATGAATACTTCTAACAATAAATGGACTAGCCACGATATAAGGTGGGTGTTATCTCTTTTTGGAACAGCAATTGGTGCAGGTGTGCTTTTGCTACCTATAAGTGCAGGACTTGGTGGATTGATTCCTTTACTAGTTATACTTGTTTTAGCTTTTCCTATGACTTATTTGGCTCATAGGAATTTATGTCGTTTTGTTCTTTCAAGTTCCAATCCAAAAGATGATATTACTTTTGTTGCAGAAAGTTATTTTGGTAAAGGCGGTGGATTTTTAATTACTGTGTTGTATTTTTTTGCTATTTTACCTATTTTGCTTGTTTATAGTGCAAATCTTACAACAACTTTGATTGAATTTTTAATCAACCAGTTTCATTATGATGCAGCAACACTTCACGGAGCTCGTATATGGATAAGCTTTTTAATCGTAGGCGCTTTAGTTCTTGTTTCAATTTTTGGCGAAGGTGTAGTTACTAGAGCTATGAGTTTTCTTGTTTTCCCTTTTATTATATTTTTGTTTATCCTTTCATTGCTTTTAATTCCTCAATGGAATACAGCTTTATT
Source organism: Campylobacter sp. W0018 (assembly GCA_020135845.1). GTDB lineage: Bacteria > Campylobacterota > Campylobacteria > Campylobacterales > Campylobacteraceae > Campylobacter_D. The sequence goes on along the minus strand of JACHTQ010000005.1, from coordinate 92,197 downwards.
TACAAATATAGATTTTTCGGTATTTCAAACAAGTAATTTTTGGGTGACTTTATGGCTTGTAATTCCTGTCATGGTATTTAGTTTTAATCACTCCCCGATTATTTCATCTTTGGCATGTTTTTGTAAAAAAGAGTATGGTGACAATGCAGAGTTTCGTGCTAGAAGAATTATTTCTTCAGCTGTGGTTTTAATGGTTTTTGTGGTTATGTTTTTTATTTTTTCTTGCGCCTTGACTTTTACTCCTGAAGAATTTGCTTCTGCAAAAGCTCAAAATGTTAATATTTTAACTTTTATTGCAAATAAATTCCCTCAAGTAGCTGTTTTAACTTATGTTGGGCCTATTGTTGCTCTTGTTGCGATCAGTAAAAGTTTCTTAGGACATTATCTTGGTTCCCAAGAAGGTTTAAATGGTATTTTATATAAAGCAAGTAATGGAAAAATTCAAGGTAAATTAGCTCAAACTTTAACAGCAATTATCACTTTTGTTATTGCTTGGTATGTAGCTTATGAAAATCCAAGTGTTATAGGTATTATCGAGACTATAGGTGGTCCAGTTTTAGCAATTTTACTTTTCTTGATGCCAATTTATTGTATTTATCGTTTTGATATTTTGGCAAAATTCCGCAGTAAAGGTTTAGATATTTTTATTGCTATTATGGGAATAGTAGCTATTTCAGCTGTTGTGCATAATCTTATTTTAGAATATTTTGTAAAGTAGTATATAATGAGTAATTTAAGTATTTTTAAAATAGGTGTAGGTCCTTCATCTTCGCATACCTTAGGACCTATGCTTGCTGGAAATTTATTTTGCAAAAAGATTGCGAAAAGACTTGATGAAATAACTAAAATTCAAGTTACTCTTTATGGTTCTTTGTCTTTAACTGGCAAAGGACACTTAAGTGATAAGGCTGTAATTTGGGGCTTAAATGGTTTAGAAGCTAAAAATTTAAGTGCCTCTATACAAGAAGAAGCCAATAAAAACGCTTTAGAAAAAGGTAAAATCAATCTATGTGGAGAAAAAGAATTAAATTTTAATTATGAAAGAGATTTGATTTTTTCTAAAGATTTTTTACCTTTGCATGAAAATGGAATGCAAATTAAAGCTTTTAATGAAAAAGATGAACTTATCGATGAAGAAACCTATTATTCTGTAGGCGGTGGTTTTGTTTTAACTGCTGCAGAATTAGAAAAAAGAAATAAAAATTTAGGTCAAAACTTATCAAGCAAAAATGAAATCGAACTCAATAGCGCTAAAGAAGTTCTTGAATTTTGCGAGAAAAATAATTGGAATTTAGCAGAGCTTTCTTATCAATACGAATTGCAATTTCATACAAAAGAAGAGATTAGGTCTTATTGCCTTGAAATTTGGGAAGTGATGCAAGAAGTTTATTATAATGGAATTCATCCTACCGAAGAGTATTTACCTGGGAAGCTTAATCTAAAACGCAGAGCCAAAGGCTTACACGAGCGTATTTCTATGACGACTGATCCTATGGGAATGATTGATTTTATTTCATTATATGCGCTAGCAGTCGCAGAGGAAAATGCAAGTGGTGCTAGAGTAGTTACAGCTCCTACAAATGGAGCTTGTGCAGTTGTTCCTGCTGTCATGCTTTATCTTAAAAATCACACTGTAGGTTTTAATGATGAACAGGCCATAAATTTCTTATTAGCGGCCATGTTAATTGGTTCATTATATAAGAAAAATGCAAGTATTAGTGGAGCTGAAGCTGGATGTCAAGCTGAAATTGGTAGTGCAAGTTCTATGGCCGCTGCCGCAATGGCTACAGTTTTGGGTGCTAATGCCTTTAAAGCTTGCAATGCTGCTGAAGTAGCAATGGAGCATCATTTAGGTTTAACTTGCGATCCTGTTGCAGGACTTGTTCAAATTCCTTGTATTGAAAGAAATGCTTTTGGAGCGATTAAAGCTATCAGTGCAGCAAGAATGGCTATGACTCGACAATCAACCCCTAAAGTTACTCTTGATGAAGTGATAGAAACAATGTATGAAACCGGTAAAGATATGAATTATAAATACAAAGAAACTTCTTTAGGTGGTCTTGCTACGAATTTAAAAACTGTATGTTAAAGCATTATGCTTTAACATTTTTTCTTTTTTTTAAAAATTCTATTATTTCTTTTTTTGAAAATTTTTTTAATAAATTGATATGTTTAAAAAATAGATTAGTACTAATGGAACTTGCGATTAATACTATAATACATAAGATTAGAAAGAGCAAATCAGTTATGTTAAATTGTATCAAAAATAAGCTAGCAAAAAATAAACCTCCAAAAAATAAAAAAGATAAAAGCAAACTTTGCTTTGTTTGAATTTCGCCAAGATTGTCTGAATTTTGGGTTAAATTTTTAAAAAATATGATTTTTCTACCAATATTTAAAATAAGAATTTCATCATTTTCTTTAAAAACTTGCTCTTTTATTCCTTGATAGATAAAAGTTTCTCCATTTGGGTTAAGTTCATCTTTGTAAGATTTTAAAATATAATCTTTTAAAATAATATTTTTAATATCACTTTTCTTTTCAATTTTAAAGAAATTAAAATCATAATCTAAACGAAAAATTTTATTCAGATTCATAAATGCCATAGGTATCATTTCCTAAAAAATTTTTATAAAGAGGTTTTAAATTTAAAGGTATTGTAACATTTTTTTGATCATTTAAAATGGAACTTTGAAAAATTAAAAATAAATCCATTTCATTTTTAAAACTTTTTAAAAAATTTTCTCCTCCTTCATACATTAAAAATCTAGCTTTTTCTGGAATTTGAGTATAAATTTGGCGATTTGGAATTTGAAATAAAGGAATATTGTGATCAAAATTTTCTAATTTTTCATGGCTTAAAATACAAAGATCGGGCGCATTTCCTTGACAAAGTCTTGCGTCTAAAGTTGGTTTATCCTTTCTTATGGTTTGACCACCTACCACTAAAAGATCAATGATTGAACGAATTTTATGAGCATAAGTTCTACTTAATTCATTGCTAACGATTTTTCCTAAAGCTGATCCATTCATAGAAAGGGCCAATTTGAAAAGTTTAAATTGTCCTTTTTGCCATTTTAAAAAAGGTTTTAAAAGATCTTTTCCTTCTTTTTCGAGTATGCCAAATTCTACCCCTATGCCTTGTTTTCTTAAAAAATCTCCTCCGCCTTTTGCGATATCATTTTCATCTTTAACACTGATAAAAATTTTTTTAAAACCAAGTTCGCTAAAAAGCTTTGCACAAGGAGGAGTTTTTCCCTGATGAGAGCAAGGTTCTAAGGTGACAAAAGCAATAGCTCCTTTAAATACATTTTGATGATTTTTGCAAATAAAATCATGCAAGGCATTAGCTTCTTTAGGCATTGAAATTTCAGGCTTTAGTCTTTTAAAAGCATGAGCAATTGCATTAAGTTCTGCATGCGCCAAACCTGCTTTTTCATGTGCTTTTATGGCTAATATTTTTTCATTTTTGTCTAAAATCACACAGCCTACTGCAGGATTAGGGTAGGTTAAAAATTGATATTTCCAAGCCTCATTTAAGGCTAATTGCATGTAAAATTCTTTCATTGCTTCCATTAAAATTCTTTTTAGGAGATTATATAATATTATTATGTTTTTGTATAGAGTATTTAAAAAGTTAGTGGCCGGGAGAAAGGGATTCGAACCCCTGGAGGTGTTACCCTCAACGGTTTTCAAGACCGCCGCTTTCGACCACTCAGCCATCTCCCGATTATAATTTTGTGCCTTTTTTGGAGGCGACATCCGGATTCGAACCGGAGATCAAGGCTTTGCAGGCCCATGCCTTACCGCTTGGCTATGTCGCCCTGATAAATTTAGAAAGTGGTGCCCGAGGCCGGACTTGAACCGGCACGGAAGAAAAATTCCGAGGGATTTTAAGTCCCTTGTGTCTACCAATTCCACCACCCGGGCGGGTGATATGGAGCGGGAAACGAGATTCGAACTCGCGACCCCAACCTTGGCAAGGTTGTGCTCTACCCCTGAGCTATTCCCGCAAAGTTTAAAGATGAAATTCTAGCAAAATAAACTTAAAATGAGTTTATTTTGCTATTTACATATAAATGATGCTGAAGCGCTTAAGCCTTGCTCTGTATTTTTAACAACCGGCAGGGATAATTGCATATCATTGGATTTTGCAGCAAAAAATCTTGGTGATATATTTGCATTTAAATTTGTATCTAAGTTTTTTAATGTGCAAGTTTTATTTAAATCTTTAGAATAAATTACCTCATAAGAATAAGCTTTTTGTAAAAGTTGACTATAAAGTTTTTCTTTATTTTCTTGTAAAAGTTTTTTTGAAAATTTAGGTTCTAATGAAGGTATAGAAACTCCCACAAACGAACTTTTATTAACTATAGCATTTAAATCATTTAAAAAATGATTGAAATTTTCAAGATCATTTTCTTTAATAATGCATTCTAAATTTGCATTTAATTTTTGTCCTTTTATGGTTTGTATACCATCTTTATAAGAAAAATTAGGCTCTAAAGAAAAGCTTCCTCCGCTGCAAAAATTATCTTTTTGAGTACGTTGTATGATTTGATTGAAAGTATCTGCAATTTGTTTTTTTTCATTATCGCTTAAAGTGATTTTACTATCAAGATTTTCATTAGCCCAAAAATTAATATTTGTATAGAACTCATCAGGTTTTAAATGAGTGCTAATTTCTATATTTCTTGAAAAATTTAAAGCTTGATTTGAATGTTTTTTCTCTAAAAATTCAACATTAAAAATCACTCCAGCCACAAAAAGCAAAAGACATAAAAATCCTACACCTAAACCTTTAAAAAAAGCCAACATATTCCCCCCCCCCTTTTTTTTTTAAAAAAAGAATCGATTTTGTTTATTTTATCAAAAAAATCTAAAATTTTTTGATATACTTTGATTTATGCAAAAACAAACCGTTGATAAACTTCAAAAAAAATTACTTCTTTGGTACGAAGATAAAGGGCGAAAAGATCTACCTTGGCGGAATTTACAAAGTACTCGTTGTGATAATAGATTAAAACAAATTGATAGAGCTTACGGGGTTTATATCAGTGAAATTATGCTTCAGCAAACTCAGGTGAAATCCGTTTTAGAAAGATTTTATTTTCCATTTCTGCAAAAATTTCCTACCTTACAAAGTTTAGCTAGTGCCAATGAAGACGAGCTTTTAAAAGCTTGGCAAGGGCTTGGTTATTACACTCGAGCTAGAAATTTAAAAAAAGCAGCTTTAGAATGTATGGAGAAATTTGGCGGTGTTTTACCTAAAGAGCCTGAGAAATTAAAAAGCTTAAGCGGTATAGGTGCTTATACAGCAGGTGCAATTGCTTGTTTTGCTTATGATCAAAAGGTAGCTTTTGTTGATGGTAATATACGCCGTGTGCTTTCTCGCCTTTTTACTTTAAAAAATGCGAATATGAAAGAACTTGAATTAAAAGCATATAAAATTTTAAATTTAAATGATGCTTTTAATCACAATCAAGCTTTGCTTGATATAGGTGCCCTGATTTGTTTGCCAAAAAATCCAAAATGTGGAATTTGCCCTTTGTATGATTTTTGCAAAGCTAAATTTAACCCACATTCTTATCCAGAAAATAAGAAAATTGTTTATGAAAAATTAAATTTAGCTCTTGTTTTTTATATTTATAAAGATCAAATTGCTGTTGAAAAAAGTCAAGAAAAACTTTATAAGAATATGTATAATTTTCCTTTATTTAAGCAAAATGAATTTAAAAAACAAAAAAATATGATATTTTTAAGAGAGTTTAAACACAGTTATACTAAGTATAGGCTTGATATAAAGATTTATTGTCAAATTTTAAAAGATCAAACGGGATTTGAGTTTAAAAAAATAAATGAACTTAGCCACATCGCACTTTCAGCACTTTCTTTAAAGGCTCTTGAAATTTATAAATCAAAAAATATACTTTTGAAAGCAAAAGAATGAAATTCAAAAAAATTTATATAGAATTAAGCGATATTTGTGGTTTAAAATGTGATTTTTGTCCTTCGCAAAAAGCAACGCGAAAAATTATGTCTAAAGAAAATTTTATCACTTTAGCAAAGCAAATTCACGATCAATCTAAGCTTTTTACTCTGCATCTTTTAGGCGATCCTTTACTTTTGCCGGATTTAAAGGATTATTTAGATATTGCTAAAGATTATAATATGAAACTTGAAATTACGACGAGCGGTTTTTATTTTGATGTTAAAAATCGTGATTTGTTGCTAAATTATGAAAATATCCATCAGATTAATATTTCTTTGATGGCTTTTTTAAATCAAAGCAAATTTTCTTTAAGGCAATATTTTGATCCTATTTTAACATTTTGCAAAGAACATGTAAGAAACCAAAAAACAAGTTTTATTAATTTTAGGCTTTGGAATTTAGATACTGATTTTAAAGCGCCTAAAGAAAATTTTATCATTTATGAGTTTTTATCTAAAGAATTTCAAAAAGATATTGATTTTACTTTAGCAAAAAATTATTTAGCAAGACACATTGTCCTTCATCAAAATAAGCTTTTTAAGTGGCCAAATCTCGATGATACGCCTTTATACTTTCATGGAAAATGTTACGCTTTAAAAGATCAAATTGGAATTTTAAGCGATGGGACTTTAGTTCCTTGCTGTTTGGATGCTAAAGGGGATATAAATTTAGGCAATGTTTTTAAAGATGGCTTTGAAAATCTTTTAAATTCTGAGCGTTTAATAGTGATGAAAAAAGCTTTCGAGGAAGATAAACGCATCGAAAAGCTTTGTCAAAGTTGTGAATTTTTCAAGGTAAGACTGTAGAATCAGCTTTTTTTAATTCCGCTTTAAATTCTTTAATTCTATCTATAATTTTAGGACCTAAGCGTAACAGTAAATATGTATTTTTATAAGTGTAGATTTGATTTTTTTAACTGCCTTGGTATTTTTTAATAAAGAATTGCTATCTAGCAGATTTTTATCGGTTGCATTAATTCCAAAAATAAATAAATCAGGATTTTGCTTTAGTATATATTCTTCTGATATTATTGGACGTGCTATATTGCTTTTTGGACTTAAATTTTTTATTCCGATAAGTTTTAAAATATCAGCAATTAAAGAATTATCACTAAAAGCCATTAAAGGATTAGTAGAATAAAAATAAATTGCACTTTTATTTAAAGGATGTTTCTCTAAATTTTTTAATCCATCTTCAAAATTTTTTAAAATTTTCTCCCCCTCTTTTTCTTTTTGTGTTATTTTTGCAAGAATTTTTATATTATCTTTTACATCATTAAGATGTTGCGCTTTTAAAACCATAGTTTTGATGCCAAAATTATCAAGTTTCTGTTTTAAGTTAAGAGAATAAGAGCTTAAAATTACCAAAGTTGGATTAAGAGAAATAATTTTTTCAACTGATGGATTTGTAAATGTTCCAACACTTGTAATTTTAGAAGTTTTTTCTTTTGGATAAATATCTGAATGTGTTAAGGAGGCAACACCTATAATTTGATCATCTGCTTTTAACATAAAAAGCATTTCAACACTTGCTGGATCAAGAGATATAATACGTTCTTTTGCTTGAAGTGTTATTGTAAGTATAAAACATAAGATTAGTATTTTTTTTTCATTTTGTTTCCTTTAAAGCTAAAATATAAGGTTTTGAATTTTCATAAATAATTTTGCAATTTAAATTATAAATTTCTTTTAAAATTTCTTTTTTTAAAAGTTTTTTGTATTACCAAAATATCTTATTTCTCCTTTTTTTAAAAAAAGTAATTTATTGCAAAAAAGCGATGCGAGATTTAGATCATGAAGAACTGCTATAATGGTAATTTTTTGTTCTTGAATTAAATTTTCACAAAAACTTAGAATTTCAATAGCATGGTTTAAATCAAGTGCAGATGTAGGTTCATCTAAAAATAGAATTTTTGGTTGCTTGAGTAAAGCTCTAGCTAATAATATTTTTTGAAATTCTCCTCCGCTTAGAGACAATATATCTCTGTGTAATAATTCATCTATTTTTATCATTTGGGCTAATTCTTGAATTTCTAATATATCTTTTTTTGAGTATGTATTAAAAGAATTTTTTAAATGAATATATTTACTCATTAAAAGTACATCTATGACTTTTAATGGTGTTTTAAGTTCTGAATTTTGAGGAACAAAGCCACAAATTTTAGCAAATTCTTTAAGTTGAAAATCTTTAATATTTTTATTAAAAAGTATTATTTCACCATTTGTCGGAGTTAAATTTTTAAGCATAAGTTTTAAAAGAGTGCTTTTACCTGATCCATTAGGACCTAAAATTCCTATAAACGTTTGACTTTCAATATTTATATTAATATTTTCTAGCAGCATTTTTTTATTATAGGAAAAATTTAAATTTTTTATTTCAAGCATTATAATAACCTTTTAGCTTTCAAAGTTAAGTATAAAAAAATTGGTGATCCAATAAAAGCAGTTAAAATTCCTATAGGAATTTGTATAGGTGCTATAATTGTCCTAGCTAGAGTATCACAAATAAGCAAAAAAATACCTCCAAAAACTGTACAAAAAGGTATTATTAAAATATTATTATAGTTTTTAAATAAAATTCTTATTCCATGAGGAATAATAAGACCTACAAAACCAATTAATCCTGTAAAAGATACAGCAAAAGATACAGATAGAGAAGAAATTATAAGTAGGTTAATTTTAAGTTTTTTTGTATCCACTCCTAAATTTCTGGCCTCATCATCACTTAAAATAATATTAAGTTCATTTCTATGTATATAAAAATATAACAAAGATAAAAATAGCAGAGGTATCAAAATAGCAACTTCATGCCAAGAAGTTGATCCAATATTTCCCATTAATCAAGCAACTATTTTAAAAGAATCTTCTCCTATAAGGTAGGTAAAAAATGAAGTAAAGGCTCCCAAAAAAGATGAAGTTGCTATTCCTATAATAAGCAAAGTAGTTATAGAAGATTTTGATGAAATTTTAAAGATTATTAGGGTAAAAAAAGCAGAGCAAAAAAATCCTAAAATTCCATAAAAATAATCTGGCAATTTTAATAAATAAACTAGGACTGCACCAAAAGTTGCTGCTGAAGCTATACCTATAATATAAGGATCGGCTATAGGATTTGAAAAAACATTTTGAGTTATAGCCCCACTACTTGCTAGAAGCATTCCAATTAAAATAGCCATTATTATTCTTGGCAAACGTCCATCGATTATAATTTGGCGTAAAATTTCATTTTCTGAAATAAGATGAGAAAAAAGTTGAGCAGGGCTTAAATTTTTATCTCCTAGGCAAAGAGATATAAAGATAACTCCCAAATAAATAATAAAAATACCTATAACCCAAATAATTTTTTTAAAAAACATATTTTAACTCTAAATAATAATTTCTACCACTTCCTGATAAATATTCATCATTGAGGCTGTCTTGATAGGTATAGTATTGCTTGTTAAAAAGATTTCTAATTCCGCTAGAAATTTGCAATTTTTTATAATAATAGCTTAAGCCAATATCTGTCAAAGCGTAATCTTTTATCCAAGCGTTTTTACTCATTTTTCCGGTTTTTTCATCTATCATTCCACCGTCTTTAGCACGAGAATAATAAGTCAGATCTAAAAAGGTGCTAAAATTTGAATTAATAGTGTATTCTATACCCGCGCTAGCTTTGATTTTTGAGACATAAGGAATTCTTTTTCCTTTGTTAATCCCTTTTGAAATTTTAGCATCTATGTAGGCTATGCTTTGTCTAAATATAAGCATATCATCTAAAAAGCTTTGATCAAAATTTAATTCCGCGCCAATACGATGAGTTTGATCGATATTGTAATATTTCCAAAAAGCACCCGCTTCAGAATGTGGATTTCCAAGATATGAAATTTCATCTTTGCTTAAGGTGTAAAATAAAGTTAAATTAAATCCATAAAAATCCCACCAAAGATCATTGACTCCTAATTCAAAGGTATTAAAAATTTCAGAATTTAAATTTGAAGAATAATATTTTTGTGTTTTTTGATCTTTATTGACAAATTGTGCTGGCGAAGGAGATATAAAGCCTCTTTCATATTTAAGGTATAAACTTCCTGTGCTTGAGTATTTAAAATTTGGAGTGATTTCAAAGGCAAAATTATTGCCTTGATCTTTGGTATTGAAGGTTTCGGTATTATTTTTAGGTCGATTAAAAATAAGCATTTTGCTTGTATAGTTTCTATCGGTTTTATAAAAACTGCGTTCATATCTTAACCCACTAGAAATACTGAAAATATCATTAAATTCATGAGAATCAAGCGCAAATAAAGAATGGCTTTGCTTTTTCATATCCATAAGGGTTGTCATGGTGTGATTGATTGAAAATTTAGGCATATTTACATCATAATGGATAACACTTGTTCTTTTAGCATCATGATTGGCAAGTTCATAACCAAAGATAAGGTAAGAATTGTCTTTATAATTGTATCTACTTTTAAGATTTATCCCTGTCAGGGTATCTTCAAAGCTGCTTCCATTTTGATATACAGGTAAGGTTATACCCATAACAGTCATCATGGAAACATCTTTGAGATAATTGATTTTTTGATTTTGCCAGAAAGTTTCTAGATCAAATTCCCAAGTATCATCAAGATAGTAATGATAATCTAAAGTGATTTCAGGTCTATTAATAGAAGTGATATTTTCCCCATTGCCTTTTTGTTTAGGATTGTCTTCAATTTGTGCTTTTGTTAAATATCCACTTCCTGTATTTTTACTTTTAAAATAATTATAACCAAAAATCAAATCACTTTGTTCATTAGGGTTGATATAGGTTTTAGTGTTTATAAAATAGCCTTTTTCATTATAGCCATCTTGATAGCCATCTTGGTTAAAGCCTTCTATATTAAAACTAAAAGCTAGGTTTTCTTTGATTTTCTTGGCCGCATTGATTTCTAAATTGCCACCTAATCTGTTTTGATTGTATCCATTTCCTTTTATAGCTATGGAAAATAAATCTTCTTTTTGTTTTTTTGTGATGATATTGATCGCACCTCCGCGAGTACCATTTCCATAGAGTACAGATCCACCACCTGGGATAATTTCTATACGTTCAACATTATCAAGATTGATACTATTTAGTGGAGTTACTCCGTGGGAATTATCAAGCATATTAATCGATTTTCCATCAATCATAACCTTAACAGCGACATTAGATTTATCACCTTGTCCTCGCATATCGATATTTCTTCCTAATCCAAAATTAACAAAATTAATTTCAGCTGTTCTTTCTAAAGCCTGCTCTATAGAATTAAAACCTTTTTTTTGTAATTCAGATCCATTGATAATGATGACATTTCTTAAATTGTTATCAAATTCTTGTTGATTTGCAGAAACGACAACTTCATCAAGTTTAATTTTAGCTTCTTCATTACTTTCTTGCGCATTGATGTCGATAAGTAAAAAATTAAATAAGGTAAAAAATTTTATTAGAGTTGTTTTTTTATGCAAGATTGACTCCTTAAGAGATTAAATGATAATGTATATCATAATATAAAGTAAGAAATTTATCGTTTATTATCTTAAAAATAAATAAAATTTTTGATTTTAAAAATATTGGCTTAGTCTTTAAGATTTATTTAATTTGATAATTGATATCATTTTAGAGTTAAAATTTTTTAATCAAAAGGAATAAAAATGAATTTAGAAAGCATTATTTCTCACATGAATGAGCATCACCGATCAAATTTGGTTGATCTTTGTAGAAAATTTGGAGGTGTAAAAGAAATTAAAGATGTGAAATTAAGTCATGTTGATTTTGAGGGTTTGGATATAATTTATAATGATGATGAAACTTTGCATATAGAATTTCCTAAAAAGGCCAATGAAGAGACTTTAAAAGATACGATTATTTCTCTTTGCATGAGTGCAAAACCTGAGCAAGATTTTAGTGGAGTGGCTAAGGAAATTGAGGAATTTAAATCAAGTTTTAACTCTGTATGTTTAGCCACTTTAGGTGAAAATAATGAAGTTGTTTGCTCTTATGCACCTTTTGTAGCAACAGATTTAGGAAATTATATTTACATCAGTGAAGTAAGTGAACATTTTAACAATATCAAAGCAAATCCAAATAATATAGAATTAATGTTTTTAGAGGATGAAAGCAAAGCCGCTTCTGTGATACTTCGAAAAAGATTGCGTTACAGAGTTGATGCAAGTTTTATAGAAAGAGGGGAGCAATTTGATAAAATTTATGATGAATTTGAAAGGCAAACAGGTGCAGAAGGTGGCATAAAAACTATAAGAAAAATGCTTGATTTTCATTTGGTTAAACTTGATTTTAAAAAAGGAAGATTTGTTAAAGGTTTTGGGCAAGCTTATGATATCAATCAAAGTGTGATTAGTTTTGCAGGAGCTAATGGAAATCCACATAAATTTCCACATAAACACTAAAAAGAGCAAAATTATAAATTTTGCTCTTGCAAAGACTCAGCTTGATAATGAGCAATTAAAGGTTCGATAATTTCATCAAAAAGTCCATCTTGCATGATAGAATCTAAGCGGTATAAGGTTAGATTTATACGATGATCGCTGATGCGATTTTGAGGGAAATTATAAGTGCGTATGCGTTCACTTCTATCTCCACTTCCCACTTGAGATTTTCTTACTTCGCTTTCTTGCGCCAAGCGTTCACTTTCTTGCATTTCAAAAAGTCTAGCTTTTAAAACTTTCATAGCACTTTCTTTATTTTTATGCTGACTTTTTCCATCTTGATTGACCACAACTATACCAGTAGGGATATGAGTGATACGAACGGCTGAATCGGTGGTATTAACACTTTGTCCGCCATGGCCTGAAGAACGCATTACATCAATTTTTAGATCATTGGGATTGATTTGTATTTCAACATCATCTACTTCTGGCATAACAGCAACTGTAATTGCAGAAGTATGTACCCTTCCTTGAGATTCTGTTTGAGGGACTCTTTGAACTCTATGAGTTCCACCCTCATATTTAAGTCTAGAATAAGCCCCCATGCCTTTAATTAACATTATGATTTCTTTAAAGCCTCCAACGCTTCCTTCGCTTGAGCTGACTATTTCTAATTTATAATTGCGATTTTCTGCATATCTTGAATAAGCTTTTACAAGATCGCCAACAAATAAAGATGCCTCATCTCCGCCAGTACCAGCACGAATTTCTAAAAAGATATTTCTTTCATCGTTTGGATCCTTGGGTAAGAGTAAAATTTTAAGTTCTTCTTCAAGTTTTGGTTTATGCTCTTCTAGGGTTTTTAATTCTTCTTTAGCCAGCTCTCCAAGTTCGTTATCGTTAAGTAAAGTCTTGTTGTCTTCTATGCTTTCTAAAGTTTTTAAATACTCTTTAGCTTTTAAAACAATAGGTTCTAAATTTTTTTGTTCTTTCGAGAGAGAAGTCATCTTTTCGATATCATTAACGATATCAGAGTTACTAAGAAGAGAATTTAACTCTTCATAGCGTTTTAAAAAAGGGTCTAGTTTATCAGCTAACATTAAAAAATAAAATTATGCAATTTTATTAACTAAAAGAGCTAAGCGACTTACACGGCGTGAAGCAGTTTGTTTTTTAAGAAAACCGCGACTAACCATAGCATGAATGCTTTTATTGGCTATTTTGAAAGCCTCATTTGCAGCGTTTTTATCGTTTTTAGCAGCTGCTTCTCTTACAGCTTTTGTGATGTTTTTAAGTCTTGTTCTATAAAATCTATTTCTTTCTGTTTTTTTAATAGTCTGTCTCGCTCTTTTTTCAGCAGATTTATGGTTTGCCATTAAATATTCCTTTTTTGAAATTTTAAGGATTAATTATATAAGAATAAAATTTAAAATTTCATTAATTTAAGAAAAATTTCAAAATAAATATATTAATTTTTTATCCCAAAATAATAGATCGAATTTGATTAAAATTCCATAGATTACAGCACTTAGAAGTCCGGCAAATAAACCTGCTACCATATCATCTAGCATCACTCCTAAGCCACCCTTAACTTTTTTATCAATCCTTCCTATAATAGAAGGTTTAGTGATGTCAAACAAGCGAAAAAATATAAAAGCCATGATAAAATTTAATAAAGAATTCGATGTATTAGCTGCTATAGCGCAAGCTAAAAAAACTCCCGCGACTTCATCAATTACGATGTGTTTATCATCGTGAATTCCAGTGCTTTTTTCATAATTATCAATTACACGTATACTGATAAGAAAAATTAAAAAGCTAAGTAGTATTAATGTGGTGTTTCCTAGATATCTTAAAATAAAAAAAGCAGGGATTAAAGCAGCGATAGTTCCAAAAGTTCCAGATGCTTTTGGGATGCAACCTGAATAAAAAAAAGTTAAGAAAATTTTTTGCATTATTACCTTTCAAACGATATAAGACATTTGATATACTTCTAAAAGTTTTTTATAAAATTCTTCATCTTCTTTATCTTCTAAAATGCCATCTGTGGCAAAAAGATCGTTATATATTTTTTGAAAATTTTTAAAACGCTTTGGAAAGATTGAGGATAAAATTATACTTGAAATTTCCTTTCGCATAAAAAGCGCAGGTGGAATAATACCCAATTTTAATAAATTTTTCAAAGACTGAGAATTATAATGTAAATGATGATGGAATCCATGAGGGCAAGATCGAGTACTTACAATCATATGACAAACATTACAAAATACAAATTCAGGCAAAATAATCACTTCTATACCGTAATCTTTAGAAAATTCGTCTAAAATCGATTTAGGTTGATTTTCATCATAAAACATCCCAAGTCCCGTATGATTTTGCCCCACTATAAGTTTAGTACAGCCTAAATTTTTTGCTACTATGCTTTCAAGTGCAGGATTTAAATGAGAATGAAAAAGATCAATTTTTTTTAAAGGAAAAACAAAAATTTTATCAAGCGGTAAATAGTTTTGTATGAGTTTTTGTAAATATTTTTCTTTTAAATTAAATTCAAAGCCATTTTCATCAAAAGATTCTACTAAAAATATCACCACTAAATCTGCTTTATCTATAGTCCAACGAAACATTCTTTCATGTGCTCTATGCAAAGGATCAAGATTTGCAAATAAAGCAGTGATTTTTTGAGCGTTGAGTTTTTCTTTTGCGAGCTGAAATTGCTGTTTGATGGTTTTTATAGGGGAGTCATAAATTTTTATTTTTCCACTGATGCAAGTTTTTCCATTGTTTTCTAAAGAACAGGTTCTAGAGCTAAAAATACTTGAAAAATTTTTATCATTTTTAAATTTATTTTTAAGTTCTATATACCCCACTATTTTGTCATTGCAAATGAGTTCAATTTTATCATTTTCTTTGAGATTTTTTAAAATTTTTTCTGCATTTTTAGGGGCAAAGGTGAAAGGATAAGGAAAATTTTCTCCTTTTAATTTACCAGTTTTTAAAATTTCTTTACTTTCGTTTTCATCCATTAAGTAGTTACAATTTCCTAGTAGGCCTTCTTCTATAAGAGAAAAAATGCCTAGTTCATTTTCATCTATTGTGATTGTTTTATTTTTTTTTGAGGTCATATTTTTTCCTTTTTTCCCATAAGGATTTGCGAGAAATTCCTATTTTTTTAGAAAGCTCTGTATCAGAAAGCACATTTTGATAGTTTAAAACTATGTATCTTATGTACTCATCTATAGTTAAAATTTCATCACCGATGATACCTTTTTGTTGATCGTTTAGATTTATTTGATTGAAATTTGTATTTTCTATTTGAGAATTAGTGTGTAAAATCACAGGTTTATTTTTTACAAAATTAAGTAAAACTTCTTTTTCTGAAGTTTTTAAAATTTGAAAATTGCTCAAAAATAAAAGAGAATTTTCAAAATGAAAATTCATTACTTTTTCAACGGCATTGGTAGAAGCTAAGTCAATATAAGCAAAGGTCATATTGTGTTCATAAAGATATTTGAAAACAAAGGCATCAGCTGAATTTTGAAGATTGGATTTTAAAATGAGTGGGAGTTTTATTTTTTTATAATTGTATTCTGAAATTTTTATCATTTTTATGCGAGTTTTTATATAACTTTCATAGGTTTTATTTACTGCTAAAAGTTTTTTAAAATCTTGATAGTGTTTTATTTTTCTTATTAATTCTTCTATCATAAAAGGTTTTTGTATATAATCACTTGCACCCATTTTTAAAGGAGTTGAAACCGCATCAGTGCTTATGTAAGAAATTAGCAAAATAATAATACTGTTTTTAAAATGCTCCACAGCTTTTAAAAAATTACTCGTATTAGCTGAAAGCAAGACAATATCATAATGTTTTTCTTCATTAAATTCGTCAAAAGAATTAATAATAGTGCAATCATAACCTATATTATTAAGCTTTATACCGATACTTTGTGCTAAGTAAATTTCATTTTCTATGATTAAAACTTTCATAACTTTGTCCAATCAAAATATTTTAAATTCGCATTGCTTAAAACCGCTATACCTTCTTTGCGACCGATAAATCCTAGTTTTTCTGTGGTGGTGGCTTTTACATTGATTCTATGTTCGCTGATATTAAGGGTTGAGGCTATATTGGCTCTGATTTCTTCTTTAAATTTGTGTAGTTTTGGAGCTTCTGCGATAACGCAAATATCAGCATTTATAAGCTCAAAGCCGACTTCTTTGACTTTTTGATAAGCCTTTTTTAAAAGTTCCATAGAATCAGCATCTTTAAATTTCATATCTGTATCAGGATAAAGTTCGCCTATATCGCCTAAGCCAGCCGCACCTAAAATCGCATCAGTTAAAGAGTGCGCTAAAACATCGCCATCTGAGTGTGCTTTTAAGCCCATACTAGGATGAATTTCAATACCGCCTAAGATTAAAGGTCTTGTTTGCCCAAATTCATGGACATCAAAACCATTTCCATAAAAAATTTCATAACTAGGTTTTGGGAGATTTAATTTAACTAAGTCTTCTTTAAAGGTTAATTTTCTAGCATTTTCTTCACCCTCTATAAACCAAATTTTACCCCCTAAAGCTGCAATAGCCGTGCTATCATCTGTAAAATCAGAATTTTGCTCTAAGGCCTTTTTGAGTAAATTTGTGCGTGAAATTTGTGGCGTTTGAATGAGTTTAATTTTTTCTCTTTGTATGGCTTGTTCATCAAAAAGCGTGGTATCGCAAACTTTTAAAGCAGGGGTGATGCAATCTGCTTTATCGATATTTTCAAGCAAACGATCAAATAAATTTTTACTGATAAAAACTCTTGCAACATCGCTAACCATAACAAATTCTGTTTCGACTAATTCTAAAGCTTTTTTTAAAGATTGTGCTCTTGTGTCTCCACCTTCTACGATTTCATAATTTTTTGTAAATTTTTTCATGTAAGAAACATTACCAGAAGTAACAATTATCTTTTTAAACGGATAAAAAGAGCTTAAATTTTTTGTCGCATAAAGCCATAAAGGATCTTCTCCTATACGTAAAAATTGCTTTTTAACTTCCATATTTAAACGTGTAGAATTTCCAGCTGCTAGCATAATTAGACTTAATTCTTGCACTTTTATTCCTTTAAAATTTATAATTTTATCTATGTATATAATGTTACCATATTATACACTTACAAAAAGCTAAATTTTAGATTTTTATTAGTAAAATAAATTTTTAATTTTTTAAGGAAAGATTAGAATCATGAAAGAACAAATTTTAGAAAAACTCAAAAGCGTTAAATATCCTGGTTTTGAAAAAGATATAGTCAGTTTTAATTTTGTAAAAGAAGTTAAAGTAGAAAATAATGAAGCTTTTATCGATATTGAAATCGCTTCGTCTAATCCTGAAGTTTCTAATGAAATTCGCAAAAATGTTAGCGAAGTTTTATCATCTTTAAATTTAAAAAATATAGAAATTAATATCATCACACCAAAAATTCCTGAAGAAAAAAGCAATTCAAGAAGCGGTAAAAATATCGTTCCGCAAGTGAAAAATTTCATCATGATCTCAAGCGGTAAAGGTGGCGTAGGTAAATCAACTACAACCGTAAATTTAGCTATTTCTATGGCAAAAATGGGTAAAAAAGTAGGGATTTTGGATGCGGATATTTATGGGCCAAATATCCCAAGAATGCTTGGAGAAACCAAAACTCAACCTGAAGTGGTTGGACAAAGATTAAAGCCTATTTTAACTCATGGAATTTATATGATGAGTATGGGGGTTTTGATCGAAGAAGGACAAGGACTTATGTGGCGTGGCGCGATGATCATGAAAGCGATGGAGCAATTACTCGCTGATGTGATTTGGCCTGAACTTGATGTTTTATTTTTGGATATGCCTCCAGGAACAGGTGATGCGCAAATCACTTCCGCACAAAGTATCCCAATCACTGCAGGTGTATGCGTAAGCACTCCACAAACTGTTTCTTTAGATGACAGCAAAAGAGCGCTTGATATGTTTAACAAACTTCATATTCCAATCGCAGGTATCGTAGAAAACATGAGTGGATTTTTATGCCCTGATAATGGCAAAGAATATGATATTTTTGGCAAAGGAACTACTGAAGAAATGGCGAAAGCTTACAAAAGCGAAGTTCTAGCACAAATTCCTATTGAAATGATCGTTAGAGAAGGTGGAGATGATGGAAAACCAGTGAGTTTTTATTATCCTGAAAGCGTGAGTTCAAAGCGCTATTTAATGGCGGCTGAGAAAATTTGGAATTTCATAGAAAAGATTAACAATGAAGGCGGTGCGGATAATTCTGCAATTCAGCCTATCATGAATGGAAAAAGCGCTTGTTCTCACTAATATTTAGGGTTATTCCCTAAATATTTTTTTACTTCTTATTTTTTAATTGCTTTTAAATTTTTATTACTTCTTATAAAGTATTTATGGAATTAGTGTCAAACTTATATTAAAATTTTTGGAGTGTAAAAATGAAAATATTGCAAGAAACATTTGGCGAGTATAATGATGAAAAAGTAACGAGAATTCGTTTGATCAATGATAATAATGTAGAAATTTCCTGCCTTAGTATGGGGGCAATTTGGCATCAGTTTTTAGTTCCAACTAAGGATAAAGAGCATCAAAATTTATTATTAAGTTTTGATAACATTAACGATTATTACTCAAATCCTCAAAATATTTGCAAATCAATCGGCAGGGTTGCTGGAAGGATCAAAAACGCATCTTATAAACATTATAAATTGCCACAAAATGATCATGGTAATACTCTTCATGGTGGGCCACATGGCTTTTCAACTTGGAATTGGGAATATTCAACTTCGGTTGATGAAAATAGTGTAAGTGTGACTTTTCAAAAAAAGATCGATGAAAGTATGGATGGCTTTTTTGGAGAGATACAAGCTAGTATTGTTTATACCTTGGATAATCAAAATAAAGTAAGCATTGTATATAGCGCAATAGGTGGCGAAGAAGATACTCTGTTTAATCCAACGTGCCATGTTTATTTTAATCTGAGCAATCGTCGCGATTTGACAACGCATGAATTACAAATCAATAGCGATCATATTTTAGAAACTGATGAGTATTTAATCCCTACTGGAAAATTTCTCGCTGTTGATAACACGCCTTATGATTTTCGTCATTTTAAAAATGTAGAATCCGTGCTTAAAGAAATTAAAGGACTAGATACAGCTTATGTGCTTAAAACAAATTTAGCTGCCATCTTAAAAGATAAAGAAAGCAAGCGTCAAATTATCGTGCATTCTGATCGTAATGGACTTGTTGTTTATACGCCTGAAAAGATCGAAGGGCAAAACATTTCATTTAGCCGAGATAAAGGCGCTTTGGCAAATAAAAATGAAGGCATTGCATTAGAGGCACAGACTTTACCTGATGCGATTCATCATGAAAATTTTGGTGATATTGTATTGCCACGTCATAGTAAGCAAAGCTACAATATATCATTTACATTTAAAAATGATTAAAGATGTAAGTTTGGAGATTATTTTTGATAAAAATATGGAAAAATGGTGTTTTATTGCTTTAAGGTTTGTTAAACCTTAAAAACATTTTTTTAAGCTTAAAAAGCTATAATTTAAAACATTTTAAGAAAGGAAAAAAATGAAAAAAATTTTAAAAGGAATTTTAGCCTTAGGGTTAATCAGTTTTTTAGCGGGGTGCGGTGGCGATAGCTTAACAAAAGCAGAAAACAAGGATAACTCTCCTTTTTTTAATCCAGCAATTGAAAAAATTAAAAGTAAATATCCAAATTGTGAAATTTATGATTATATCTCAATTAAAAACTTAAGTCATGTTGATTCTAAAATTAGAAATAAAATTGTTCAATTTTATACAATGCAAAGTCAAGAAAAGCCACTTTCTGATTATAGTAAATATTTTTTAATTAAGACTAATGAAAATAAATACAAGATAATCGGTATTGACTGCTATAAAGAAAAAAACAATTCTATAAATTGTGTTCCTGCTGAAACACAAGATAGCAAATACCTTAATTAATGCGGATAATCCGCATTAATCATAACTTCTATTCTTTAAATTATTTAAATTTTCATTTTGCTTATTATTAACCTTACCAAAATAACTAGAATTATTAATTTTATTGATTATATTTAAATCATCTTTGATATTTAAAATTTCACAACCTTTCTGATACTCTTTAATCAAAAAAGGATTAATCTTTTTAGTGCTTTTATTTGAAAGTTCTAATTTTAAATTTTTAAATCTCAAGGAAATATTATCTTTTAAGAAGTCCTTATTGCTTTCTAAAGTTTTAAGGTAGTTTTCGTATTCCCATACTTCAGAATTTGATTTTTTAAGCAAATAAATTGCATTATCTAAACTTTGTATTTTATTATTTAAATTAAAAATATTTTGTTTTTTGCCGTTAAAAAGACTTAAAGAGATTAAATTTGCCTCCAAATTCTTTTTAATTACATCATCTAAATTTTGATTATTTTTAGAAATAGAACTTCTAACTTTTAAGAATTCTTGATAATCTTTTTTTGATGAAATTTTTACATTTTTTATACTATCTGAAAACGTTTCTAATCTTTTTACATCGATTATTTTTTCATAAGTTAATTTATTTAATTCTTTGTTTAAAATTTCAATTTTTGGATAAATTTCTTTTAACTCTTTTATCTCATTTAAAATAATTTTTTCGTTCTCATTTATTTTTTTATTATTAAGCTTTAAATCTCGCCCAATTTTATAAAATTTTTTATTATTTTTCTTTTTATATTGATTAAAAAGATTAAGCAAATTTTTTCTTTCGTCTTTTAAAATTTTATTCTCTTCAGAAAAGAAATCAATTCTACTTTTTTTCTTTTCAATTTTAATATTTTCTCTCTTGATACTATTTAATAAAATTTCATTTAAATCATTTTTGGTTTCATACTCATCAAGGTATAAATTTCTTTTAATTCTTTCGCATTCTTTCTTTAAATCCTTTTCTAAAATGGAATGATTATGATAACGCAAACCTTTGTTATTTAAAGTCATACTAAAATTATTTCTAACATCGTCCCAAAACTCTTTTATATCTTCTTTTTTATTGAAATGAATTTTCTTTTTTGTCAATATATTTCTTTTATTTAAAACTATGTGGGCGTGTGGATTATTTTGATGGGTATGTAAAACCATAACATACTTATAACCTAGAAAATTATTATCCATAACTCGCTGAACAGATTTTTTTAATATTTCAAGATTTTTAGGAGTAGCACTTTCTTTTATAGAAAACATTAAATGCCAAGCATCTTTTGCATTTTCTGATTTAGAAAAATCATTATTCCAATCTTTTAAAACTTCTTTAGCTAAAACCTCTTCCCCTTTTTCATTAATCAAATAAGGAGTATCATTATTTTTTAAGATATAGTTTATCGCTCTTTTCGCTCCAGCACTTGATAAATTACTTAAAAGTTTTACGACAACTTGTTTAGAAAAAGAGGATTTATTAAAATTATTAACATTGTTTTTTATTGAATAAGAACTGACATAATGATTAAATATTTTATTTCTATCAAATTTATCTTTTATAACAGAACTTGCTTTTCTAACTTTTTTTATTTCTTCGAGTAATTCTTCTATATTTTTTTGCATTTTTTTTCTTAAAAATTTGTAATTTGAAATTGAAAAAATTATAGTAAAAAATATAAAACTTGTATAGAGGCAGGATAACCCTTTATAGTGGCTGTTTTTTAACTCAAATCCCTATTTTATAGGGCTTTAAACGTTAAAAAAGATTTTTTTGCAAAAAATCTACTTAAATAAAACTTAATTAAGTTTTTTTTAAAAATAAAAATTGCATTTAAATTCCTATAAAATAATTACTTTAAGATTAAATTAAGTCGCAAAAAAACGGGGGGGGGTAATACTTTATGTTATGATTTTGAAAGATTTGCAAATCAATATTTTTTATCAAGGAAAAAATAATGAGAAAAATTTTAACATTGTTATTTATGGCAATTTAGTTTAAGTTTAAAAATATTTATTATTTAATTATTGTTTATAAATTTTTTAGTTTTAAATTTAAAATAAGATTTCAAGTTTTATTTGATATAATCATTTATTCAAATAACAAAACAACAAAGGAAAAAAATGTTGGTGAATACTAAAGAAGATTTTTTACTTTTAATCAAACAAATAGAACAAAAAAGTGGCTATAAACAGCCTAAAGCTTTTGGTATAGCAAGACTTGATAGAGGACAAATCAATAAAAATAAAATTTTACAAGCGAGTTTTGCTTTGGTAAATTATGAGCAGAATTTTAGTTCAGCTGCGATCATACTTGAATCTTTTATGCAAAGGGGAATCGAGGTCGATTTTAATGCGAGCGAATTCACTCAAGTTTTAAAAATGGAAGATATTGAATTTGCTTTATCTTGCTTCAAACCTTTTTTAGAAGAAGAGGGGCATAAAAATATCGACTTATTAAAATTGATTAAAGAGAAATTTAAAGACGATGAATTTGCTTTTGTATGTCTTTTTGAAGATAAAGAGCCTTTGAGTGTCGAAAGCGTTTATCTTAAACTTTATTTGCTTTCTACAAAAAAAGTGCCTTTAAGAAGTATCAATCTAAATGGTGCCTTTGGGCTTTTAAGCAATGTTGCTTGGAGTGATGATAGACCTATAGAGCTTGATTATTTAAGAGAAAATGAAATGCGTTTAAAGATGGCTAATCAATATCCAAAAATTGATTTTGTTGATAAATTCCCAAGATTTTTAGCGCATATCATACCTGAAGATAATACAAGAATTTTAGAAAGTTCAAAGGTAAGAATGGGTGCTTCTTTGGCAGCGGGAACAACGATTATGCCAGGTGCTTCTTATGTGAATTTCAATGCAGGAACAACGGGAGCCTGTATGGTAGAGGGTCGCATAAGCTCAAGTGTAGTCGTAGGAGAAGGATCGGATATAGGCGGAGGAGCTTCTATATTAGGAGTTTTAAGCGGCACAAGTGGAAATGCGATCAGCATAGGTAAAGCTTGTCTTTTAGGCGCTAATTCTGTTACCGGCGTTCCTTTGGGCGATAATTGTATCGTTGATGCAGGAATTGCAGTGCTAGAGGGAACTAAATTTTTATTAAAAGATGCACAAGAGCTCGCAAAGCTTAATCCAAATTTCACTTTTGATAAAGAAATATACAAAGGTTTAGAACTTCAAGGCTTAAACGGACTTCATTTCCGTCAAGACTCTACAACGGGAGTGATGATCGTTGCTTTAAATAAAAAAGCAGTCAAGCTCAACGAAGCTTTACATTAAGATAAAAATTCTCAAGCTTAGTTTGGGATTTATTTTTTAACAATAAAAAATATTTTGGATTATTTTTTTAGATAGGAAGTAAATCCTAGCATAAGCTAGGATTTTATTAAGCTACAAATTCAATAAAAGCCATTTCAGCAGCGTCACCACGACGAATTCTAGTTTTAATGATTCTAGTGTAGCCACCGTTTCTTTCTTTAAATTTTGGAGCGATTTCTGTGACTAATTTGTTAGTAGCGTTTTTATCTTGCAATGAAGCAAAAACAGCTCTATGTGCATTAAAATCGCCTAATCTTGCTCTTGTGATAAGTCTTTCTACATATCCTCTTAATTCTTTAGCTTTTGGTAAAGTTGTTTCTATTTTACCGCTATTAACTAAAGCTATCGTTAAATTTTTTAACAAAGCAGCACGATGAGATGAAGTTCTGCCAAGTTTTCTATATCCGTGTTTATGTCTCATTTTTTATCCTTCATTTTGTGCTTTTAATTCAGTGATTTTTTTGCTTAATATATCTCTATTATCACTTAATTTAGAAGTTCCTACAGGGAAACCTATGCTTTCCATGATGCTTTTGATTTCATCAAGTGATTTTTTACCTAAATTTTTAAGTCCTGCAAGTTCATTCACACTCATTAAAGCAAGTTCGCCTATATAAACAACTCCTGCTTTTTCAAGGCAATTATAACTTCTTGCACTTAAATTTAAGTCAGTGATATTTTGCAATAATTTAGTATTTTCTAATTCATTGCTGGTGGCTTGATTTTTAATGATACTTCTAACATTAGTGATTTTATCAAACACCGATAATTGTTTATACATAGCTTCTAAAGCATTTTGAAAAGCTTCATTTGGAGTGATTTGTCCATCTGTAGTGATAGTTAAAACCACTTTTTCATAATCAGGATTGTCTTCAAATAAAACTTTTTCGATATCATAAGTTGCCTCTCTTACAGGTGTAAAGAAAGCATCCAATGCTATAAATTTAGGATCATCTAAAAATTCTTTGATTTCTTCACTTGGAACGTAACCAATTCCTTTTTCTATAATCAAAGTAAATTTAAGATCTGCATCTTCATTAATAGTCGCTAAATATGCATCAGTATTTACCACTTCAACTTGATCATTGTTCAAATCTTTGCCATAAATTTCTTTAGGACCTTTGAAGTTAAATTCTACAATTTCTTTATCAGAATCATTTTTAATCTTAAAACGTAATTTTTTCAAATTAAGAATAAAAAGCGCGATATCTTCAAACATACCACGCATACTGTCAAATTCATGAGATATTCCATCAATATGAATTGCAGTTGGAGCGTAGCCTACAGTGCTTGTATAAAGCAAGCGACGTAAAGGATGGGCTAGGGTGATCCCATAGCCGATTTCAAAAGGCCAAGCGCTGATTTTAGCCACAGTATCGCTAATATTTTCTATCGTAAATTCTGTTGGCGTATAAGCGGATGTTGTAATTTTTCTCATATTTAGCCCCTATTATTTAGAGTAAAGCTCAACGATAAATCTTTCCTCTACCGGAATGACAACTTCTTCTCTTTCAGGTTTTCTCGTGAAAATTCCAAATCTCTTGTCTTTTTCTACATCAACCCAAGCTACTATACCGGTTTGCGCTGTAAGCTCTATTGCTCTTGTAATTTGAGGATTATTTTTGCTTTTTTCGATGATTTCGATTTTAGCACCTGCTTCTACTCTAAAGCTAGGGATATCCACTCTTTTACCATTAACTAAAATGTGTCCATGAGTTACAAGTTGTCTTGCAAAACGACGAGTTGTTGCAAACCCCATTCTATAAACTACATTGTCTAATCTTTGCTCTAAAAGCTGGATGAGCAAAACCCCTGTATTTCCATCTTTTCTAGCTGCCTCTGCAAAAAGTCTTCTAAATTGCTTTTCGCTAACTCCGTACATAAATTTAGCTTTTTGTTTTTCTCTTAATTGAAGTCCATATTCGCTAATTTTACCTTTTCTTGCTCCGTGTTGTCCTGGTGCATAAGGGCGTTTATCTAATGCACTTTTTCCAGCTAATCTTCTTTCTCCTTTTAATGCCAAGCTAACACCAAAGCGTCTTTCTAATTTTTCTACTGGTCCTCTATATCTTGCCATAATAATCTCCTAAATTTTTCTTATATTTTAGACGCGACGACGCTTAGGTGGTCTACAACCATTGTGAGCTAATGGAGTAATATCTTTTAAGAAAGTAACTTTGATTCCTTCCATAGCGCCTACACTTTTTACAGCAGTTTCTCTACCGCTTCCAGGTCCTTGAACTTTTATACCTACTTCTTTAATTCCGTGTTCTTTTGCTTTATTTAAAGCGTCTTCTACTGCTTGTTGTGCTGCATAAGGGGTTGATTTTTTAGAACCTTTAAATCCTAAACCACCCGCGCTGCTCCAAGCAATCGCATTTCCCATTTCATCAGTTACTGTTACCATAGTATTGTTAAAAGTTGCACTGATATATACAATACCTTTTGCTATATTTTTTTTAACTACTTTTTTCTTTACAATTTTTCTTTTAGCCATTTTTTATCCTTATGATTTTGCACCAACGGTTTTTCTTTTACCCTTGCGAGTTCTAGCATTTGTTTTTGTTTTTTGACCACGAACAGGCAAGCCTTTTCTATGTCTTAAACCTCTAAAACTTCCCAAATCCATAAGAGCTTTGATATCCATAGCAACTTGTTTTCTAAGATCCCCTTCAACCATATAGTTTTCTTGGATTTCTTTTCTGATTGCTGCTGCTTCATCTTCGCTAAGTTCATGAACTCTTTTATCGTAAGAAATTCCTGTTTTATCAAGAATTTTTCTTGATGTAAAAAGCCCTATACCATAAATGTAAGTTAGTCCATACTCAATTCTTTTTTTCTTTGGTAAATCAACACCTGCAATACGAGCCATGTTTATCCTTGTCTTTGTTTATGTTTTGGATTTTCGCAAATAATGCGAACTACGCCTTTACGGCGAACTACTTTGCACTTGTCGCACATCTTTTTAACAGATGGTCTCACTTTCATGAGCGTCTCCTTTTAAGTAAATTCCACTTGATTTGCGACTGCATCAGGTTTTATGAATAACCAACTATTTTTAAAATAAGTGGTGAATTTTAAAAATACTTCTTTCATAGTTCGATACAAAATGTCGCAAAAACGTTAATTTTATCGAAAAAAAACTTTTAATTAGCTTATTTATATCTAAAAGTAATGCGTCCTTTATCAAGACTATAAGGTGTGAGTTCTACTTTAACTTTATCACCAGGCATAATTCTTATATAATGCATACGCATTTTTCCTGCAATGTGACAAAGAATGACATGTTTATTGTCTAATTCTACTTTAAAATTTGCATTAGGTAACGCTTCAAGTACTGTTCCGTCGATTTCTATTACATCATCTTTTGCCAAAAGTTTCCTCCTTTTAATTTTTAAAATGTAAAAATTATTCTATCAAAAATTATTAAAAAATTTACTTATTTTTTTGTTATTTATCGTTTGATATTTTTTTGATAAAATAAAAACAACTAATCTTTATAAAAAGGAGATAAAATAATGATTGACTATAAAATTTTAGACAATGGAAGAATTCATAGCAAGGGCTATGCCATGCTTAGTAAAGATGCGAAATTTACCCCTTTTGAATTTTCTCGTCACGCTATAAGCGATAATGATATTTTGATAAAAATTTTATACGCAGGAATTTGTCATAGTGATGTGCATACTGCAAAAAGTGAGTGGGGAGCGACTATTTATCCTTGTGTTCCTGGTCATGAGATTGCTGGAGAGGTTATCGCTGTAGGTAAAAATGTGACTAAATTTAAAGTAGGTGATTATGCGGGTGTAGGTTGTATGGTTAATTCTTGTGGGGAGTGTGAAGCTTGCAAACGCTCTCAAGAGCAATTTTGCGAAAATGGAAAAACAATTTACACCTATAACAGCAAAGATATTTTTCATAATAATGAAATCACTTACGGCGGATATTCTAACAATATAGTCGTAAGTGAAAAATTTGCACTTTGTGTTCCTAAGGATGCACCTCTTGAAAAAGTTGCACCTTTACTTTGTGCGGGTATTACAACTTATTCTCCTTTGAAATTTTCAAAAATCAAAGAAGGATCTTTAGTAGCTATAGCAGGTTTTGGCGGACTTGGAATGATGGCGGTAAAATATGCGATTAAAATGGGTGCAAAAGTGAGCGTTTTTGCGAGAAATGAAAATAAAAAAATTGACGCTTTGGCAATGGGTGTGAGTTCTTTTTATACAAGCACGGATAAAGATGCGGTTAAAGAGCGTTTTGATTTGATCATTTCAACCATTCCAACACCTTATAATCCTTCTGTTTATCTAGATTTGCTTAAATTTGGAGGAGAAATGGCTATAGTGGGTCTTCCACCGGTTGAGTATAAAATAGGAATTCAAATTAATGCTTTAATCCATAAAGCAGGCAAAAGGGTTTATGGATCTTTAATAGGCGGAATAGCTGAAACTCAAGAAATGCTTGATTTTTCACTTAAAAATAAAATTTATCCAGAAACCGAGCTAATCACTCCACAAGAAATCGATAAAGCTTATGAAAATTTAACTTCTGGAAAAGCAAAATTCCGTTACGTAATCGATATGACAAAAGAATAATTAGCGATCAAAAATCAGATCGCTGATATCAAAATTTCTTTCTTTGGCTATTTTTAAAAGTTCTTGCAAGGTTGCTTCATCTAATTTTTTTCTTGCTAAAATCCATAGATATTTTTTATCAGGACTTCCGACAATAGCCACTTGATATTCTGTATCGATGAAAATAATTTCATAATTGGTTTTGTTGAAAAGATTCATAAAAAAATTAAAGCTTACAGCTAATTTTCGATTAGCATTTAGCTTTGCTTTACCTTTGATGCTTGAAATCTCATTTTCTTTTTGGCAAAAATTTTCTATTTCTATATAAGGAGTTTCGCCTTTATATTTTAATGTGTATTTGGCTTTTGAGCTTTGACAAGCTTTTTGAAAAAAATTAGGCTTTCTAGCGATTTCAAGCCATTCGCCCATGTAATTTTGTAAATTAATATCGCCGATAAGTTCTATCATAATTTATCCTTTTTTTTGTGATTTTCATCTTATTTATACATGGTTTCTAGGATAAGACTTTATTTTTTTTGTATTGATTATTGTTTATAGTTAAGATATAATTTTAGCACAAAAATTGATTAAAGGGGTAAAGATGAAGACGATATTATTGCTCAATGGAGCAAAGGAGTTTGGACATTCCAATGGCAAACTTAATTTTACTTTGCACAATCATGCTGCTAAAATTTTAAGTGATTTGGGATTTGAAATTTTACAAACACACATTGATAAAGGTTATAATATACAAGAAGAATTGGAAAAATTTTTAAAATCTGATGTTATTGTTTATCAAATGCCAGCTTGGTGGATGGGTGAGCCTTGGATTGTTAAAAAATACATCGATGAAGTTTTTACCGCAGGACATGGCAAACTTTATGCTAACGATGGAAGAAGTCATGAAAATCCTACAAAAAATTATGGAAAAGGTGGTTTGGTTAAAGATAAAAAATATATGTTTAGTTTAACTTGGAATGCGCCTATTGAAGCTTTTGATGATCAAAATGAATTTTTTGAGGGTAAGGGCGTAGATATGGTGTATTGGCACTTGCATAAAGCTCATGAATTTTTAGGTATGAAAGCCTTAGAAACTTTTATATGTAATGATGTCATAAAAAATCCACAAGTTGAAAAATACCTAAGCAATTATGAAGTACATTTGAAAAAGGTTTTTAGATAAAGCAGGAAATTTCCTGCTTTACTCTTTTCTCGTTTTAGCATCTACTTTAAATAAAGGTTTATAAAGCAGTTTAAATCCACCAATAAAACTTAAAGTATCGTCACTTGTAAGCCAATTGATGAATTTTTTTGCTTCAGTGTAATTAACATTTTTACAATGTTTTGGATTTACTGCGATTACAGAATAAAAATTTTTCAATCTATCATCACCTTCATTAACGATGATCAAATTTGGTTTTCCTTTTTCATTAAATTCATACTTGATATAAGTGCCACGATCGGTTAAAATCACTCCTTTTTTCTCTTCAGCGATTTTAATACTTGCAAGCATTCCTTGTCCGCTTTGTTGATACCAACTTTCTTTTTCTGGAACTTTGCCTATACTTTTCCACAAGCTTTTTTCTTTGTTATCGGTGCCTGATTTATCCCCTCTTGAAATAAAGGTTAATTTTTCATCTCTTATAAGTTTTAAACTCTCTTCTAAATTTTTACCCTTGAATTTTGGCGCTAAAGATTTATCCGCAATAATGACAAAATCATTATACATTACAGGGGTTCTATCAACTCCATAGCCTTTTTTGATAAATTCCTTTTCAGCCTTTGGAGAATGCACAAAAAGTACATCTGCATTGCAATCTTCACCCATTTTCAAAGCCGCGCCTGTACCAACAGCAACCCATTTTAAAGTATTGCCTGTTTCTTGTTCATAAAGAGGTTTTAAGCCATCGAGTAAGCCTGTATTGTCGGTGCTTGTTGTGGTTGCCATTCTTAATTCTGCTGCTTGAATGTTTAAAGCTAAAAACAATCCTAAAAATATCGTTTTTTTCATCTTTTTTCCTTTAAGAATTTTTAAAAATCAATGTAGAAATATTTTAACATAAATTATGCTAAAATTTCTTAATTTATTTTTTGGACTTGTGAATTTGGAATATATTTTTGATGGTTTTAAACAAGCTTTATTATTGTTATTTAATGTTGATGATAGTGTGATTTCAGCTATAAAAACAACCATGTTAAGTTCTAGCA
The DNA here is from genome assembly GCA_020135845.1 of Campylobacter sp. W0018. Classification (GTDB taxonomy): domain Bacteria; phylum Campylobacterota; class Campylobacteria; order Campylobacterales; family Campylobacteraceae; genus Campylobacter_D. The sequence continues at coordinate 61,718 of JACHTQ010000005.1, read as the reverse complement.
TATCTGTAGTTTTAGCTTTATTGGTGGGCTTTCCTTTGGGTTTTGTTTTGGGATTTTTTAATTTTAAATTTAAACGTTTTTTAAGGCTTATGATCGATACAAGCCTTTCTTTTCCAACTGTAGCGGTGGGTTTGATTTTATACGCTTTGATTTCAAATCGTGGGCCCTTAGGGGAACTTGGCTTACTTTTTACTATAAAAGCTTTAATTTTGGGTCAATTTATACTCGCCTTGCCTATAGCAATAGCTCTTTTTGCGAATTTAGTTGAAAATATCAGTAAAAAGCAATTAATGCTTATTAAATCGTTCCATTTAAATTCTATCAAGCTTATTATGATTATCATTCATGAATTAAGATTTTCTCTTATCAGTGTAATAGCTTTAGTTTATGGGCGTATTGTGGCTGAAGTGGGTGTAGCCATGATAGTGGGTGGGAATATTAAATACGATACAAGAACGATTACAACGGCAATTTCTTTAGAAACCAATAAAGGCGAATTTGCCAGTGGCATTGCTCTTGCTTTGGTTTTAATCTCAATTGCTTTTGTTTTAAATTGCATCATTTATAAATTAAAAAGGCGTTGAGTGATAGAGCTTAATAATTTTAGCTTTAGCTATGATCAAAAAAATATTTTAAATATTAAAAAATTAGTTTTAGATACTAGCAAAATCAGTATTTTAATGGGTTTAAATGGGAGTGGAAAATCCACACTTTTAAGAATACTTAAATTTCTTGAAGGGGATTTTGAAAATATTTCTTATTTTGGAAAAACGCATTTAAATTCAGATGAAAAGCGTCAAATTTATCTTCTTTTTCCAGAACCTGTATTTCTCAATCGCAGTATTGAAAAAAATTTTTTATTTCTTTTAAAAACTTATAAAATCGATTTAAAAGAAATAAAAAATCGTATCGATGAAACTTTTAATTTGCTCGAGATTGATAAAAGCTTACTTAAAAAACATCCCAATGAACTTTCCTCGGGACAAAGTCAAAAACTTGCCTTTGCTTTAGCTTTGAGTGTTCGCGCGAAGTATTATTTATTGGATGAGCCTAGCGCTTTTTTAGATCAAAAAACAGCCATTTTGCTTAAAAAAGCAATTTTATTTATGCAAAAAAATTACAATAGTGGCTTTTTAATTGCAAGTCACGATAAAGTTTTTTTAGATTCTTTAGCGCAAAAAAGGTATTATTTGCATTCTGGTGAAATTTTGGAATTTGAAAATACTAATGTTTTCGATCTTGAAAATAAAGGAATTTATTTTGATCGTTTTATGGATTTTAGTTCTTATATGAAAAAAAATTCAAGTAAAATAGCCATAAATCCTTATAAAATTTCTTTTGCAAAAGAAAAAGATAATTTAGATCATGCTTTTGATTTTATAATTGATAAATGTTTAGTTATAGCTTTAAGAACTAGAAAAGATTTTGTTTTTATACGTATTAAAACTCAAGATAAAATTTTAGAATTTGGCTTAAATCAAGATCAATTTAGCCAAAGCGGTTTAAATTTATACGATGAAATTATTCTTGCGTTTAATCAAGATGCTATTTATTTTTTAGATTAACATAATTTTTGTAAAATCGCTTTTTAAGATTAAAATTCAATTTTAATTAAAAAAATGTTAATAGAAAATCGTTATTGATTTTAGTTTAAAAATAAAGGATTATTATGCTTCAAACTTGTATTTTTCCTGCGGCTGGTTATGGGACTAGATTTTTACCTGCTACAAAAAGTCTGCCTAAAGAAATGTTGCCTATACTTACTAAACCTTTAATCCATTATGGAGTTGATGAGGCTTTAGAAGCTGGAATGGATAATATGGGCTTTGTCACAGGAAGAGGTAAGAGAGCTTTAGAGGATTATTTTGATATTTCTTATGAATTAGAACATCAAATTTCTGGGACAAAAAAAGAATATTTACTTAAAGACATACGATCTTTAATCGATCAATGCACTTTTACTTTTACACGTCAAAATGAAATGCGTGGCTTAGGCGATGCTGTGCTTAAAGGAAGGCCTTTAGCAGGAGATGAAGCGTTTGGGGTTATTTTAGCTGATGATTTATGCGTGAATGAAAACGGCTTAAATGTAATGGCGCAAATGGTTAAGATTTATGAAAAATATCGTTGTACTGTTATAGCGGTTATGGAGGTACCAAAAGAACAAGTTTGTAATTATGGAGTGATCGCTGGAAATACAGTAGAGGAGAATTTGATCATGGTCAATTCTATGATAGAAAAGCCTGATCCTGATGAAGCTCCGAGTAATTTAGCTATCATTGGAAGATATATTTTAACTCCGGATATTTTTGGAATTTTAGAAAATACAAACGCGGGTAAAAATGGAGAAATTCAACTTACCGACGCACTTTTAACGCAAGCAACCAATGGTATGGTTTTGGCTTATAAATTTGAGGGAAGGCGTTTTGATTGCGGTAGTGTTGAAGGTTTTGTTGAGGCGACAAATTATTTTTATGAGAAGAGCAAATGTTAAAAAATTCGATTTTTTTTAAAAAAGTAGAATTTTCTACCATTACTTCTTATGCCTATCGCATCAATGACGAGGTTCAAAGCGGTGAAATAGGGTATTATCATCTTTTTAATACGAGTTTGCCACTCATTGAAGAAAGTTTAGAATTTATCAAAAAACAAGATCATGTTAGAAATATTGTTTTGATTGGAATGGGCGGATCAAGTTGCGGGGTTAAGGCTTTAAAAGATATGCTTTTAAATCAAAAAAGCAAGGATAAAAAGCTTTTTATCCTTGATAATACAAGTACTTATTCTTTATTTTCTGTACTAGAAAAACTCAATTTGGAAGAAAGTTTATTTTTAATCACAAGTAAGACAGGTAGCACTATAGAGGTTGTTTCGCTTTTTAAATTGATCATTGATTATTTTAAGATTGAAAATTCTAATTTAAAAAAATATTTTGTTTTTGTTACGGATGAGAATTCTAAATTGCATCAAGAAGGTGAAAATTTAGGTATTAAAAGTTTTTTTATCCCCTCAAATGTTGGGGGACGCTTTAGTGTTCTTTCAGCTGTTGGCATTGTGCCACTTTGTTTTTGTGGCTATGATGTAAAAGCTCTTTTAGAAGGTGCTAAGGCTTGTTTTGATGATTTTTTTATCCATAAAAGAGAAGAAATTTTACAAAAGGCTTATCATTATTGTACACATAAAAATGCACATATCAATGTACTTTTTTCCTATGATGATGTTTTTAAGGGTTTTAATGAGTGGTATATCCAATTAATCGCAGAAAGTCTTGGAAAAAAGCAAGGTTATAAACGCATAGGACTTACGCCTATTGCTTTAATAGGTGCAAGAGATCAGCATAGTTTTTTGCAATTAATCATGGATGGCCCAAAAAATAAAACCGTCACTTTTTTAAAAGTAAAAGACAATGAAAAATCGCCTATAATTCCTGATATTCATTTTAAATTTTTAGATTCTTTGAGCAATAAAGTCAATTTACACGATCTCTTAAACGCACAATGCGATGCGACAATGCATGCTTTGATTTCTGAAAATTTAAGCGTAGATGTTATAGAAATGGAAAAACTTGATGCTTGGCATGTTGGTTATTTGATGTATTATTATGAACTTTTTACTTCAGCTTGTGGCATAATGCTCGGTATTAATACCTATAATCAGCCTGGCGTTGAGGTGGGAAAATTGATTTTAAAAAATATTTTAAAATCCTAACTATTTTTTTAAATAAAAAGAGTATAATAGTTTTTAAATAAATTTTATAATATAAATTTTTAATTAATAATAATTATTATTTAAGAATTTTATGTTATAATTTTAAAAAATAAAAAAAGGAGTTAAAATGTCAGTTGTTAAACAATTATTACAAATGCAAGCGGATGCTCATCACTTATGGATTAAATTCCATAATTATCACTGGAATGTAAAAGGTTTGCAATTTTTTTCAATCCATGAATATACAGAAAAAGCTTATGAAGAAATGGCAGAACTTTTTGATGATTGTGCTGAAAGAGTTTTGCAACTTGGTGAAAAAGCAATCACTTGTCAAAAAGTTTTAATGGAAAATGCAAAAAGTCCTAAAGTGGGTAAAGATTGCTTTACACCAACTGAAGTGATTGAGTTAATTAAACAAGATTATGAGTATCTTTTAGCTGAATTTAAAAAGTTAAATGAGGTTTCAGAAAAAGCAGGAGACACAACTACAGTCGCATTTGCACAAGAAAATATTGCAAAATATGAAAAAAGTCTTTGGATGCTTAGCTCTACTTTACAAAACACTTGCAAAATGTAATTAAAAAGGGGTTTTTACCCCTTTATGATTTTGATACTTTTTTAAATTTATCATCTAAAAAATCTTTAACTCTTCAAGAATCAAATTTCAAAGAAAAATTACACTCTAAATTTCAAGAAAATAAAGAATATTTGATTCAAATGTATCATTATTCTTTGCTTTCTCATGCTGCTTATTTGAATTTAGATTTAAAAGATATTTTTGTTAAAGTTAGCCAAAAAGAATTCTTTAAGGTTTTGACAAATTTTTCTTATAAAAATGGTATAGCCATAGGAAAATTTGATCCTTTTATAGCATTTTATTTTATAAAAAATTTCGTTTTACTCGCTCATATTAATGAAAATTTCTTAGAATCTAAAGGCGGTTTTAGAGCGAGTTTGTTTCAAGATAGAAACACTCAAGAATTTATTTTAGCCATTGTTGGGAGTGATTTAAGGCCGATTAAATTTGATCTTGGAGATATTTGGAGTGATTTTTTAATTTTTAAATCACAAAATCCCTAAAGCACAATATTTATCCCTTTGCTCTTTTTATAAAAAACTCAAATCAAAATTTCAATTTAAAAAAATCACTCTAGTAGGGCATTCTTTAGGCGGATATTTAGCGCAAATTTTTATGGCGCGTTTAGGATTTGCTGTAGATAGAATTTATACCTTTCAAGCTCCTGGACTTTCTAAAAATATAAAAAATAACAGCTTGCATACAAAAAATAATTCTTATCATTTTTATACCCATCATTTACCTAAGGAGCAAATTTGTTGGCATCATTTTAATTTTGTCCAAGCCTTGCACTCTAAGAAGGGAAATAAGATCATCTTAAATTTAGGAACAAGGTTACATCATCCAAGACTTTGTCCTGCGATGATTTATAAAGTTTTAAAACTTTTATGAAGAAAAAATTATTATAATATCCTTTTTAAAAGGAAAAAAATGAAAATATTGAATTTTTTTTATGAAAATGCACCCAAATTTGAAATAAGCTATGAAAGAAAAGTGCAAATTTCACAAGCCAATATCATCCTTAAAGGTCCCAAAAAATCAGGCAAAAAAACTTTAATTTTTAATTATCTATCTCAATTTATACCCGAAGAAATTTTATTTTTAAATTTAAGCGATATACGTTTTGAAAAAGAGAGTTTAAAGCAACTTGGAGTTTTTTTGCAAAATCATCATCAAATCAAAATTCTTTGTCTTTATGATCTTGATTTTATTTTGGATTTGCAAGATATCAAAATTCCTATTATAGTAAGCACAGATAAAAAGGATTTGCATTTTAAAGATTTTAAAGAACTTTGGCTTGATTATTTTGATTTTGAAGAATTTATAAGTATCAATAAAAAAAATCTTCCCATTAATCACTTAGTAGGGCTTTTTTTGCAAACTGGACGCAGTGAATTGAGCCAAAAAAATGAGCTTTTAAGGCAAAGTTTTAACTTTTTAGAGCTCGAAATTTTAAAATATTTAGCTAAAAATTTAGGGCAGCAAATTAGCATTTCTAAGTTATTTTTAGAGCTTAAAACAAAAATAAAAACTTCAAAAGATAGCGTTTATCATGCCATAAAAGAGCTTGAAAATCACTATATTATTTATCCTATTATGCATAGTGAAAAAAAACTTCAAAAGATTTATTTTAGAGATTTTGGCTTAAGAAATAATCTTTGCATTTATAAAGATTTTGCGCATTTATTTGAAAATGTGATTTTAAATGAGCTTTTTAAATTTCAAGAAGATTTTTTTTACAATAAATATTTTCATTTTTTTAGCAAAGAGTTGAAAATCGCTTATATTTCTAGTCCGACTTTGGATATTGATTTGATTAAAATTCGCGCAAGAAAAATCGTTTCTAAGGCTTTAGAATTAGGAATTTATAATGTGATATTTATCACTCTTTCGAGTGAAAATAGTTTTTTAGAGCAAGGGGTTAAATTTGAAATTTTACCTTTTGATAAATTTGCGCTTGGTTTTTAATCTTTAAAAAGATCTAAGCTTGGCTTAGAATTAAGATTATCGTATTTTTCAAGATGATATTTATTCATGACCTTTGTTATGATATCGATGTAAAAATCTTTACGTTCTGAATAAGCGTGCAAGGTTCTTATAGCTTCAAAGCCTTTTATAAGTTTACCTTCTTTCATATCTTGATACCTTGCTTCTCTAAAATTAGCGTAAGCAAAATGTCTGTTTAAATTTAAAACGTAAGAATTAACACTATCTTGCAAAGAATCAAAAATTTTAATTTTATGCTTTTTATCAGGATGTCTTAGATCAGGAATCAAGCCCTTATCGCCCCAAGTCCATTCCCCAAAAAGATTGTTTGCTTCTTTTGCAAAACGACTAGTGCCGGTTGCGCTTTCAACTAAAGCTTGTGCTATGCCCATAGATTTTGGGATAGGAGCGATTCTTTTTTTATACTCATGATAATCAAAAAGATTTTGTACGCGATATTTTTCTTTGAGTTCTAAAAGTTTGGCAAAAGCTTGTTGATTGGCCAATCTAAAGCCATTTTGAAATTCGTATTTAAAAAATGCATCGATGAAATCTTGCTCTTTAGCGATTTCTTTAAAACTTTCATCAAACATCGCATTCATTTTGACAAAAAAAACTTGCCTTTTTTCTTCTATGCTTAAGTTATAATAATCTTCCCCAAAGCCATCTTCTAAATTTGATGTAGCAAAAATTTGACTCAAAAAAAGACTAAGAAAAATTATAATTCGCCTCAAAACAGTATCTTACCTTTCCTTTAAAAAACAATTCTTCATGTTCTAATCTAAAATCAACTTTTTCTCCGCTTTTTGGAAACACACTAGCTTTATCTTGAATTTTTTGCTCTAAAAGTGCAAAATAAAAACAAGCCCCCATTCCTGTTCCACAAGCTAAAGTTTCATTTTCGACACCGCGTTCAAAGGTTCGTACCTTTAAGGAATTTTCATTTATGATTTTTGCAAAATTGACATTTGCATTATACTTTTTTCTCATTTTTTCACAAAGTATGATATCAAATTCATCTAAATTTTTACAAAAATGTACTAAATGTGGCACTCCAGTATCGCAAATTTGCCAAGTTTTTCCAAATTCTTCAAATGGGCTTTTTATATTTTTAACTTGTCCAAATGAAATTTCTACCAAATCATTTTCAACTTCGGCTTTGATCACACCTGCTCCAGTTAAAAAAGTCATTTTTGATGGTGTTTTATTGATATGATGTGCAAAATGTGCCGCAGCCCTTGAGCCATTGCCACACATACTTGCATAAGAGCCATCATTGTTATAAAATTCCCATTCAAAATCGTATTTTTCATGAGGCAAGATCACGATAAAACCATCTGCACCTATGCCTTTATAGCGATCGCAAATTTCTTTAGCTAATTCACTTCTATTTTCTTTTTTATCAGCATTTGCAATGATAAAATCATTGCCATTAGCACAATATTTATAAAATTTCAAATTATTCCTTTGGAGATTTTTTTAATTGTCAGTATGCATTCTTTCTCAAAATCGGCATAAGAGCCAGTATTTTTTATAATCAAATCCGATTTTTTAAGTTTTTCTTCTATATCCATTTGAGAATAAAGCCTTTCTTTGGCAGCTTTTAAATTTAAATTATCCCTTTTCATGAGTCTTTCTAGACTTAATTCTTTAGGAGAATATATCAAGATCACTTTGCCTAAATTCTCATAAGCTTTGCTTTCAAAAAAAAGTGGAATTTCAACGAAATAGGGTTTATTTTGTTTTTCTAAAATTTGCATTTGCTCTAAAATTTGCATTCTGATTTTTGGGTGGGTAAAATCTTCTAATATTTTTTTTGCTTCCTGATTATTAAAAATGATACTACTAAGAATTTTTCTATCGATTTTTTTGTTCTCTTTTAATAATTTTTGATTTTTTGTATTGAATTTTGAAAACACTTGTGCAAGTTCTAAAGAGTGTTGATCTAAAATTTCATGAGCGATTTCATCTGCGCTGATGCTTTGAAATCCCATAGAATTTGCAATTTGTATAAAAGTACTTTTGCCGCAAGCGATTGAAGCGGTTACAAAAAAAGCATTCTTCATCTTATGCCTTATTAAAACTTTTTTCGTTAAAATAACTTTTTATTTCTTAAAGGAAAATTAATGAAAATTTCATACGAAGATGCTGGAGTAAGTATAGATAACGGTAATGCTTTTGTTGAAGCTATAAAGCCACTTGTAAAAGAAACTTTTAATGAAAATGTTATTGGTGGCATAGGATCTTTTTCAGGTGCTTTTAGAATGCCAAGTGGCTTTAAAAAGCCTGTGATGTTAAGTGCTACAGATGGAGTTGGGACTAAACTTCGCTTAGCTATAGACGCAAAAAAATACGACACCATAGGGCAAGATTTGGTTGCGATGTGTGTGAATGATCTTATTTGCAATTTTGCTACGCCTTTATTCTTTTTAGATTATTATGCTACAGCTAAATTAGAAGTGGATGTTGCAAAAGTTGTTGTTGAAGGGATCGCTAAGGGTTGTAAGTTGGCAAATTGTGCTTTAATCGGCGGTGAAACTGCTGAAATGCCTGGAATGTATGCAAAAGATGATTTTGATCTTGCCGGTTTTGCTGTAGGCATGGCTGAAGAAGATGAAATCGATCGAAGCAAATTTGTAAAAAATGGTGATATTTTATTGGCACTTCCAAGTTCTGGACTTCATTCTAATGGCTATTCTTTAGCTAGAAAAGTGCTTTTTGAAAGTTTAAAGATGAAGTTTGATGATAAAGTAGAAGGAAAAAATTTAATCGATGTTTTATTGGAGCCTACAAGAATTTATGTGCGTGAATTTCTTGCTTTAAAACCTTTTATCAATGCTTTAGCACATATTACCGGTGGGGGCTTGGTTGAAAATTTACCGCGTGTTTTACCGCGTGGAATGGGAGCAATCATCCGAAAACATCATCTTAAAACCCCTGAAATTTTCTATACTATAGGAGAAGCGGTTGAAGAAAATGAAATGTATAGAAGTTTTAATATGGGTGTTGGTTTAGTGATGGTGGTTGATCCATCAAGTGTAAGCAAGGTTTTAGAGGCAAGTGATGCTTTTATCATCGGTGAAATTGTGATCAATGAAGGTATAGTTTTAGAATGATTTTTTAGCTTTTTGGGGATTGTGATGAAATTTCTTTCAGAAGATGATACTAGAGTAAAATTTATAGATACTAAGCTTTATAGTAGTTCTTGGAGTGAAGCTGATATTCGTAGAAATTATTATTTTACAACAGGTAGAAAGCTTTTAGGTGGTAAAAGAGGTGAAAGAAAATTTGTGGATTATTTGCTCACATATGAAGGAAAAAATCTTGCCGTAATCGAAGCTAAAAAACTTAGTAAAGATGCTTTAGATGGATTATCTCAAGGCATAGAATATGCAAAAAATTTAAATGTATTTTTTGTATATAGCACCAATGGAGAAAAAATTTATGAATACGATATGAGAAGCTCTAAAGGAGAATACATAGATAAATTTCCAACTCCAAAAGAGCTTTTTGATCGAATTCATAGCAATCTTAAAGAGTGACAATACAAACTTTTAACGCAAAAACCGATGTATATGCCAGAAAAAGAGTTAAGGTATTATCAAAAAATAGCGGTTGATAAAGTCATAGAAGCAATTATAAATGATAAAGATAGAATTTTACTTACTCTTGCTACGGGTACAGGAAAAACAACTATAGCTTTTGCTTTATGTTATTGTTTATTGGAAGCAAAATGGAATAAAGAAAATAAAGATCAAAAACCTAAAATATTGTTTTTATGCGATAGGATTACCTTAAGAGATCAAGCTTTGGGGGAATTTAATCCTATAGAGGGTGATTGCAAGGCAATTAGCGCTGAAGAGATAAAGAAAAATGGTGGAAAAATCATAACAAATGCCAATGTCTTTTTTGGAATTTATCAAAGTTTAGCTTCAAATTCAAAAGAACAAGAAAATACAGAAGAACAACAAGAGAGTAAATTTTATCTGCAATATCCAAAAGATTTTTTTGATCTTATCATTATAGATGAATGTCATAGAGGCGGAGCCAATGAAGAGGGAAGTTGGAGAGCGGTGCTTGAGTATTTTTCTTACGCGACTCAAATCGGTTTAACCGCAACTCCAAAAAAAGAAGAAAATATAGATACTTATGAATATTTTGGCGAAAGTGTTTATGATTATAGTCTTAAAAGTGGTATTGAAGATGGCTTTTTAACACCTTATAAAGTCAAACTCATCAAAACAAGCTTGAGTGATGGTTATGTTTATAATCCTAATGATTTGATACAAGGGGATCTTGAAAAAGGTTTTTACAAGCAAAGTGAATTTGAAAGAAATATATTTTTACCAAGATATAATGATTTTATTGCTAAGAAAATTTTGGAGCTTATAAATCCTATGGATAAAACTATCGTTTTTTGTGTCAATCAAGCCCATGCGAGTGAAGTAAAAAGAGCTATAGATAAATACAAAAATGTTAAAGAAGATGATTATTGTGTAAGGGTAACGAGCGATGAAGGTAAAATAGGGATTGATTATCTAAAGCAGTTTCAAGACAATGATAAAAGCTTTCCTGTCATACTTACAAGTTCTAAAATGCTTACAACAGGCGTGGATGCTAAAAATGTCCGCAATATCGTTTTACTAGCAAATATAGGTTCTATGGTGGAATTTAAGCAAATTATTGGGCGTGGAACTAGAGTGTATGAAGGTAAAGACTTTTTTACCATACTTGATTTTGTTGGCGCTACTAAGCTTTTTTACGATCCAAAATGGGATGGTGAAAAAATAGAAGAAATCAAAGAAAAAGAGCAAGAAAAAGAAAGAAAAATCACCAAAGAGATAAAGAAAACAAAAGAAGAAAGCAAAGAAAAAAAAGAGTAATTGTGCATCTTGTAGGCACAAAACTTAAAGTTTTAGATATCGTGACAAGTTATGTGGGATTAGAGGGTAAGCCACTTCGAACTAAGGAATTTTTGGAATTTTTGATAGGCAAGCTGGGTGAGTATTATGATGATGAGAAAAAATTGCGTGAAATTTGGAGTGTCCAAAGCAATAGAGAGAATTTGTTAAAAGCTCTTGAAAAAGATGGAGTGGATGAGGATGCCTTAAAAGATTTGAGTGAAATTTTTGAAAAGAAAGATTGTGATATATATGATGTTTTAGCGCATTTAAGTTTTAATAGCGAGATCAAAACAAGGCAAGAACGTGTTTTGCAAGTAGAAAATAGCGAATTCTTAAAACGCTTTCAAAAAGAAAAGGCTATAAAATTTATAGAATTTTTACTGAATCGATATCAAGAATACGGCATAAAAGATTTTGATGAGGGTTTAAAACCGCTTATAGAGCTTAGTTCTTTGGGCAGTGTTAGAGAATTGGCCGATGAATTTGGAAGTTTAGAAAATTTAAAGCAAAGTTTTGATGACTTGCAAAGGGAAATTTATTTATAATAAATTTAATTAATATTATAATATTAATATATTTTTATTATTAAAGAAAAGGAAAAATATGAGTAATAGTTTTTTAAATACAGAGACTTTAACCTTAAATGATTTATTTAGTAAAGATAGAACTTACAGTGTTCCAAAATATCAAAGGAACTATTCTTGGGATGAGGATCAATGGGAAGATTTGTGGAGCGATATTGAAGATTTGGAAAAATCAAATTATCCACATTTTATGGGTTCTGTAGTATTGCAAGAAACCAAAGATATTAAAAATATAGATATCATTGACGGGCAGCAAAGATTGAGCACATTAAGTATTTTTATTGCCGCGGTTATTGCTTATATAGATGATTTGGTAAAAAAAGATAAAGATAAAATAGATAATGAAAAAAGAAAAGAAATTTTTAATAAAAAATATTTAGGTTATGAAAGCTCTACGACATTAAAAATAGTTCCAAAACTTACTTTAAATAAAACTAATAATAATTTTTTTACTACTTATATTATTAATCAGAATATTCCGAATAAATCAACTTTAGCAGATGCAGATAAATCTAATCTTTTATTACATAAAGCATTTGGTTTTTTTCAAAGGAAAATTAAAGAAAAATTCCAAAAAGAAGACGGAAAGAAAATTGCAGAATATGTAGAAATGATAGGAGAACAATTAAAATTTATTGTGATTGTAGTCCAAAATGAGCTAGATGCTTATGTTTTATTTCAAACTTTAAATGCTAGAGGAGCTGAATTAACAGCTGCAGATTTATTGAAAAATTATTTTTTAAGTTTATTAAAAAATGATTCTGAGGCTTTGGAACAAGCTAATGCAATGTGGGAAGATATAAATAATAAAATTTCAACAGAAAAAATACCAGATTTTTTAAGAAGCGTTGTAAATTTTCAAACAGATTCAGTTACAAAAAATAGACTTTTTAAGGAGGTTAGAAAAGATATTAAAACTTCAGAAAAAGCTTTTAGTTTTATATCTAAGCTTCACAATTTATCTTCTTTATATCTTGCTTTGCAAAATTCAAATCATAATTCTTGGAATGAATTTTCGCAGCAAGATGCCAAATATTATATTGATATTTTGGAATTATTGAGATTTAAATCATCTTTACCATTGTTGCTAGTTGCTAAAGAAAAAATAATAAATGATCAAGAATTTACTAAAATTTTAAAAGTTTGTGCTATATTGTCCATTCGATATTCTATTTCAAAAACTAGAACTAATAAATTAGAATCTAATTATAATAAAATTGCTTGTAATATATTTTATGACAAATATAAAAATACAAATGAAATTATAAAAGCATTAAAATTAATTGATATTGATGACAATGATTTTAAAAAATCTTTTTCTATATATTCCAAGAAGGCAACTTCTGGAAATGATGCAAAAATAGTTAAATTTTTACTTGTTAATATTGAGAGGCATTTGTCTGGAGGCATTTGTGATGAACAACTTGCAACAGTAGAACATATACTTCCATCTTCTTCGAAAGATGAAAAAGTGCATAAATTAGGAAATTATATTTTATTGGAAGAAAAATATAATCAACAACTAAAAAATAAAAATTTTAAAGAAAAAATTAATATATATAGTCAATCTAATTTTAAATTAGCACAATATGTATCAAGAGAGTTTAAAGTTTGGGATGCTAAGAGTATTCAAAAATATCAAAATTTTTTAGCTGATCAAGCTTTAGCTATATGGAAAATAAACATCAGAACACAATGACAAATTTACCGCAGAGTTGGGAAATTAAAAAGCTTGGTGATATTGCTGAAATTTCAAGTGGCGGAACCCCGTCAAGAAGTAAAAAAGAATATTGGGAGAATGGAGCTATACCTTGGGTAAAGATAAAAGACATTAAAGAAAAATTTATTTCTAATACTGAAGAATTTATTACCGAAGATGGTTTAAAAAATTCTTCAGCAAAGTTATTTAAAAAAGGGACTTTGCTTTATTCTATTTTTGCTACTTTGGGTGAGGTTGCTATCTTAGACATAGATGCAACGACAAATCAAGCTATTGCCGGAATAAATATAAAGGATAATATAAATAGTTTATATTTAATGTATTTTTTAAAAAGTATAAAAGATGAAATTTGTAGCAAAGGACGCGGAGTTGCTCAAAATAATTTAAATTTGTCTATATTAAAACAAATTGAAATTCCTATACCACCACTCAAAGAGCAAGAAAGGATAGTGGGGATTTTAGATGAGAGTTTTGCAAAGATCGATGAGGGTATAAAAATTTTAGAGCAAGATTTGCTCAATTTAGATGAATTGATGCAAAGTGCGTTGCAAAAAGCCTTTAACCCTTTAAAAGACGATACCAAAGAAAATTATCAACTCCCGTAGGGTTGGGAATGGAAAAGCCTAGGTGAGATTGCTATTACAAGTAGCGGTGGAACTCCGTTAAGAAATAAAAAAGAATATTGGAAAAATGGAACTATCAAATGGTTAAAAAGCGGAGAGTTGAAAGATGATTATATTGAGAATGTGGAAGAAAAAATAACCGAAGAGGCTATAAAAAATTCATCAGCTAAAATTTTTTCAAAAGGAACATTACTTATTGCTATGTATGGAGCAACATCTGGAAAATTGGGTATTTTAAATTTAGATTCTGCCACAAATCAAGCAGTTTGTGCATTTTTACATAAAAACAAAGCAAATATTAAATTTTTTGAAAAATTTATTTTTTATTTTTTTTCTTTCTATTAGGGATAGAATTATAAAAGATTCTTTTGGCGGTGCTCAACCTAATATTAGTCAAACATATATTAAGAATTTACAAATCCCGTTACCACCACTAAAAGAGCAAGAGCAAATCGCTTCGTATTTAGATGAGCTTTCTTTAAATATTAAGGCTTTGAAAGAAAATTACAAAACTCAAATCAAAGACTATGAAGAACTTAAAAAATCACTACTGAAAAAAGCCTTTGAAGGAAGATTGTAAATGTTAAAATTTTTGAAAAATTTTAACACATTAGCTAGATATGTTAAAAATTTTGATTTTTTTAACATATTTTTTAAAGGATAAAAATGCAAAATAAGATCGATCGAATCACCGATATTTTAAGACGCGATGATGGCATAAGTGGTGCTATGCATTATACTGAGCAGATTAGCTGGATACTTTTTTTGAAATTTTTAGATGATTATGAAGAAGAATTAAAAATCGAGGCGATGTTAAATGACAAATCTTATCAAAGCATCTTAGATGAGAAATTCAGATGGCAGGTTTGGGCAGCGCCAAAAAAAGATGGCAAACTTGATGTAAAAAATGCTTTGAGCGGATCAGATTTGCTTGATTTTGTCAATAAAGAACTTTTTGTTTATCTTAAAAATTTTAAAAACAATGAAAATTTTAAAAGCATAGAATACAAAATAGGCGGTATATTTGAATTTATAGACAATCGCATCGCCAATGGACACACCTTAAGAGAAGTTATAAATATCATCGATGAGTTGAGCTTTAACAAAGAAAGTGATGTTTTTGCTTTAGGAGAAATTTATGAAAAGCTTTTAAAAGATATGGGAAGTGATGGGGGAAATAGTGGAGAATTTTACACTCCACGCCCTCTAATAAAAGCTATGGTTGAGGTGATAAATCCTAAGGCTAAGGAAAGAATTTACGATCCATCTTGTGGAAGTTGTGGTTTTTTGGTGGAGAGCTTTTTTCATATTTTATACAAAGATAGAGCTAAGAGAGAAAAGGCGAATTTGAGCGTAGAAGAGCTTGAATTTTTAAAAAATGATGCACTTTTTGGCAAGAAAAAAACTCCGCTTAGTTATGCAATGGGTGTTATGAATATGATACTTCATGAAATTTCAAGTCCAAATATCATCAAAACAAACACGCTTAGCAAAAAAAATCACAGATATAAGCGAAGATGAAAAATATGAAGTGATCTTAGCAAATCCGCCTTTTGGAGGCAAAGAAAAAGAACAAATTCAAGAAAATTTTCCTGTAAAGTCAAACGCTACTGAACTTTTATTTTTACAGCACATTTTAAAATCTTTAAAAAACAATGGACGATGTGCTATTGTCGTGCCTGAAGGCGTGCTTTTTCAGAATTCAAATGCTTTTGTGAGTGTTAAGAGGGATTTGCTTGATGATTTTAATTTAGAATGCGTTTTGAGTTTGCCAAGCGGAGTATTTTTGCCTTATAGTGCGGTTAAGACTAATGTATTGTTTTTTCCAAAGGTTTAAGAAGTATCATAGATGAAAAAACTAAAGATGTGTATTATTATGAATTGATTCCTCCTTATAAACTGACAAAAAATAAACCTTTAGAATACACGCATTTTGATGAGTTTTTAAAATGTTATAAAGATAGAAAAATCATGGCTAATTCTTATCTTGTTAGCCTTGAAGAACTCAAAAATAGAAATTATGATCTAAGCGCTAAAAATCCAAATATTAAAGAAGAAAAATCTTTGCGTGAAGTGGAAGAAATTTTAGAGGAATTAAAACAAAATCAAGAAAAAGCTAAAGAGTTATTTGCTGGCATCTTAAAAACTATAAGATAAACTAGATTTAAAATGGTTTATGTAAAATACAAAGTTTAAATTATTTTTTTACAAGGAAAATTTATGGAAGATCGACAAAATTTATGATTTTTATGTTTGATTTAAACCAATAACAAATATTTTAATAAATTATTTTAAGATTTTCTGATCAGGGATATTTTTAGTTTAAACGATCTTGTAAGATCTTATCCTGTGATTTTAATTAATTTAACAAATTATATCTATCATCCTTTTTATCGTTACTTGGGGTCGGTTGAAGATAAAAATTATGCCTAGGGCATAAAAACTATATCAACCAAACTCTCATTTTCTAAAATTTCACATTCTTTAGGAACGATCATTAATGCAGCCTTGTGATTAAGGTTGTTAATGATCGCACTAGAGCCTTCTTTTTTCCCTTCTAAATTGACTAAAATACGTCCTTCCTTAAATTCTACATTGCAAGCAACGAATTCCAAATAAGGCGTTTTTTTCTTATAACTTCCTTGTAAGAAAGCTTTAATGATGTAATCTTTTTCTTGACACAACCAAGAATTTAAAATCTCTCTAGCATAAAGATTAAACATCACCATAGCAGAGTATGGAAAACCAGGTAAGGCAATGATGAATTTATGATTTGCCTTAGCGATTTTGATGTGGCGTCCTGGTTTGATATCTACTTTATCAATGATGATTTCATACTCTTTAATAGCACCTTTTAAAAAATCAAAATCCCCCATAGAAACTCCGCCTGTCGTGATCAAAATATCGCAGGACTCTAAAGCACTTTCTAAAGTTACTAATGTCGCTTTTTCATCATCTTTTAAAAGTGGAAAAACCCTTGTATCACAAGCTAAATTTTTAGCTAAATTAGCGATAGCGATGTGATTGGAGGAGCGAATTTGAGCAGGATTGTCCAAGGTTTCTCCTAGATCTTTGATTTCACTACCGCTGCTTAAAACTCCAATGATTGGTTTTACAAAAACGCTGATGTGAAAAAAGCCTAATTCTGCCAAAAGTGCAATTTCACTATAATTTAATTTTGTACCTTTTTTGAGTAAAATTTCATCTTTTTTATAATTTTCTCCAATTTTTCTAACCGCAAAACCTTTTTTAACGCTTTTTTCTATAAAAATTTGATCTTTTTCTATGCGGACGTTTTCAACTGGAACAAGCGTGTTGCTTCCTAAACTCATCAAAGAGCCTGTAAAAGTTTTGACACAAGTTCCATTTACAACTTTAAATTGTGGCATGGTGCCTGCAGGGGTTGTACCTAGAATTTTTAAAGCTTTATCTTGATCTTCAAATTTAATTGCATAGCCATCCATAGCCGAAGTTTCCATTTGGGGCTCATTTTTAAGTGCTTTAATATCACAAGCTAAGATACGTCCTAAACATTGAGTGAGTGCTATTTTTTCTATTCTTTCATAACTTTTTATATGAGAATGTAAAATTTTTAAACTTTCTTCATAAGAAATTAGCATTGATTATCCTTTACCAATTTAAATTCTAAATCTTTATAATCATAATAAACACTATAAATTTCATCAGGAGTGTCAAAAACGCGATGAAAATCTTTCCATAAAGGAAAGATTTTTCAAGTTTGTTTATCGCTTTCTAATTTTTTATCATTTAAAGCTGTTGCTCCAAAAATAGCAAATTCTTGAATTTGTTTGATCATGATAAAATTCCAGCCCCTAAAAGCTTACTTGATCTATCTAGGGCATAAATTCTTTCACCATTTTTAAGATCATATTTCCAAATGGGCGCATTAGCTTTAAAATCTTCTACAAAGTCATTTATAAGTTTTAAGCCTAATTTTCTTTGTTTGCTTAAAATACCTGCAAAATATGAACTTTCTCCAACTTTTACATCGCCAATAGAATGCGCAAATAAAAGATAAGCAGGCTCTTTTTGAAGTCTTTCTTGCCAATTTTTAAACCAAGAAATGAGTAAAGGCTCGTAAATATCAAAACTTAAACCCTCTACTTTATCATCATCTCTGACTATGCCGCAAAAGGTGATTAAAGCCCCACAATTTTGTTTGATGCTAAATTCATACCATTTTGTATAAATTTCAGGGATATTTAAAGGGCCTTTATGGAGTGAAAAGTATTCCATCAACCACCGCCAACAGGAGGTAAAAGTGCGATTTTATCTCCATCTTTAAAAGTTGTATTCTCATCAAAAATGATTTCATCATTTAAGGCTACCGCACAAAGATCAAGCCATTTTTTCAAACTTTCATCTTGTTTTAAAAGCTCTTTTAATTCTTTTAAATTTTTAACTTCTAATTCCAAACTAGCTTTGTTAATGGGTCCTAGAAATTCAATTTTTATCATTATTTGCCTTTACTTCTAAATTGCCCATCATGCCTAAATCTTCATGTTCTAAAATATGACAATGATACATTCTAAGTCCAACAAAATCTTGTTTCATCCTTAGTCTTAATTCTTCTTTTGGACGAACGTTGATTGTATCTCTTAAGGCTCTAAATTCAGCTTTTTTTATAGTACCATTTAGTTTTGATGAAATAAGTTCAAATTGCGTTCCATGTATGTGAAAAGGATGATCCATGTGCGAGTCATTGATAACGATCCAATCTTCAACAACTCCAACTTTTGAAATCAAGTCTATGCGGTTTAGATCGTAGGTTTTTTTATTGATTAAAAACATAGAAGCTAAAGCAGCTTTTTGCTCGTCTTTGCTTTTTTTCATCATGCCGTGCATTTTGTGATGATCTTCACTCATTATGATTTCTTTGAAATCTTGGGGATCTTTTAAGCTTTCAAATTTTCTCAAAGTAGAAGGCAGATTTTTAGGATTTTTTTCTATATTAAGATGGGCTAAGAATAAATTTTCTTTTTTTTCTTTAACCATCATTTTATCTCTATCATAATAAATGCTTTCTAGTTTTAACTCCCCTTTTTTATCTGCTTGTATAAAAACTTCCACTCTTGAAGCAGGAGCTAAAAATAATTCTTCTTTGATTATAGGTTTTTCTATAAGCCCACCATCAGTTCCCACTAAGATAAATTTGGCATTTTGAATTTTTAAATTTAAATATCTTGCCGAACAAAGATTATAAAGACGAATTCTTTCACCTTGCAAAGAAATTTTAGGTTGATATTGTCCGTTGATCAAGACAAATTCACCCTCTCTTCCATTGAGCCAATCTGTTAAAGTATTTTCAGGAATTTGCGCGTTTTCATCAAGTCTTAAATCACTAAAAACCAAGTCTTTTTCATTAAAATGAGATAAAGTATCTTTTCTAGCCTTGATCACAAAAATTCCAGCCAGTCCCATATAAACTTGTTTAGAGGTGATATAATGAGGATGAGGATGATACCAGTATGTGCCTGCAGAATTTAAAGGCAATGTGAAACGATAAATTTTTTCCTTTCCGGCTAAAATAGGATCATGTGGGCTGCCATCTTGATCAGGCGGAACAGGAACGCCATGCCAATGTATAGTTGTAGGTTCTTTGAGTTGATTTTTGACTAAAATTTCAACTGTGTCGCCTTCATAAACTTCTATTTTTGGGCCAGGGATTAAACCATTGTAAGTGTAGCATTTGGTTTTTTTGCCTTTGATGAGTTCTATTTGGCTTTCTTTAATCTCTATAGTAGCGCGGAAAAAATTTTTTTCTTTACTTTCATTTTTAAGTAAAGTTAATTTTTTTAGTTTTTTTCCGCTTGGAAACTGATCCTTGCTAAGAAGTTTAAGATCATTAGGTGCAAAATTGATAAAAGAAGTGTTGATGGCATTAGGAGTATTATTGTGATGCATTTGATGCATAGGTGAGCCATAAGCGATGCTAATACTTGCTAAACTTAAAGCATTAAATTTTAAAAATTGTCTTCTATTCATTATAAATTCCTTAAATGGTAAAATCATATTATAATCATATTATAATCATTATTTTTAAAAGCTCAGTAAATTATTTAAAATTTGGCTTGTTTTTGGTATTATTTCGCAAATTATAAGGAAGTGCTTATGTATGAAAAAATTCAAACCCCAGCTTATATTTTAGAGGAAGATAAATTACGTAAAAATTGCGAACTTTTAGCCTATGTTGGCGAAGAAAGTGGGGCAAAAATTTTACTAGCCCTTAAAGGTTTTGCTTTTTCAGGAGCGATGAAGATTGTCGGAGAATATTTGCAAGGTTGCACTTGTAGCGGACTTTGGGAAGCACAATTTGCTAAAGAATACATGGATAAAGAAATTCATACTTATTCCCCAGCTTTTAAAGATGATGAGATCAAAACAATTTCTTCTTTATCGCATCACATTGTTTTTAATTCTTTATATCAGTTTGAAAAATATAAAAATATATGCGTTAAAAATTCCCTTGGACTTCGTTGCAATCTTGAATTTTCTTTAGCCCCAAAAGAGCTTTATAATCCTTGTGGAAGATACTCTAGGCTTGGAATTCGTGCTAAGGATTTAATGTATGCTAATTTAGAAGGTATTGAAGGTCTGCACTTTCATGCTCTTTGCGAAGAAAGCGCACAGGCTTTAGAACAAGTTTTAAAGGTGTTTGAAAATAATTTTTCTTCATGGATCAAAAAGATGAAATGGGTGAATTTTGGCGGAGGTCACCATATCACAAAAAAAGGTTATGATGTTCAAAAGCTTATTGATCTTTGTAAGAAATTTAGTGATAAATACGGCGTTCAAGTGTATTTGGAACCAGGGGAAGCTGTGGGTTGGCAAACAGGTGTGCTTGTATCCAGCGTGGTTGATCTTATAGAAAATGAAAAGAAAATTGCTATTTTAGATACCTCAAGTGAAGCACATATGCCAGATACTATTATCATGCCTTATACAAGCGAAGTTCAAGACGCTAGAATTTTAAGCACAAGAGAAGGAGAAAGCATTTCTTCTTTGGAAAAAGATGAGATGGCATATTTATTAACAGGCAATACTTGCTTAGCCGGTGATGTGATGGGAGAGTATGCTTTTAAAAAAGAGTTAAAAAGGGGCGATAAGGTTGTCTTTTTGGATCAAATTCATTATTCTATCGTTAAAAATACAACTTTTAATGGCATAAGATTGCCTAATTTGATATTTTTAGATAAAAATAAGAATTTAAAAACTATAAGGGAATTTACTTATGAAGATTATGCAAAAAGGAATTAATTTATTATTTCTATTTTGCATAAAATATTTTTTATTTTAAAATGTACTGATATTTTTTTATTTTGATTTTTGATATTTTATACTTTTATAAACAATGAATTTTTCTTATTTTTAACGATTGTTTGTATTAAAAATTTTTAAAATTCAGTTTTTTTTAACTCAAATCATAATAAGATAAAATCTATTAAAATAGGATTTAAAAGACTATATTAAGTCGTATTTGCATAATAAAGCCTGTTTTATTTCTACAATCTAAATTTTCTTAGGGATTGATTTATGAATTTAGAGCAATTGAGATTGGCAAGAAGTCTTTATTATCAATTTTTTGGTGATCTTTTTGTTTTTTCTTTTTCTAAACAGCACTTAGATTCTTTACATCGTTGTTTGGATGTAATGAAAGAAAATTTGTTTGATGAAAATTTGTTAGATAGTTTTGATTTGTTATTGCAAAATTCGCAAAAAAACTTGGAGTTATTTTTTAAAGAATACGAAGAGCTTTTCTTATCTTTAAAAAGTGCTATTCCTATGACATTTTCATATCTTGAAGAAGGTTTTGAAAATTCAAAAGCCTTACTTTGTGTAAGAGAAATTCTTTCAAAAAGTATTTTAAGACGCAATGAAATGAAATTTAAAGAGAGTGAAGATAATATAGGATTTTGTTTTTTATTGATGAGTGAGTTTTTAAAGTTAAAAGAAGACGATTTGGCTAAGGAGTTATTTCAAAAACTTATTCATCAAAATATTGATGAATTTATCACGCTAATTTTAGAGCATAAAAAAGCGTATTTATATAAAGAAATAGCCAAGATACTTGCAACTTTTATAGAATTTGAAAGATCTTGTTTTGATCTTGGTAAAGTTTTAAAAACCACTTCTAAAAAAGTTCAAAACGATCTTTCAAGATCTGAAATTTTAAGAAGAGAAACCAATAAAAAAAGGAGGATGAGTGCAAAATCGTAGAGAATTTCTTAAAAAATCCGCTTTGGCTTTAGGAAGTGCTAGTTTATTGCCTAGTGCTGGTTTAGTTTTTGCTAAAGAAGAAAATAAAGATGTAGTAAAAGGTAGAAGTAAGAAAAAAGAAGTACTTTTTCAAAGAAGTGCAAATTGGGAAAATTATTATACAAAGGCTGAATAATGTCAAGTGTTGATATAAAACTTAATCGTCGTAATTTTCTAAAAATGGCGGCTCTTTCAAGTTTAGCTACCCCTTTGCTTGCAAGAAGTGAAAATCTTAGAGAAGCAAGCAAGGCTGAATTAAAAGAAGCGTTTGAGGGAAGCAAAAAAATTAAGACAATCTGTACAGCTTGCTCTGTAGGTTGCGGCATCATTGCTGAAGTGCAAAATGGAGTTTGGGTGCGTCAAGAAATCGCTCAAGATCATCCAATAAGTTTAGGCGGGCACTGCTGTAAAGGATCTGATATGATTGATATGGTACGTTCTCATGTGCGTTTAAAATATCCTATGAAAAAAGAAAATGGAGAGTGGAAACGCATTTCTTATGAACAAGCTTTAAGTGAGATCGGAGAAAAACTTGCCGCTTATCGTAAAGAAAATCCAGAAAGCGTGATGTTTTTGGGATCTGCTAAGCTCAATAACGAACAAGCTTATTATATAAGGAAATTTGCAGCATTTTTTGGAACCAATAACGTAGATCATCAAGCTCGAATTTGACACAGCGCAACAGTCGCCGGTGTGGCGAATACATTTGGTTATGGCGCTATGACAAACCATCTTGGAGATATACAAAAAAGTAAGTGCATTATTGTTATTGGCGCAAATCCTGCGGTTAATCATCCAGTAGGTTTTAGGCATTTCTTAAAAGCTAAAGAAAAGGGTGCTAAGCTTATTGTTGTAGATCCTAGATTTACAAAAAGTGCGGCAAAGGCGGATATTTACGCAAGAATTCGTCCAGGAACTGATATAGCTTTTATGTATGGAATGTTAAAGATTATTTTTGATGAGGGTTTAGAGGATACAAAATATATCGATGAAAGGGTTTTTGGAATCGATAAAATTCGTGAAGAAGCTGCAAAATGGACAGCGGAAGAAGTTGAAAATGTCACAGGAATTTCTAAAGAGCTTTTGGTAGAGATCACTCATGAAGTGGCTAAAAATAAACCGACTACTTTAGTATGGGCCATGGGTTTAACTCAACATTCTGTAGGAACTTCAAATACGCGTTTAGCTCCTATTTTACAGATGGTACTTGGAAACATAGGTAAATTTGGCGGCGGGGTTAATATCTTACGTGGTCATGATAACGTTCAAGGTGCATCGGATATGGCTTGTTTGAGTGAAAATTTACCAGGTTATTATCCTTTAAATGAAGCGACTTGGAGGTATTATGCTAAAATTTGGGGCGTGGATTATGAATGGCTTTTAGGAAATTTTGTCAGCAAAGATTGGATGCATAAAACCGGACTTTCTCTTGCTAGATGGTGGGCAGCAGCTTTAAATGGCAAAGATGGAAATGATAAAGTTGATAATGCAGAAACGCCTTTAAAAGCTTTAGTTGTTTTGGGAAATGGTATTACTTCAACCGCACAGCAAGCTAAAGTCAAAGAGGGTTTAGAGGCTTTAGAGCTTTTGGTTTTAGCAGATCCTTTTGTAAATGAAGCAGGTATTATCGCAGAAAGAAAAGATGGAATTTATCTTTTACCGGCTGCAACTCAATTTGAAACCAGTGGAAGTGTAACTGCGACTAATCGTAGTGCGCAATGGAGATTTAAGGTTGTTGATCCACTTTATGAGAGCATGGAAGATCAAGAAATTTTATTTGAACTTGCTAAAAAGCTTGGCTTTTATGAAGATTTCACTAAAACTTTGCGAGATGAAAAAGGCGAGATTGTTTGGCCTGAAAATGCTACAAAAGAAATTGCTAGAGCGGTTAGAAGTATAGGTTTAAATGGTTGGAGTCCTGAAAGACTTAAAAAACATACTTTAAATTGGGATAAATTTAACGAAGTCACTTTAGAGGGAAAAGATGAGGTTGATGGTGAATATTACGGACTTCCTTGGCCTTGCTGGAGTGATAAACACCCAGGAACTCCTGTGCTTTATAATGTAGATGTTGAAGTAGCAAAAGGTGGTATGGGCTTTAGAAATAATTTTGGGCTTGAATACGAAGGTGAAAGTTTATTAGCTAAAAATGCGCCTTTAAATTCTCCAATTGATACAGGTTATCCACAAATCACTAAAGAAAATATTGAAAAAATTTTAGGAATTACTTTAAGTGCTGAAGAAAAAGAAAAAATGGGCGCAACCTGGTCTTATGATGATAGTAATATTATCGCAAATAAATGTATGGAAAAAGGCATAGTTCCTTATGGTAATGCTAAAGCTAGAGCTATTGTTTGGACTTTTAAAGATAAAATTCCACTTCACCGAGAACCTCTTCATTCTCCAAGAAATGATTTGGTACAAAAATATCCTACTTTTGAAGATCAAAAGGCACTTTATCGCGTGGATACAAAATTTATTTCTGTGCAAAAGGCTAAGGATTATTCTAAGGAATTTCCACTCAATCTTATCACAGCAAGGCTTGTTAATCTAAATGGTGCGGGTATGGAAAATAGAGCTTCTATGTATCTTTCACGTTTAACGCCTGAAATGTTTTGTGAGATCAATCCAGAGCTTGCAAAAGAAAAAAATATCCAAAAAGGGGATATGATTTGGATTCATTCTCCAGAGGGAACAAAAATTTATGTTAGGGTGAAACTCAATCCAGGTATTGCAAAAGAAATGATTTTCTTACCTTTTCATTTTACTGGAGTAATGCAAGGGGTGGA
Source organism: Campylobacter sp. W0018 (assembly GCA_020135845.1). GTDB lineage: Bacteria > Campylobacterota > Campylobacteria > Campylobacterales > Campylobacteraceae > Campylobacter_D. The sequence goes on along the minus strand of JACHTQ010000005.1, from coordinate 36,550 downwards.
TTTAACCCATAATTTTCCTGAAGGAACTAAGCCTTATGTGAACGGAGAGAGTGCCAATACAATTACAAATTATGGTTATGATATTATGTGTCAAATTCCAGAAACCAAAGGCGGACTTTGTCGCATTTCTAAGGATGGAGAATGAGTAAAGAAAATTTTATAAATTTAGAAAAAGATCGTTTAAAATTCTTTTGCGATAATGAACGTTGTATTGATTGTAATGGTTGTGCGGTTGCTTGCGATGAGGCTCATGAACTTCCTATTAATATCCGCCGCCGCCGCGTGATCACTCTTAATGAAGGCGTGCAAGGAAAAGAAGTTTCAACTTCTATTTCTTGTATGCATTGTGATGATGCACCTTGCTCTATTGTTTGCCCTGTGGATTGTTTTTATATACGTGCTGATGGTATTGTTTTGCACGATAAAGAAATTTGTATAGGCTGTGGTTATTGCTTGTATGCTTGTCCTTTTGGTGCTCCACAGTTTCCAAAAGATAGTGCTTTTGGCAATAAAGGCATCATGGATAAATGTACAATGTGCGCAGGTGGTCCAGAAGAAACAAATTCACAAAAAGAAAGAGAGCTTTATGGACAAAATCGTATCGCAGAAGGTAAAGTACCGGTGTGCGCGGCTATGTGTTCAACTAAGGCTTTATTGGTGGGCGAAAGTTCGAAAATCGAAGAAATTTATCAAAATAGACTTAATAATAGAAACTATGGCATTGCTTCACCTAAAGAAAGTATAGAATGGAAAATCGCCTATATAGGAAAGGAACGTTTATGAAAAAAATGTTTATCTTGCTTTTTTCTTGTTTTGTAAATTTATTAGCTTATGGCGAAGAAAGAATGGGACAAGATACACAAATATGGGATCATCATCGAATCAGTAATATTCCAAATTATCATACTTTTGGTCAATTTTGGACGAGTTTGCAAGGAGAATATATTGCAACGATTGCTTTAATTGCCATTATCGCTGCTTTGAGTGCTTTTGCTTTGCATTATATGGTGATTGGGCCAAAGCAATTTTCTCATAATGGAAAGAAAATTTACACTTTTAGCTTATTTGAAAGAATTTTTCATTTTATTGCGGCTCTTTCTTGGATTATTTTAATCCCTACTGGGCTAATTATGATGTTTGGATCTACTTTTGGGGGTGGAAATTTTGTTAGAATTTGTAAAAATTTACATGCTTTGGCGATGATTTTATTTATCATTTCTATCATTCCAATGTTTTTATGCTGGATTAGAAGAATGCTTCCCGCAAGTTATGATATTAAATGGCTTATGATTGTTGGGGGTTATTTAAGCAAAGTTAAAAAGCCAATTCCTGCAGGTAAGTTTAATTTTGGTCAAAAAACTTGGTATTATATTGCTGTATTTGGCGGCTTTTTGATGATTGTTACAGGTTTATTTATGTACTTTGTGGATTTTGACTCTGTTGTGATTCAAAATTTTTTAGGTTTAACCCAAATAGAACTTTTAAGGATTTCTGCTATAGTACATAATATTTTAGGCATTGTATGTGTAGTATTTTTTGGAGTGCATATTTACATGGCTGTTTTTGCAATCAAAGGAAGTATCCATTCTATGATCACTGGTTACAAGGAAGAAGAAGAGGTTTATATTTTACATCATTATTGGTATAAAGAACTTGAGGATAAAAAGAAAGTTTGATAATTTTTTAATGGAGTATCGATGGAACCTTTATTTACAACTCAAATTTTAAAATACAAAGGCGATGAAGCTTTTGCTTGTGATGATACTTTAGTACGTGAAATCAAGCTTGAAATTTTTATCAATAGTGAAAGAATCGGTGCTTTAATGGCAACACCTGTTGATGAACAAGCCTTAGCGGTTGGGTATTTGATGAGTGAAAACATCATTGCTAGAGTGGAGGATATTCAAAAAATTGAAAGTAAAGATGATGGCATGAGTGTATATATTGAAGCAAAAATTGATCAAGAAAATCTTGCTAAACTCAATTCCCAAGGAGTTGTGATCAGTGGTTGCGGGAGAGCGCACACGGCTAATATTGATATAGAAAATATTGAAGCCATGAAAATATCTTCTAAAGCTCAATTTAGTAAAGATTATATTTTAAAACAAATGAGTCAATTTTATACTCAATGTGATTTATATGAAAAAACAGGATGTGTGCATACAGCTAAGCTTTTTTTTGATGAAAAAACGTTTTTTATCGGAGAAGATATCGCTCAGCATAATACCATAGATAAGGCTTTAGGAAAGGCAAGATTGGCTGGAGTTAATCTTGATCAGTGTTTTTTAATGGTAAGCGGTCGTTTAAGTTCTGAAATGGTTGCTAAGACGATTATGCATAGAGTACCGATTTTGGTTTCAAGAACGGCTCCTACTTGCTTGGGTGTGATGATAGCAAGAAAATTTGACTTAAGCCTTTGTGGTTTTGCAAGAGAAGATAAGATCAATATTTATAGTGGAGATTTTCGAATTCATGGATGATAAAAAAATACTCTCTTATATGAAAGAAATGCTAAATAGCAATGAAAAATTAGATTGCGGAACAGCTTTTAAAATAGCAAAAAAATTCTCAAAAAATATTGAAGAAATAGGCAAACTTGCCAATGAAAATAATATCAGAATTGATAATTGTGAATTAGGTCAATTTGGACATTTGGATTTTGAAAAAGGAAAAATTGAAGTCTTAAAAGAATTAGAACCAAAGCTTGATCATAAAAGAAGAATTTTTTGTGAAGAAGCTAGAGATATTGCTCAAAAAAGTTGCGGTTTAAAAAGCATGCGTTCGGCTTTAAAGGCATATAAAATTGATGTGAAATATTGCAAACTCGGTTGTTTCAAGGAGAAAAAAGGGAAGCAATTTATTATTAGAACTAAAACTTGGATTGAAAATTCAGATGGAGACTTGCTTTTTGGTAAAGGAAAAACTGAACTTTTGGAACTAATAGGACAAACGGGAAGTTTATTGCATGCTTCTAAACTGATGGGAATAAATTATAAAAAAGCATGGATGCATCTACAGGTTTTGCAAAAAAATTCTCAAGAAATTTTAGTAAGTACAAGACAAGGAAGATCGAAAGAATCAGGGACAAAATTAACTCCTAGGGCTATAGAACTGATGGAGAATTTTGCTCTTTTGCAAAAAGATATAGAAGAATATGCTAATAAACGTTTTAAGGAATTATTTTTAAAACATAAAAAAAATTAATTTTTTCTTTTAAGCTTATTTTGTTATAAAAAATAATATAATTTAACTATAAATTTTTAAATATAATTTAGATGAGGTTGTAAATCAAATGTTTAAGTCTTTAAATATTGCTTCAAAACTTATTTTGTCAGTTGCAATTGTTGTGATATTAGGTTTAATATTTTTAATTTTTTTAATTACAGATCAAGTAAGTCAGAATATTGCTAAAAATACTGAAAGCATTATTTCTGCAACTTCTAAAGAATATGCCACCCATACTCAAGGTATATTTAATGAAATGATAGCTTTGAATAAAAGTGAAGCTTATACATTAACAGATATGTTTAAATCAACTGATAAAGATGATTGGGATATCGATAACATCACAAATGTTCTTATTAATCTTTTTGATAATAGTGCTTATGCAAGCTATACTTATCTTTATTTATTAGATCCACCAGCATACTTTAAAGATGAAAGTAAATTTTTTAATACCAAAAATGGTAATTTTGTTATTTTATATACAGATGAAGATATTAAAAAACGTGGAGGAATTGAAGTTTTACAATCTGTAGATGATATTGTAAATTTTTCTGTGGTGCAAGATATTATAAAAAATGCTAAATATGGAGAAGATCAAATTTATATCGGTCAGGCTATAAAAATGAATTTAAGTGGTAAACCTTTTGATGGTATGAATTTGGCTATGCCAATTTTTGGCAAAAAAAATAAACTCGTAGGTGTTGTAGGTTTAGTTCTAGATTTTGAAAATATCGCAAATTATTTACTTGATAAGAAATCATTCCTTTTTAATGGACAATTAAATGTTTTATTAAATTCTAAAGGTTATATAGCCGTACATCCTAATAAAAATTTAATTCTTCAAAATCTTATAAAGGTTAACAATAGAGGAGAACAAACAGAAGAAGTTTATAGAGCTTTATCTGAGGGAAAAAATGGAATTTTTAATTATGTTGCTTCGACAAATGATGACTCTTACGCAAGCTTAAGCAGCTTTAAGGCCGGAGATTCTACCTGGAGTATCATGGTAACAGCACCAAAAGATTCTATTTTTGCGCCTTTAAGAAAACTTCAAATGCTTATTATTGGATCTTCTGTAGCTTTTGTTCTTATAGTTTTAGCTGTAGTGTATTATTGTGTTAGGAGAATTGTTGGAATTAGACTTCCAATTATTTTAAAATCCCTAGAATCATTCTTTAAATTTTTAAATTATGAAAAAATAGAACTTAAACCTATAGAAATTTATGCTAATGATGAAATTGGTTCTATGGGAAGAATGATCAATGAAAATGTTGAAAAAACTCGCAATTCATTAAAGCAAGATCAAGAAGCAGTTGATGAATCTGTTCAAACTGTTAAAGAAATTGAGGGTGGAAATTTTAGAACAAGAATTTCTAAAATTCCTATTAACCCTCAATTAGTTGAACTTAAAAATGTTTTAAATAGAATGCTCGATGTATTGCAAAATAAAATTGGTTCTGATATGAATAAAATTAATAGAGTCTTTGATAGCTATAAGGCGCTTGATTTTAGCATTTCAGTGGATAATGCTCAAGGACAAGTTGAGCTTACAACAAATATTTTAGGGGAAGAAATTAGAAAAATGCTTATAACGTCTTCGCAATTTTCTAAAGAATTGGCTTCTCAATCTGAAGAATTAAAAGCTTCAATGCAAAAATTAACAGAAAGTTCAGATACTCAAGCGCAGTCACTTGAGCAAAGTGCTGCAACTATAGAACAAATAAGCCATTCTATGCAAAATATCAATGGTAGAACTTTAGAAGTTACAAGTCAAGTTAATGATATTAGAAATATAGCTAGTGTTATTAAAGATATCGCAGAGCAAACGAATCTTTTGGCACTTAATGCAGCTATAGAAGCTGCACGTGCTGGAGAACATGGACGCGGTTTTGCTGTTGTAGCTGATGAAGTAAGACAACTTGCTGAAAGAACTGCAAAATCGTTGAATGAAATTGAGGCAAATATTAATATATTGGTTCAAAATATCAATGAAGTTGCAGAGTCTGTAAAGGAACAAACCCTTGGAATCACTCAAATTAACGACACCATCATGCAACTTGAAGCTGTTACAAAAGAAAATGCTGAAATTGCTAATGCAACTAATCAAATTACAAGTAAGGTTAATCATATAGCTAGTGCTATTTTAGAAGACGTAAATAAAAAGAAATTTTAAAAATTTAAGAGTAATTACAAGATTATCTAAATAAAATTATACTTAATTTTTTAAGTATAATTTTATTAAGGAAAAGCAATGAGAATTGATTGTAAAGATCTTGATTGTCCTAAACCTGTCGTTGAAACAAAAAAAGCTCTTGAGAATCTAAATAATGAAGAAAACTTAGAAATTGTTTTAAATTCCATTATCTCTAAAAATAATGTTTTGAAATTTTTAAACTCTTTAAATTTAAATCCGACTTTTAAAGAATATCAGGATGAAATTATCATTTGTGTTAAAAAAAAAGAAGTTGATTTAAATAAAACTAATCCTAATGAATATAGTGTTTTGTTTTTAAAAACCGATAAAGTAGGTCATGGAGAGTTAGGAGAAAATTTATTTGTCGGTTTTTTAGATACTTTAAAAGATATTGAAAATATTCCTGATAAAATTATTTGCGTTAATGAAAGTGTTTTAGTAAATACTGATGAAAATCATAAAGCACATAAAATAATGAAAGAATTGGAAAATTTAGGAGTTGAAATTATAAGTTGTGGAGCTTGTTTGGAATTTTTTGGAAAAACTAAAGAATTAAAAATTGGTTCCATTGGAAATGCTTATGAGATCGTTAATGAACTTTTTGGAAAAGCAAAAATCATTACTTTATAGGATAAAATTTGGAGTATAAAAAACAAAATTTAACCCATTTTGTAAAAGCGGCAGGTTGAGCAGCAAAAATAAGCCCGGGTGGCCTTAAAACAATTTTAAATTTTATGCAAAAATCTCCAGCTTTACTTAGCGATATCGGTAATAATGAAGATGCGAGTGTTTATAAACTTAGTAGCGATTTAGCTCTTGTTCAAACTCTTGATTTTATCACTCCTGTGATCGATAGTGCCTACCATTTTGGTGCTATTGCTGCAGCTAATGCCCTTAGCGATGTATTTGCTATGGGAGCTGAAGTGATAAATGCCTTAAATATAGTGGGATTTGATACTAAAAATTATTCTTTAGAAATACTAAAGGAGATGTTAGAGGGTGCTAATGATAAGGTAAATGAATGTAAGGGTTTGATTGTTGGTGGACATACAATTGAAAGTTCGGAGTTATTTTTTGGACTCAGTGTTACCGGAAAAGTCCATCCTGATCGTTTTATTGCTAATAATCGTGCAAAATTGGGCGATAAAATCATTTTAACCAAGCCCTTAGGAGTTGGAATTTTAAGCACTGCTCTAAAGGCAGATTTTTTAGAAGAAAAACATTTAAATTCTATGGTTGAAAGTATGATGTCTTTAAATTTTAAAGCTAGTCAAATTGCTTTAAAATTTAAAGTCCATGCTATGACTGATATTACAGGATTTGGCTTTTTAGGACATTTAAGAGAAATGTTAAATAATCAAATTGGTTTTGAAATTTTTAAGGAAAAAATTCCTTACTTAGATGGAACTTTGAATTATTATAACATGGGTTTAATTCCAGCTGGAGCGTATAAAAATTTAGAATTCATTCAAGAGATGGATTCTGATTTAAATGAGGAAAATTTATTGCTTTGTGATCCTCAAACTTCAGGAGGACTTTTGATTGCTATAGATGAAAATCAAGCCTTGAATTGCCTTAATGAGTTAAGGGATGAAGGTATTGAGGCAAACATTGTTGCTCAGTGTGTTTTAGCTTCAGAAAAGAAATTTATTTTTATTTAAATTAATGTAATAATTAAGTCTAATATTTTTAAGGAAAAAGATGGAAGTTGTTCATATAAACATGGCTATTATAACAATGTTTTCAGTTTATACTTTTTTAATGCTTTATATAGGTTTTTATTTTTATAGACAAAACAAAAGCTCTGAGGATTATTTCTTAGGAGGAAGATCTTTAGGACCTGCTCTTTCTGCTTTAAGTGCGGGTGCTTCTGATATGAGTGGTTGGCTTTTAATGGGTTTACCAGGAGCTTTATATATTGGTGGTTTGATCAATTTTTATATAGTGATTGGTTTGATTATCGGTGCGACTTTAAATTGGATTTTTATAGCAAAAAGATTAAGAATTTATACAGGCATTGTTGCAAATTCCTTGACGATTCCTGATTATTTAGAAACTCGTTTTGATGATGATAAACACGTTTTACGTGTGATTTGTGCTATTGTTATTTTAGTTTTTTTTACTTTTTATATTTCTTCAGGTCTTGTGAGCGGGGCAAAACTTTTCGAAAGTGTTTTTCAAATTCGTTATGATTATGCTTTAATTACTGGAACGCTAATTATTGTTATTTATACTTTTTTAGGAGGCTACAAAGCAGTTTGTTGGACAGATATGATTCAAGGACTTTTGATGCTTGGAGCCTTAATCGTCGTGCCATCGGTTATGCTTTATCATTTAGGAGGTGTTTCTAAGGCATTTACTATTGTAAAAGAAATTAAACCTGAAGCTTTATCTATAAATCATGTGAGTTTTGTAAGTATTATTTCTGCCCTTGCTTGGGGGCTTGGATATTTTGGACAACCTCATATTTTAGTGCGTTTTATGTCAATTAGATCTGTCAAGGATATTCCTGTTGCCACCTTTATAGGAATTTTTTGGATGAGTTTGTGTTTATTTAGTGCTTGCTTGATAGGGATTTTAGGTATTGCTTATATTTATAAATTTCAACTTAGCTTGCAAGATCCTGAGAAAATTTTTATACTCATGTCTCAGCTTTTGTTTAATCCTTGGGTAGCTGGAATTTTACTTTCTGCGATTTTAGCTGCCATTATGAGTACTGCAAGTTCGCAACTTTTAGTATCAAGTTCGACTATAGCTGAAGATTTTTATAAAAAAATTTTTAAGAAAAATGCATCTAGTAAAGTGGTTTTAAATTTGGGAAAAATAGGTGTTTTAACTGTGGCTTTGATTGCTTTTTTTATTTCTATGGATAAAAATTCAAGTGTTTTAAATATAGTTTCTTATGCTTGGGCTGGTTTTGGTAGTAGTTTTGGCACAGTTATTATTTTTTCACTTTTTTGGAAAAGAATGACAAAATTTGGCGCTATTGCCGGTATGATTTCAGGTGCTTTAGTGGTGGTATTATGGAAAAATTGTTTTGATTCTAATTTATATGAAATGATACCTGGTTTTTTAACAGCTTCTTTAGTTATTGTTTTTGGGAGTTTATTGACTGAGGTAAGTTCTGGCTCAAAAATAGCTTATGAAAAAATGATTAATGAAATTCCCCAATCTTAAATTTATTTTATTTTTTAATAAAAATCGCTATAATTAAAATTTCTTGGAAGATTAGCGTATCTGGTGATCGCCACTGACTTCAAATCAGATGAAAGGGTAGCTGGCTATTCTTTGGGGAGTTCGATTCTCTCATCTTCTCGCCGTTTAAAGATTGAAGGAATAGGGTCATGAGTAAAGCAGATATTATTGTTGGCATCCAATGGGGCGATGAAGGCAAAGGCAAAATAGTTGATAAATTATGTGAAAATTATGATTTTGTTTGCAGAAGTGCAGGCGGACATAATGCAGGACATACCATTTGGGTTCAAGGTGTAAGATATGCGCTTCATTTAATGCCAAGTGGTGTTTTAAATACAAAGTGTATTAATATTATAGGTAATGGTGTTGTCGTTTCTCCTGAAGTTTTAATTGCAGAAATGGCACAATTTGAAAATTTAAAGGGCAGATTATATATAAGTGATAGAGCGCATCTTAATTTAAAGCATCATTCTTTGATAGATATTGCAAAAGAAAAGCTTAAAGGTAAAGATGCTATAGGGACAACAGGGAAAGGAATAGGTCCTTCTTATGCAGATAAAATTAACCGCACAGGACATAGGGTTGGAGAGCTTTTAGATCCTCAAAGACTTCATAATGCTTTAATGAAAGATTTTGAATTAAATAAAAGTTTTTTAGAATTTTTAGGTGTTGAAATTCCTGATAGTGATGATTTGCTAAACGATCTTAAAAGATTTAGTGAAATTTTAACCCCTTATATTACAGATACAACTAGAATGCTTTGGAAAGCTTTAGATGAGGATAAAAAAGTCCTTTTAGAAGGAGCTCAAGGCTCTATGCTTGATATTGATCATGGAACTTATCCTTATGTGACAAGCTCAAGCACAATTTCAGGCGGTGCTTTAATCGGACTTGGTTTAAATCCTAAAGAAATAGGAAATATCATAGGTATAGTAAAAGCTTACGCAACTAGAGTAGGCAATGGAGCTTTTCCTACTGAAGATAAAGGCGAAGATGGAGAAAGAATTGCGCGTATTGGAAAAGAAATCGGAGTAAGCACTGGACGTAAAAGGCGTTGTGGATGGTTTGACGCTGTAGCGGTAAGATATACAGCAAGGTTAAATGGCTTGGATGTTTTATCTTTAATGAAACTTGATGTTTTAGATGGTTTTGAAAAAGTAAAAATTTGCCGTGCTTATGAGTATAATGGAATGGAAATTGATTATATGCCAAGTGATTTAGAAAATGCTAAACCTATATATGAAGAAATGGATGGTTGGGATAAAGTTTTTGGAATCAGGGATTATGATTTATTGCCAGAAAATGCCAAAAAATATATTGCTAGATTAGAAGAGCTTTGTGGGGTTAAAGTGAAATTCATTTCTACAAGTCCAGAAAGAGAAGATACGATTGTTTTATGAAAAGCAAATATAATTCTGTTGTCAAGGTCAAAAAACAGCAACTTGATAAGGCTGAATCTAATTTAAATCAAGCCAAGCAAAGACAGCTTGAAAATGAAAGACTTTTAGAGCTTTCAAGAAAGGAATGTGAAAATTTAAGCGTTTTGCCAAAATCAGGATCTGTAAATGAATTAAGATCTAATTTATCAATGAGACAAATTGGCAGAGAAGCAATGTCTAGAGCTAAAGAAAAAGTAGAGCTTTCTAAAAAAGAAATGATGCATTATCAGTTTTTGTATAAAAAAGCTCATTTAGATTATGAAAAAATGAAGGTCTTAGAGGCTGAAGAAATCAAACAGAAGAAAAAAGCACTTGCCAAAATTGAAGAAAAATTTCTCGATGAAATTGCAATCAGTCGCTTTTTTAAAAAGGATAAAAATGACTAAAAAATGTATTTTTTTAATTTTTTGCTTGACTGCGCTTTTTGGAGCTGATCAAAATTGCGAAGAATATTTTGAATCCAAAAAAGCGCAACTAGAATTACAAACAAAAGAATTTGATGAAGCTAGACAATCTTTGGAGGCTTATAAAGCTTCTTTTGAGGCTTTGCAAAAAGAAAGAATGGATGCTTTGGTAAAAAAAGAAGCGGAAGTAAATGCTACTTTAGCACAAATTCAATCTTTAAAAGATCAAAATGCCAAACTTTTAGAGGAGCAGCAAAAAATTTTAAATTCCATCAATAAAAAAACAGAAGGCAGGGTCAAAGAAATTTATTCTCAAATGAAAGATACAGCTATAGCTGATGTGTTAAGTCAAATGGATGCTGATGATGCTAGCAAAATTATGTTTTCGCTTGATTCGCGTAAAATTTCAGGAGTTCTTTCTAAAATGGATCCTAAAAAAGCAAGTGAATTAACCTTATTGTTAAAAAATTTGGATAATAATAAGACTCATTAAATTTGTTTTTTAACATAAATATATTATTATTTTAAATTATAATTTAAAGGTTTGAAAATGCGTATAAAATTACCACATGTACCTTATATCACAAATAAAATAGTATTAGATTTAGCCAATTCTTCTTTTGTTGAAATTAAAAGCACTATAGAAGAGCTTAACCCTTGTGTCGCAAAGATCTTAGAAAATGATGTCTTAAGTGAAAGAAAATTAGATGAAAAAGCTAAAGAACTTCTAGAAGAACAAGAAGATGAAATGGAGCTTATGCAAGTTGATAGAAAAAATATGTTTTGGCTTGTGAAGAAAAAACTCGCTCCTCAATTTGATGTTATTTTAAATTTGGAAGATCGCCATAATCGTTTGGCACATAGAATTTTAGAAGAACTTATAGAAAATGATTTTATTAATTTTATCGTGAGTGAAAATAGAGTGAAAAATTTAATTTTTTCTAGCATTGATAATTATCTTAAAATTTATGAAAATCTAGAAGATGAAGTGTATGAAAAAATAAGCAATTATAAAACTAAGCCAATTCCAGGTAGTGAAGAATATGAATTAATCTTTGAAAAACTTTATCAAGAAGAACTTAGAAAAAGAGGAATGTTTTAAATTATGAAAGCTTATGTTTATTTAGAAAATGATTTTTTTTTAACTGCTGAAGCTTTTGGTAAGAATGGAACTTTCTTTGGAGAGTTGGTTTTTAATACTTCTTTAACTGGATATCAAGAAATTATTTCAGATCCTTCTTATGCGGGACAATTTATCGTTTTTTCTATGCCAGAGATCGGTATAGTAGGAACTAATGACTATGATAATGAGAGCAAAGAAGTCTTTGCTAGCGGCATTTTGATACGAGAATTAAGTTCTACTTTTTCCAATTTCCGCGCCAAGCGAAGTTTGGATGAGTATTTAAAAAAACATGGAAAAATAGGGATATGTAATCTTGACACAAGGTTTTTAGTGAAAACAATTCGAGATTTTGGAAATTTAAGAGCTGTTGTATCAACTGAAATTTCAAACAAAGAAGAATTAAAAAGTGCTTTGGAAAAATCAGCAAAAATTGATGAAGTGAATTTTGTTAAAGAAGTCAGCACAAAACAATCTTATATTCATAAACAAGGTGTTTGGAATCATACAACTCAAGGTTACAATGAAGCTAAAAGAAGCGCGAAAAAAGTCGCAGTTATCGACTATGGAGTCAAGATCAATATCTTAAATGAGCTTGTTGAAGCTGGTTTAGAAGTAGAGGTTTATCCTTATAATGTTAAAGCGCAAGAACTTATAGATCTTTATAAAAAAGGCGAAATTCAAGGAATATTTCTTTCTAATGGCCCTGGAGAGCCAAAAATTTTAAAACAAGAAATTACAGAAATTCAAAAAATGGCTAAAGCAAAGATTCCTATATTAGGAATTTGCTTAGGACATCAACTTTTAAGCAATGCTTTTGGTTATGAAACGTATAAAATGAAATTTGGTCAGCATGGTTCAAACCATCCTGTTATTAATTTAAACAATAAAAGCGTTGAAATTACAGCGCAAAATCATAATTATAATGTTCCCGAAGAACTTTGTGAAGTTGCTTATATTACTCATCGTAATCTTTTCGGAGATAATGTAGAGGGTGTTAAGTATAAAGATTATCCTATTATATCAGTGCAACATCATCCAGAAAGCTCTTCTGGTCCTCATGAGAGTAAATATATTTTTAAAGAATTTGTTGATTTGATGTGATTTTGCTAAATATTGATTTTTTTGTTATTTTAAGTGTTGCTTTTTTATCAAGCTTTGGACACTGCTATGCTATGTGCGGAGGTTTTACTTTAGCTTTTATGAGGTTAAATGCTTCACACAAACATTTATTTTTGCTAACCTTTTTATATCAACTATCAAGAATTTTAGCCTATATTTTTTTAGGAATACTTTGTGGGATTTTTGGAAATATTTTAGCGATTAATTCCAAAATTCAAAGTTTTTCATTTTTCATTATTGGTATTTTTATGGCTATTTTAGGTTGTGCTTTAATTTTTAGAGGTAATCTTTTAGCTTTTTTTGAAAATAATATAATCATTCATTCTTTGTTTAAATTTGTAATACAAAAATCGATGAAGTTTAAAGGTGTTAAATCTGCATTGATGTTAGGATTTGCCAACGGCTTTGTTCCTTGTGGTTTAGTTTATTTTTTTTTAACGGATACCCTTAAAAGAGGAAATATTTTAGAAAGTATGTTTATTATGTTTATTTTTGGAATTTCAACGCTTCCTGCTATGTTATTTTTTGCTAGATTATCTCAAATTCTAAGCGAATTTTTAAAAATTATTTTTAATTATGTGGCTTATATTATTATTATTGTATATGGGTTGCATGCTAGTTATATAGGTTTTATTACTTTTATAAAATAAATTTATTTATATTCTTTAATTTAATTACAAAATTTTATTTTATTTTTTGAATTAAAACGTTTTAAATATCTATAAATTCTTTATTCTTAGAATACGATAAATAAAATTACCTCTTTTAAGAAAAAATGTATAATTAATAGTCTATAATACTACTAATGAACTAAAAATTTTAAGGAGAAAAAACTATGCATCCAGGTAATGCATTAAGTTATGACTATACGGTTGCTAAATATTTTATGTTTGCGACTATATTGTTCGGTATTATTGGTATGGCCATAGGAACTTTGATAGCTTTTCAAATGGCATATCCTGATTTAAATTATTTAGCAGGAGAGTATGCAACCTTTTCAAGATTAAGACCTCTTCATACTTCAGGGGTTATTTTTGGTTTTATGCTTTCTGGAATTTGGGCCACTTGGTACTATATAGGACAACGTGTTCTTAAGGTAAGCATGGCTGAATCAAAATTTTTAATGGCGGTAGGAAAGCTTCATTTTTGGCTTTATATGTTTACAATGATTGTTGCTGTTATTTCTTTATTTTTAGGAATTACAACTTCTAAAGAATATGCAGAACTTGAATGGCCTTTAGATATCTTGGTTGTTATTGTTTGGGTATTGTGGGGTATGAGTATTTTTGGTCTTATTGGAATCAGACGTGAAAAAACTCTTTATATCTCTCTTTGGTATTATATAGCAACTTTTTTGGGTATTGCTATGCTTTATCTTTTCAACAATATGGAAGTTCCAACTTATTTTGTTGCCGGTATGGGAAAATGGTGGCATAGTGTATCGATGTATGCAGGAACCAATGATGCTTTAGTTCAATGGTGGTATGGACATAATGCGGTTGCTTTTGTTTTCACTGTTGGTATTATTGCTCAAATTTATTACTTTTTACCAAAAGAAAGCGGTCAACCAATTTTTTCTTATAAACTTTCTTTATTTGCATTTTGGGGATTAATGTTTGTATACCTTTGGGCAGGTGGACACCATTTAATTTATTCAACTGTTCCTGATTGGATGCAAACTATGGGTTCTGTATTTTCAATAGTACTTATTTTACCTTCTTGGGGATCAGCGATCAATATTATGCTTACAATGAGAGGCGAGTGGAGTCAGCTTAGAGAAAGTCCATTGATTAAATTTATGATTTTGGCATCAACTTTTTATATGTTCTCAACATTAGAAGGACCTATTCTTTCTATAAAATCTGTTAATGCTTTAGCGCATTTTACTGATTGGATTCCAGGTCACGTTCATGATGGAACTTTAGGTTGGGTAGGTTTTATGACTATGGCTGCGCTTTATCATATGACACCTAGATTATTTAAAAGAGAACTTTATAGCAAATCTTTAATGGAAATTCAATTTTGGATTCAAACTACAGGCGTAGTGCTTTATTTCAGTTCAATGTGGATTGCAGGTATTACACAAGGTATGATGTGGCGCGCAGTTGATAAATATGGAAATCTTCTTTATTCATTTATCGATACAGTTGAGGCTATAATACCTTATTATTGGATTAGAGCTATTGGTGGTTTATTGTACCTTATTGGTTTCTTTATATTTACTTATAATATTTATAAAACAATTGCTTGCGGAAGAGTGCTAGATAAAGAGCCAAAAAGTGCTTCACCTATGGCAGTGTAAAAAGGAGGAAAAATGTTTAGTTGGTTAGAAAAAAATCCATTCTTTTTTGCTGTGGCTATTTTTGTTGTAATTGCTTATGCTGGTATTGTTGAAGTTTTGCCTAATTTTACTGAAAATGCAAGACCTATCGAAGGAAAAAAACCTTATACTGTTTTACAGCTTGCAGGGCGTCAAATTTATATAAAAGAAAGTTGCAATGCTTGTCATTCTCAGCTTATACGTCCGTTTAAATCTGAAACTGATCGTTATGGAATGTTTTCAGTTAGTGGCGAATTTGCTTATGATAGACCATTTTTATGGGGTTCAAAAAGAACAGGTCCTGATTTAATGCGTGTAGGAAGTTATAGAACAACTGATTGGCATGAAAATCATATGTGGGAGCCTACTTCAGTAGTTCCACATTCTATTATGCCAGCTTATAAGCATATGTTTAAAAATGATGCTGATATAGAAACAGCTTATGCTGAAGCTTTGACTGTAAAAAAAGTTTTTAATGTGCCTTATGATGTGCCAGGTGGCGTAAAACTTGGTTCTTGGAAAGATGCTCAAGAAGAAGTAAAAGCGGAAGCACAAACTATAGTTGATGAGATGAAAAATGAAGAAGTGAAAAAAGCTTTTGCTAAAGGTGAAATTAAAGAAATAGTTGCTTTGATCGCTTATTTAAATAGCTTGAAGTAAGATGATGGAACATTTATTAATTTTACTAGATGTGATTAAAAAATTAACTACTCTTAATTTGAGTGAAATTAATAAACATGAGTGGGAAATTTTTCAAGGTTATGGATTTTTCCTGCTTGTTGTGTTTTTGTCATTGGTTTTGTATTCATATTTATATCATCTTTACAAAGCAGAGAAAAAAGGCGAAAGAAATTACGAAAAATACGCAAATCTTGTTTTAGATGATAATATCAATGATTGTGTTTTAGAAAATAAAAGGAGTGCTTGATGCAATGGTTAAATTTAAAAGATAATACTAATTTATTGTCTTTGATTGGAGCTGTTCTTATTGTTCTAATCACGCTTATAATTGTAAGCAGAATGTTTAGCAAAATGAAAGAAAAAAAAGGTGAAGCTGAGCTTAGTGAACACGAATGGGATGGAATAGGAGAGTATAAAAATCCTATTCCTTTAGGCTGGGCTATTGTCTTTTGTCTTACTATTGTTTGGGCAATTTGGTATTTCTTGTGGGGATATCCTTTAAGATCTTTTTCAAGTATAGGTCAATACAATGAAGAAGTCCAAGCTTATAACTCTAAATTTGAGAAAACATTTAAAAATTTATCTGCTGATGATAAAAAAGATATGGGCGAAAATATTTTTTTAGTTCAATGTTCTGCTTGCCACGGCATTACCGCTGATGGAATCAATGGTAAAGCTCAAAATTTAAATATTTGGGGTAGCGAAGAAGGAATTATTAATACAATTGTGCATGGTTCTAAAGGGATGAATTATGAAGGTGGAGAAATGCCAGATGCATCTGCTTTAGGTATAGCAAAAGAAGATATTCCGGCAGTTGCTGCCTATGTTGCACAAGAAATTTCAGCTATTAAACAAACTAAAAATGAAAAGTTAGTGGCTAGAGGAAAAGAAGTTTATGAAACTTGTGCTGCTTGCCATGGAGCTGATGGAAAAGGAGGAGAAGGTGGAATGTTTCCTGATCTTACAAAATATGGTTCAGCGCAATTTGTAGTGGATGTTTTAAATAGAGGTAAAAAAGGTTTTATAGGAACTATGCCAGCATTTCCTACTTTAAATAACGTGCAAAAAGAAGCCGTTAGTGAGTATGTAATTTCTCTTTCAAGGGGTAAATAATGGAAAACACAAATAGATGCGTATTTTCTTTTTCAGGTATTACAGGAATGCTTATTGCGACTGTATTATTGATTGCTATTTTAGTAGTACTAACTATTTTTGGTATCAAAGCTCAACAAGAAGTGATGCAAAAACCTTATAGCCTTAAAGATATTCAAAGTGTAAAAATGCTAGGTTCAAAAGAGCAAGATCATAGAGTTATAAAGGATGTGCAATGAGTAAAGCATTAGAGTATTTAATTGTTATTGGGCTTATCACTACTGCGGTAATTACTGCTTGGTCAGTATTAACCGCCAATCACTTGCATATAGGATGAAAAAAATATTACGAGATAGCTTATTTTTAGCTATCTTTTTGTTTTTTCCTTTGAAAGTTTTTGCTCTTGATCATGTGGTTTTTAATGAAGGTGTATTGAGTCCAAAAGTTGTTCAAAAAATTAATTTAATAGGCAAAGAGTTAGAAGAAAAGAGTCAAATTTTTGCAGGAGTGGCTGTAAGTGATAGTACAGATTTTGAAACTTTGTTTAATATGCAAAAAACACTACCAAAGTCTTATATTCTTCTTATTTTATCTAAAAAATCGCATAGAGTTGATATAGTTGGCTCTAAAGGTGTTCTTAATTTGATCGATAAAGAGGCTGTATTAAGTCCTTATCCAGGAACAGGTTCGATTTTACCAATTTTAGCGACACAAAAAGGCGATATTTATAATGCTGCTGTTTTAAATGGCTATGCTGATATAGTCGATCGTATAACCCAAGCTAGAGGAATTACATTAAATTCTTCCATAGGTAATGCAAATCGCGATACAATAAATATTTTACGAATTTTAATTTATGGTTTCATTTGCTTTGCTTTGCTTTATTATGTGCAAAGAAGAATGAAAAGGAAAAGAAATGGATAAGAAAAAAACTTTTTGGCCTTATGGTTTATTGATTGCTTTTTTATTGATTATAGGAGCTTCTGTTGTCACAGTTGTAATTTCAAGCGATTATCCTGTATATGAAGATGATTTTTATTTTGACTCTTATCAAAATGTAGAAAATAACTATAACGAAATTCAAAAGCAGCAAGACAATTTTAATAAACTTTTTAAGGTTGATTTTGAAAATAAAGATTTACAATTGCTAGGTGCTAGGAAAATTCCTGTTTATACTATCGATTCTAATTCTTATGTAGCTAATTTTAAAATAGAATCTTTAGGAAAGGCAGATGTTCAAAATTTAAAATATGAAATTTTACTTACTAGACCTCATACAAAAAAAGATGATCAAAAATTACAAGGACAAATAAAACAAGGAATTTTAAGCATCACTTTTCCTTCTAAAATCGAAGAAGGTAGATGGCAATTAAAATTTAAGCTGATTGAAAATCCTCAAACAATAGGCTTTTTTAACTATGAATTATATGCTAAATGAAGCTTAGAATATTTGGTTCCACTAGAAAGATTAAAGAATATTACGAGCAAAGTAAAGTTTTAAATGCTTTGCTTGATAATGCTATAAGCATACAAGATTTTCTAGAGAGAATATGTTTAGTTAATTCTCATAAGGCGAGTTCTTATGAGAGTTTGCTTTTAATGCAAGAAGCGTGTTTAAAAAGTAAAAATTTAGAGAAAGAATTAGGAATTAGTGCTGATTTTTTTACTTTTTTAAAAAATAATGAATATTTATTTTCTTTCTTTAAAGAGCTAAGCTTAGAGAAAAAAAGTATTGATGATCTTAAAAATAATGATTATTATGCAAGCTATAACGAGCATTTAGAAATTTTAAAAGAAGTATTTGATCACTATCTTACTTTGCTTAAAAAGAATAATCTTCATGATGATTTATCTTTGGTGAAGGATTACTTGATTAATTTTGATTTTATAGATGAATATGATGTTATTATTTATAATTTAGAAGGTTTTTTGAGTAAATTTGAAGAAGATTTGTTTTTACAAATTGCTAACTATAAAGAAGTGATTTTATGTTTTAGGGTAAGTCGGTTTAATTATGAGTATTTTTCCAAATTTGATTTTTTAAAAGAGATAGATCTTGAAGTAGAATTTTACTATGAAGTGAGTTTAAGTCAAGGAAAAATTCTTAAAAAAGAGAAAATTTATACTCAAAATTCACAAGTTAAAGTCAAATCCTTTGAAATTAGAAGTCTGCAATGTGCCTTTGCAATGGATGAAGTTTCTCATTTTTTAAGGGAAGGATTAAAGCCTGAAAATATAGTTATTATAACACCAGATGAAAGTTTTTGTGATCTTTTAAGATTGTTTGATAAAAACAATATGTTTAATTTTGCTAGTGGTATTAATATCAAAGAGAGTTTATTTTATCAAAAACTAAAAATACTTTATGATTCTGCAAATTCTGAATCATTTTATTATCAAAAGCAAGAAGATTATTTTTTAAATGAAGATACAATTTTTGATTATCATAATACCTTTTTGCATTATTTAAATCTTGATTTTGAAAAATTTAAGAGTCAATTTGATCAGCAATTTAATTTTGAGCAGTTTGAAAATTTAATAATTCAGTTTTTAGAAAATGAAAAACCAGAACTTATCAGTATCATCCAAAAAGAATTGTATTTTATCAAGGATTTGTTAAAAAATCAGTTTTTGAAATTTAAAGAATTGCTCCAGCTTTTTTTTATACACATTTCAAATTTAAATTTAAGTTATGTTGGTGGTGGAAAAATTACCGTTATGGGGCTTTTAGAAAGCAGAGGACTTCATTTTGATGGAGTTGTAATTGTAGATTTTAATGAAGATGCGATTCCTAAAAGAAGTATTAATGAACTTTTTTTAAACAATGAAATTCGCAAAAAAGCAGGGCTAATCAGCTATGAACGAAGAGAGAATTTGCAAAGATTTTATTATGAAAACTTAATCAAAAATGCCAAAAAAGTAAGTATTTCTTATGTTGAAAATGAAGAGCAAAGAAAATCACGTTTTTTAGATGATCTTAATATAAAATATTTTCATGAAAAACCAAATTCTAAAACTTATTTAGATGCATTAAAGCTTGATTATCAGAGTGCAAGATTAAATTTAGAGCCTATTAAAGCTCCTATTTTAAAGCACGATCCGTTTGAAAAACCCTTATCTTTTACTCGCTTTAACTTACTCCTAAATCAAAAAAGAACTTATTATTATCGTTATATTTTAAATTTAAAAGAAGCTAGAGCCTTAAGCTATGAAAGCAATTTTAAAAATGAGGGTAATTTTATCCATAAGATTTTAGAAATTTACTATAAAGAAAATTCAAAAAATTATTTTGATTGCAGTATTTTTAATAAATTATTACAAAGGGAAAGTTCAAAATATGGCATTGGTGATTTGGAACTAGAAATTTTAAAAATACGATTTGAAAATTTTTACAAAAACGAACAAAAGCATTTTGATGAAGGATATAAGGTTGATAAACTAGAATTGTCTATTTCTAAAGTTTTAAATTTTAAACAAGAATTTATAAAATTAATAGGAGTTATTGATAGAATTGATCATTGTATGGGTGAAAATTTTATCATCGATTATAAAAGTGGAAAAATTCCTACAAATTCTTATCAGTTAGCCTTTTATCAAGCTCTTTATGATGAGAATGCTCAAGCTTTTTTTTATGATTTAAAATGTATGAAATTTACAAAAGAAAAGGCTAAAAGCTTGGCTGATTTGAAAGAAAGTTTAAAAAATTTACTAGATGAAAGTAAAGAAGAAATGGAGTTTGAAAACAAAAAAGATGAATATTGCCCTTATAGGTTGATTTATAAAAAGGAAGTGAAATGACTTTTGAACCTTTTTTAGCCTTAGAGGCAAGTGCTGGTAGCGGTAAAACCTTTGCTTTGAGTGTTCGTTTTATAGCTCTTATTTTAAAAAATGCAAAAATAAATGAAATTTTAGCTTTAACCTTTACCAAAAAAGCTGCTAATGAAATGCAAAAAAGAATCATTGATACTTTTTTAAATTTAGAAAGTGAAGAAAAGCAGAGTGAATCTCAAGAATTATGCCGACTTTTAGATGTGGAGAAAAAAGAACTTATAGCCCTAAGAGATGCTAAAAGAAAAGAATTTTTAAGACAAGAGTTAAAAATCAGCACCTTTGATGCTTTTTTTAGCAAGATCGTTAGAGCTTTTGCTTTAAATTTGGGGCTTAGTAGTGATTTTAATATTAGCGAAGAAAAACTTGATATTAAGGCTGTTTTTTTAAGGCTTTTAAATAGAGAAGAATTAAAAGATTTAGCCTATTATTTGGTCAATATAGAAGAAAATCAAGATTTTTATAATGAATTAGAAAGATTTTATGAAAACGCTTACCATAAAGATTGTGTAAAAATTCCAAATCCATCAAAAGCAAAAATAAATAAAGCTTACAATGATTTAAGAACGTATTGTTTAAGTTTAACCCATGTTAAAAGATATGCAAATTTAATACAAAATTTTAAAAATGAAACTTTGGATTTAAATGAATTTATCAAAACAAGTTTTATGTCAAAATTTGATGAAACGGAATATTTGCAAAAATTAAACGATGAGGATACAAAATTTAAATTAAAAAGAGAAGAATTTATCAATGCTTTAAATGATTATGCCATTGAGCTTGAGCAATATAAAATTGCTAATTTAATGAATCTTTTAAATTATTATAGTAAGGCAAAAAATTCTATACAAAAAGAAAAAAATGTTTTAAGTTTTAGTGATATTAGTCGAAGAGTTTTTGATTTAATCACAAGTGATTTTAAGGATATGATTTATTTTCGCTTGGACGGATATATTTCTCATTTACTCATCGATGAATTTCAAGATACAAGCGTTATACAATATAAGATTTTATATCCTTTGATCGCTGAATTAGTTTCAGGCGAAGGTGTGAAAAAAAATAGAACTTTTTTTTACGTTGGAGATAAAAAACAAAGTATTTATCGTTTTAGAAAAGGCAAAAAAGAGCTTTTTGATTTATTGCAGTTTGATTTTAAGCAAATCAAAAAAGATCAACTTAAAGTCAATTATCGTTCTAAGGAAAATTTGGTTTATTTTGTCAATGAAGTGTTTAAAAATAAAATAAAAGATTATACGCCACAGCTTTCTTTGGAGGATAAAAAAGGAGGCTTTGTACGCGTTGTTGAAACAAAAGAAACTAAAGCTAAAGATCAGTTTCAAGAAATAAAAGAAAAAGTATTTGAAACTTTGCTAGAGCAAATTTATTTTTTAAAAGATAGAAATGTTTCCTTGAATGATATTTGTATTTTATGTTGGAAAAATAATGATGCAGATATGATTTTAGAATTTTTACAAGAACACAAAATTCAAGCATTTACACAAAGCAATATTTTACTTGAAAATAAAGCTAGCGTGAGGGTTGTTTTAGAATATGCAAAATATTGTATTTTTGGGGATGAGTTTTATTTGCATTTTTTAAAAGAATTTTTAGGATTTGAACCTTTGAGATTAAATCTTGATTTGGCAAGAAGTGCTATAGAAAATTTACTTTATTTGATTAAAAATTTAAGACTTGATCTTAGCGATATTGCTTTAATCCAATTTATAGAATATGCTAGAGAAAAAGAGGATTTTTTAAAACTTTTATTTGAACCTTGTCCTTTAAAAATTATCAATGAACAAAATATGGGGATAAGCATTATGACTGTGCATAAATCCAAAGGTTTGGAATTTAAGCACGTTATTTTGATAGACAGTCTTTCAAAAAATAATACAAATAGCGATAATATCATGCTAGAATATGATATCAATCAAGGTTGGCAACTTCATCTAAGAGATAATATACGCAAATTAACCAAAGAGCATAATTATCAAGCTTTTATAGACAATATAACCAAGGCTGATTATGAAGATGATATGAACAAACTTTATGTGGCTTTTACTAGGGCCAGAGATTCTTTGATTGTCATTAAAAGAAATAGTGAATTTAAACATGGGAGTTATCCTAGTTATTTAAATTCAATGCTTGAAATCAATGAGCAAGAAATTGGAACATTAGAATTTCAAGATTTATATGAGCAAAAAGAGGAAATTTTGCCTCCTGCTTTGAAAGAATTTGAAAAGGTTGGTTTGCAAGAAATTGATCATAATGAAAAATTAGATTCTAAAGAAATTTATTTTGGAAACGCTTTTCATTTTTTTATGCAAAATTTAAAACTACCATATGGGGAAAATATCGAATCAGCTTATCAAAATACTAAGAGTAAATTTAGGTATTTTTTAGATGATAAAGAATTTAAAACATTGTTTGCAATAATTAAAAATTTACTCAATAACAAAGAATTTCAAAACCTCCTTGAAAATAAAAAACTTTTCAAAGAACAAACATTGAGTTTTCAAGGAGAAATCAAACGACTAGATTTACTTGCTTTAGATGATAAGGAAGCGATAATTATAGATTATAAAACAAGCCTTGCAATGGAGGATAAACACAAAGAGCAAATTTTTGAATATAAACTTGCCGTGGATGAAATCTTGAAAAAAAATTCAAGAGCTTTTGTTGTTTATTGTTTAAAAGATAAAATCTTAATTAAAGAGTTTGCTAAAAACTAAACTATCTATGTTTTAAAATTAAATTTCATTGAAAGATATATAGCTTTTTTAAATTGATTTTATATTTTTTAACTTAAGCTAAATATTTAATCTTATTATTTCTTTATTTAAACTTAAATTAAGTAAATATTAAGATTATTTTTTATACAATCACATTTTAAATTTTTGGCAAAGGTAAAAAATATGACAAAGATAACAAAGCCAAACGAAGTAAAGCGAGAATGGATTGTTTTAGACGCAGAAGGAAAAAGATTTGGTCGTCTTTTAACCGAAGTAGCGACGATTTTAAGAGGTAAAAATAAACCTTGTTTTACACCTAATGTTGATTGTGGAGATTATGTAGTCATTATCAATGCATCAAAAGCTGTATTTACAGGTGCTAATAAGGCTGAAGATAAGCTTTATCATAGACATTCTGGATATTTTGGAAGTGTAAAAAGTGAAAAATTTGGAGATTTACTTCAAAAAAATCCTGCTAAATTATATAAATTAGCAGTTAGAGGTATGCTTCCTAAAACAAATTTGGGTAGAGCAATGCTTAAAAAACTAAAAATATATGCTGGCAGTGAGCATCCACATACAGCACAAATTGCTAAAGAAGGAAAATAATATGGCAACAACATATGCAACAGGTAAAAGAAAAACCGCTATTGCAAAAGTTTGGGTAAAACCAGGTAGTGGTAAAATCAGCGTTAATGGTGTTGATTTAAATACTTGGCTTGGCGGACATGAAGCTATTAAGCTTAAAGTGGTTCAACCTTTACTTGCTACCAAGCAAGAAA
Source organism: Campylobacter sp. W0018 (assembly GCA_020135845.1). GTDB lineage: Bacteria > Campylobacterota > Campylobacteria > Campylobacterales > Campylobacteraceae > Campylobacter_D. The sequence goes on along the minus strand of JACHTQ010000005.1, from coordinate 12,416 downwards.
CTTCTATGGATATTAAAGCGACTACTCTAGGTGGTGGTTATAGCGCACAAGCTGAAGCTTTAAGACATGGTATTGCAAGAGCTTTAGCGGCTATGGATGCAGATTTTAGAGCCTTATTAAAACCAAAAGGACTTCTAACAAGAGACAGCAGAACTGTAGAGCGTAAAAAATACGGTCGTCGCAAAGCAAGAAGAAGTCCACAATTTTCTAAACGTTAATCTTTACAGCGAGAATTTTCTCGCTGCTTATTTTTATACTTTAATTATTTCTTTCTTTTCTTATTTTTATGTTATAATCTTTACATTTAAAATTTATTATCAATTTAAAGGATTTTTATGAAAAGGTTATTACTAGGTTTAGGTTTAGCAAGTGCTTTATTTGGTGCCGATCAAAATATTAAATTTGAAATAACTCCAACTTTCAATTATAATTATTTTGAGGGTAATTTAGATATGAAAAATCATTATGCTCCTGGCATTCGATTTGGTTATCATTTTGATGATTTTTGGCTAGATCAAGTGGAATTAGGTTTTGAATATTATTCCAATGTAAAATATACCAATACTCATGAAACTACAGATATATCAAGAACTTATTTAAATGTGATCAAAGGATTTGATTTAAATAAAAGATTTTATTTTTATGGTTTAGCTGGCGGTGGCTATGAGAATTTTTCTAATGCTGCCTATGATAATAAAAGTGGCGGATTTGGACAATATGGAGTGGGAATTAAATTTAATCTAAGTGATTCTTTGGCTTTAAGACTTGAAACAAGAGATCAAATTGATTTTAATGATGCTAATCACAACTGGGTTACAACTTTAGGTCTTAGTTTTGGTTTTGGTGGAGAAAAAAAGCAAAATTTAAAAAATGAATTTAAACAACCTTTAGCTAGACAAATTGAAAAAAAATCACAAACAAAAACATTTGTACTTGATAAAAGTGAAAAAGAAAAAGTGATTTCTTTGGAGGGATATTTTGGTTTTGATAAAACTACTATTAATCCAGCCTTTAGTCAAAAAATTAAAAAAATTGCTAAGGTTTTAGATGAAAATAAAAATTACAATACCATTCTTGAAGGACACACTGATAATATAGGTTCAAAAGCTTATAATAAAAAGCTTTCTCAAAAACGTGCACAAAATGTTGCTAAAGAACTTGAAAAATACGGAGTGAATAAAAATCGTATTGAGACTATAGGATATGGCGAAGAGCGTCCAAGATCTAGCAATGCGACTAAAGAAGGAAGAGCTGATAATAGAAGAGTGGAAGCTAAATTTATACTCAAGCAAAAACAATGAAATATACTATTTTATTTGATTTAGATGGCACTTTGATAGATTCTACAAATGCCATCTTAAATTCTTTCAAAGATGCCTTAAGAATTCTTAATTTAGATGTAAAAGAAGATGAAAAAATTAAAGATCTTATAGGCCACCCATTAAAAAATATGTTTGCAATGCTCTACCCTAGCAATTCTAATTTGATTGATAAATTTGCTAAAACTTATCGTGAGTGTTATTCTAAAATTTATTTAGAGCAAACAACCTTACTTCCAAAAGTCAATGAAACTTTACATCTTGCTTATGATTTTGCTGATTTGGGCATAGTGACAACTAAGGGAGGAACTTTTACTCCTATTTTACTTGAATCTTTAGGAATTAAAAAATTTTTTAAAACTTTAATCACTCTTGATGATGTTAAAAAACCAAAACCAGATGCAGAACCTATACTTTTAGCATTGGATAAATTAAACAAAACTCAAGAAAATGCTTATATGATTGGTGATACTATTTTGGATGTACAAGCATCTTTAGCGGCTAATATTACTCCTATAGCTTTAAGTTGTGGTTATGGCGATGAGAATGAATTAAAAAAATATTCCCAAATTTTCCCAAGTGCATACGAAGCAATTTGTCATATACTAAATATTAAACAAATTTGAAGTTTTTGTTAAACACCTTTTAAGAGAATTCGTAGTATAGTCTTGCTGATAAAAAATATTGATTAAGGAAGGTCTTAATGAGTAAAGTAATGAAAACTATGGATGGAAATGAAGCTGCTGCTTATGCAGCGTATGCTTTTACAGAGGTAGCTGGTATTTATCCTATCACTCCAAGTTCTCCTATGGCAGATTATACCGATATATGGGCTGCTGCAGGAAAGAAAAATTTATTTGGAGTGCCTGTAAAAATTGTAGAAATGCAAAGTGAAGCAGGTGCGGCAGGTAGCGTTCATGGATCGTTACAAGCAGGTGCTTTAACAACAACTTATACTGCATCTCAAGGTCTATTATTAAAAATTCCAAATATGTATAAAATTGCAGGACAACTTTTACCTTGTGTTATACACGTTGCAGCGCGTTCTTTAGCATCTCAAGCTTTATCGATTTTTGGGGATCATCAAGATATTTATGCAGCAAGACAAATTGGTTTTGCAATGCTTTGTTCTCATTCTGTTCAAGAAACTATGGATTTAGCTGGTGTGGCTCATTTGGCTGCCATTAAAGGTAGAGTTCCATTTTTACATTTCTTTGATGGTTTTAGAACAAGTCATGAAATTCAAAAAGTCGAAGTGATGGATTATGAGCATTTTGATAGATTACTAGATAGAAAAGCTCTATTAGAATTTAGAAATGGTGCGTTAAATCCAGAACATCCAAAAACACGTGGAACAGCTCAAAATGATGACATATATTTCCAAACTAGAGAATTGGCAAATCGTTTTTACGATGCTTTACCGGATGTTGTTAATGAATATATGCAAGAAATTTCAAAAATTACTGGTAGAGAGTATAAACCATTTACTTATTACGGACACAAAGAGCCAGATCGCATTATTATTGCTATGGGTTCTGTAACTCAAGCTCTTGAAGAAGTTGTGGATTATTTAAATGCGAAAGGTGAAAAAGTTGGTGTTTTAAAAGTTTACCTTTATAGACCATTTAGCTTAAAATATTTCTTTGATGTAATGCCAAAATCAGTTAAAAAAATCGCAGTGCTTGATAGAACTAAAGAGCCAGGTAGCTTAGGAGAACCGCTTTATCTTGATGTAAAATCAGCTTTCTATGGAAGAGAAAATGCTCCAATTATTGTTGGCGGAAGATACGGACTTTCTTCTAAAGATGTTGATCCTGCACAAATGATCGCTGTATTTGAAAATTTAAAACTTGATAATCCAAAAAATGGTTTCACAGTAGGTATTGTTGATGATGTAACTCATACATCTTTACCAACCGGTGAAAAAATTTCTCTTGGAGATGAAAGCACAATAGAATGTTTATTTTATGGTTTGGGCGCTGATGGAACAGTAGGCGCAAATAAAAACTCTATTAAAATTATTGGAGATAAAACTGATTTTTATGCGCAAGCTTATTTTGCATACGATTCTAAAAAATCAGGAGGTTATACAAGAAGCCATTTGCGTTTCTCTAAAAAACCAATTCGCTCAACTTATCTTGTATCAACACCTCACTTCATAGCCTGTTCAGTAGCAGCTTATCTTGAACTTTATGATGTATTAGCAGGAATTAGAAAGGGTGGAACTTTCCTTTTAAATAGCATTTGGAGTGCTGAAGAAACTATCAGACAAATTCCTGATTCTGTTAAGAAAACTTTAGCAGAGAAAGAAATTAATTTCTACATTATCAATGCGACAAAACTGGCACGCGAAATAGGACTTGGAAATCGTACAAATACTATTATGCAATCAGCATTCTTCAAACTTGCAAAAATTATTCCTTATGAAGATGCACAAAAATATATGAAAGAATTTGCTTATAAATCTTATAGTAAAAAAGGTGATGCTATTGTAGAAATGAATTACAAAGCTATTGATGTAGGTGCAGATGGACTTGTAAAAGTAGAAGTAGATCCTAGCTGGAAAAATCTAGAAATTAAAGAAAAAGAACAAACCAGTGCTTACAAAGGTACTGAATTTGTTGAAAAAATCGTTAAACCTATGAATGCCGCTAAAGGTGATGATTTACCTGTTTCAGCATTTTTGGGTTACGAGGATGGAAGTTTTGAGCACGGTACTACCGAATATGAAAAACGTGGTGTAGGTGTTATGGTTCCAAGATGGATTGAGGCAAATTGTATACAATGTAACCAATGTGCTTCTGTGTGCCCGCATGCGGTTATTAGACCATTTTTAATCAATGATGAAGAAATGGCAAAAGCTCCACGTGGAGTTAAAGATCACGCTTTAGAAGCAAAAGGAACTAAAGGTGAAAAACTAAGCTTTAAAATTCAAGTTTCTCCTCTTGATTGTACAGGTTGTGAACTTTGTGTTCATGAGTGTCCAACTAAAGAAAAATCATTAGTTATGGTTCCGCTTCAAGAAGAAATGGATTTTGGAGAGCAGGAAAATGCTGATTATCTATTTAAAGAAATTACTTATAAAGATGAAATTTTAAACAAAGAAAGTACAAAAGGTGCGCAATTTGCACAACCGTTGTTTGAATTCCATGGTGCATGCCCAGGTTGTGGTGAAACTCCTTATATTACTTTGATCACAAGATTATTTGGGGAAAGAATGATCATCGCTAATGCAACAGGTTGTAGTTCAATCTATGGTGGTTCAGCTCCTTCTACCCCTTATAGAAAAAGTGTTAAAAATGGACACGGTCCTGCTTGGGGTAACTCTTTGTTTGAAGATAATGCAGAATTTGGTTTAGGTATGAAAGTTGCTACTGAAACTACAAGACATCGCATTGAAGTTATTATGAATGAAAATATGCAGCAAGTTCCAAATGCTTTAGCGGCACTTTTTAAAGAATGGATTGCAAATAAAGATGATAGTGCTGCTTCGGTTGAAATTAGAAATAAATTAGTTCCAATTTTAGAGCAAAATAAAGATATTAAAGCAGCTCAAGAAATTTTAGATTTAAAACAATATTTAAGCAAAAAATCTCATTGGATTTTCGGTGGTGATGGTTGGGCTTATGATATTGGCTACGGCGGTCTTGATCATGTTTTAGCAAGTGGTGAGAATGTAAATATTTTAGTACTTGATACTGAAGTTTATTCTAATACTGGAGGTCAAAGCTCTAAATCATCTCGCACTGGCGCTGTAGCACAATTTGCTGCCGCAGGTAAGCCTATTCAGAAAAAAGATTTAGGTCAAATTGCAATGACTTATGGTTATATTTATGTAGCTCAAGTTAATTCCGCCGCAAATTATAGTCATTTGGTTAAAGCTTTGGTTGCAGCTGAAGCTTACGATGGTCCTTCTTTGGTTATTTGTTATTCTCCTTGTATAGCACATGGTATCAAAGGTGGTCTTGGTTATTCTGGAGAACAAAGTGAACTTGCTACAAAATGTGGTTATTGGCCACTTTATACTTTCGATCCTCGTTTACAAGAGCAAGGAAAAAATCCATTGACCTTAGCCGGCAAAGAGCCTGAGTGGGATCTTTATGAAAGCTTTTTAATGAATGAAGTTCGTTACAATGCTTTGAAAAAATCAAATCCAGATCACGCAAAAGAATTGTTCGAAAGAAACAAAAAAGATGCGCAACGTCGTTATAGACAATTAAAACGCATTGCTATAGCTGATTTTAGCAATGAGTTAGAAAACTAGAATTTGCAATGCAAAGATTTTTTTGTGCCATTTGTTTATTTTTTACTTTTTCAATGGCACAAGATGATTTTGAAGAATATTTCAGATCTTTAAATTCTAAATGCGACGCAGATCTTGAAAATCTTCAAAATCCTTTCTTAAATCCCACCCTTGAAAAAATAAAAAAACTTACTATAGCAGCTATCATGCTAGATCAAGTAAAAATCAATAATCATTGGTATAAAAAAGGTGATAGAATTGAAGGCGCTTTAATTGTTCAAGTTAATAAAAAAGATATAGTATTGCAATACGATACTTTAAATTTTAAAATTAATTTTAAAACCAATGATAAGATTAATATTTATTAAGATTTTATTTTTTACTCAAATCCTTTATGCTTTAGATTGTCAAAAACGTTTATTTGATATCAATATTCATGAAAATACAAGTTTAGAAGAAAGCCTTAGAGAGCTTGCAAATTATTGCTCATTTAGTATTATTGTAAAAGATAAGATTGCTAAAGAAAAATTAAAAACCATTCAAAGTGATATTAATATACATCAAATGAGTTTAGATGAGATTTTTAATCTTTTTATCAAAGAGCATGATTTATTTTATGAATTTAACGGCAGGGTTTTGAAAATTTCAGCCTTAAAAACAAAAATTTTTAAAATAAGTTATATCACTTCAATTAGAGAAGGTCAAAGTATCACTAAAGCTTCGGTGGATGCAAAACCAAGGCAAAGTGAATTTAAAACTTCATCTGAAGATAATGAAGATAATATGATTAAAAGCATGGAAAAATTTGATTTTTGGCAAAATATAGAAAAAGAAATCACTATGTTGCTTAATTCTTCTCATGAAAACTATGAAATAAAAGCACCTATAGTCAATTCAAATGCTGGAATTATAATAGTTACAGGCACTCATTCTCAATTAGAACGCGTTAGAGAATATTTGCAAAAACTTGAAAACCGTTTAAAAAAGCAAGTGATTATTGATGTTAGTATTATTGCAGTAAATCTTAATAAAAGCCATTCTAGTGGCATTAATTGGCAAAATTTTAATTTGGATTTTAATTCCAAAACAAAAAGTGGTGAAAATTCTTTTATCCATTTTCAAAATGGACAAGGTTTTGTGAAAAATTTAGGTTTTAGGGCAAATTTAAATTTTGATTCTATTATCAACTTTATTTCTCAAAATGGAAAAACTTATGTACTTTCCAATCCTAAGCTCATGGCTTTAAATAATCAGCAAGCTATTATTTCAGTTGGAGATACGATCAATTATCAAGTTAAAGAAAGTTCTAAGGGAACAGAAAATGGAACAACGGTGAGTGAAAGTTATAGTAATTATTCTATTTTTATAGGAATTTTGCTTAATATTTTGCCAGAAATTTCTGATGATGGTAAAATAATGCTTAGAATCAATCCAAGTTTAAGCGATTTTAAATATCCAGAAGATAAGAAAAGACAAAAGGAGCCACGCACTATCGCTCCAGATACGATACAAAAAAAGCTATCAAGCGTTGTTCAGGTTGAAAATAATCAAACTCTTATTTTAGGCGGACTTATTTCAAGAAATAATGGTGAAAATAAGCATTCTGTTAATTTTTTGTCTAATATTCCCTTAATAGGAGCTTTATTTAAATCCGATGAAGAGATATCGGATGTGACAGAAATTGTTTTTATCATAACACCTACCATAGTTGATAATGCTAATTTTCCAAGTCTTAGGGATTTAGGATTTAAATATTATGAATAAAATTGTGAATTTAAGAGAAGAAATTTTTTCAAAGATAAATGAGAGTTTAAAACATAAAACTTTGATCTTAATTTGCGGCTTGAGTGGGAGTGGAAAAAGTGTTTTGCTGCAAAGATTAGCAAAATATCACGATATTGATTACATCGATGAAATTTTTTCAAATGAGAAAGAATTTAAAGACATTGTTAAAAAAAGAAAAAAGAATGTTTTAATATTCGATGAAGTGGGTATGTATGAGGAAAAAATATTAGAACTTATTCGAATTTATAGTGATCAAATGAGTTTTATATTGAGTTCTCATAAAAAAATAGATCTTTTTGAAAAAGATTATTTTAAAAGTCGTTTTGAGGCAGTTTTTTGGCTTGAAAAGCTTAATATCAAAGAGCTTCATCAATATATTCAATTAAAATTTAATATCGATTTTTCTCATAAAGCAATGAAAATAATAATGAAATTTTACAAAGGAAATTTAAGATATGTTGATAAAATGCTTAAAAGTTTTTGTGAACTCAATCTTTATTTTAAAAATACTAAAAGTCAAGATTATGTACTAAAACTTTGCGCTTTAGAGAATGGATTTTTAAAATGAATTTGCAAGAAAGAGTGCGTGAGCTTGAAAGTGCCTATAAAAAATATTTACTAAAAAAAATTTTTAAAAATTTATTTTATCTCTTTTTGATTGGCTTGCTAATGGGTATTATTTTTTTCATTGTGCAAAATCATTATAAACAAAAATCAATATCTTTGAAAGCTTTAAATTATAAAAAAGAGCTAGAGCAAAATATTATAAAAGCTAAGATCTTGCAGGAAAAAAATAAAATAATAAGAGAAAAACTCATACAAGAAAATAATCACACCATCTCTAAGATACAAATTGATTCTAAAGTATTTAACATCACTAAATTAAAAAATAATTTTTATAAAAATCCTAGCTATGAAAAGGCTTTAATTTTATCTCGTGAGTATTATAAGATAAAAGATTATAACAAATCTATTTTTTGGGCGTTAAAAGCTAATGATATAGATAAAAAAGCTGAGGATTCTTGGTTGATATTTGCTAAGGCTAAAATAGCCCTAGGTCATAAAGATGAAGCTAAAAAAGCCTTAGATGCTTATTTGGATTCTTATGGATTTATTGAATTGGATAAAGAGTTAAAGAATGATTGATCAAAATTTATTTGAGGGTTATTTAAATCAAAAAATAAATCTTGATCAAATTTATCAAAATTTTAACATACAAAGTGAAGATTTTTTAAAGAAACTAGCCTCTTTTTTAAATATGAAATTTATTGAGTTAAATGAATTTGATGAAAAATTTTGTGAAGATTTTCCTTTTAATATACTTTTAAAATTTCAAGTTTTGCCAATAAAAGATGAGAATATTTTATATATAGTCAGTGCAAAACCTTGTTCTTTGGAGCTTTTAGAACAAATAAAAATTTTTACAAATATTGAAAAAATAGAAATTGCATTTGCTGATGAGTTCAAAATTTTAAAATTTTTAAACATTCTTCGTATTAAAGATGAGTTGAAAAAATTAAGCATCAAACTTAAACTTGAATGGCAAGAGGGTGCAAAAGAAAACCAAACTTGCATCAGTCAAATTTTTTATTTTATCCTTGAAGAAGCACTTAAAATAAATACGAGTGATATTCATATCGAATCTAGGATCAATGATGCTTTGATAAGATTTAGGGTGGATGGCATTTTAAAGAAATTTGTTGATCTTGAAAAAGATATTTATGAAGCTTTGATTTTTCATATTAAATTTTTAGCCCATTTGAATGTAGCAGAATCAAGAAAAGCTCAAGATGGTAGTTTTGAGCTTAAATTTAAAGAAGAAAAATACGATTTTAGAATTTCATCTTTACCTTTATCAAACGGTGAAAGTGTGGTTATAAGGATTTTAAAGCACAATAAAGAAATTTTAGAGCTTGAAAAGTTAAATTTAGGAAAGAAAAATATTGAGATTTTAAAAAAAGCCCTAAGATCTCCTCATGGGATGATTTTACTTACAGGCCCAACAGGAAGTGGCAAAAGTACTACTTTATACGCTTGTTTAAATGCATTAAAGAGTATAGAAAAGAAAATCATCACGGCAGAAGATCCTATAGAATATAAAATGCCTTTAATTCAGCAAATTTTACTCAATCCTAAAGCAGGATTTGAATTTAATAATGCCTTAAGGGCGATTTTAAGGCAAGATCCTGATGTTATTATGATAGGCGAGATTAGAGATGAGGAAAGTCTTGATATAGCTTTAAAAGCTTCTTTAACCGGACATTTGCTTTTAAGCACTTTGCATACAAACGATGCGCTTTCTACGATAGATAGGCTTTTAGATATGAAAGCAAAACCTTATTTAATCGCTTCCGCACTTAGTTTAATTATCGCACAACGTTTAGTCAGAAAGCTTTGTCCAAGATGCAAACAAAAAAGCACTAAATATAAGCAATTTCAAGGAAATTTTTTTGAGGCTAGGGGTTGTGAGTATTGTCATCAAAGTGGATTTATAGGTAGAGAATTGGTTGGTGAGTGTTTAAAGGTGGATGATGAGATTTCTCAAGCTATTAGAGAAAATAAAAGCAAGAGTGAAATTTTGATACTTGCGAAAAACAAAGGCTTTCAAAGCATGTTTGAGCAGGGTTTGCAAAAAGCAAGAGAAGGTATTACGAGTATAGATGAGCTTTTAAGGGTTTTAAATGAAACTTTATGAGCTTGAAATCATTAAGGCGCAAAAAAAGTATAAAAAACTTATTAGGGCTGAAAATTTAAACACTGCACAAGCTAAAGCTTTGGATAAAAATTGGAAAATTATCAGCATTAAAGAAAAACAAAATAGCTATTTTAAAAAAATAAATAGTGAATATTTTATACTCTTTTTTAAAGAATTAGCCCTGCTTTGCGATGCTGGATTAAGCATACAAGAAGCCTTTAAAGAGCTTGTAAAAATTCATTCTTTTAAAGGTATAAGTAAAGTTCTTGATAATTTGCTTTTGGGGCAAAATTTAAATCTTGCTTTTAAAAACGCTAATTTTGGGTTAAATTATGCAGAATTAGCCCTAATAAAAGCAGCACAAAACACTGGAAAATTGAGTGAAAATTTTTTGCAAATTGCTATGCTTAGAGAAAAAAGCTTAGAAAATAAAAAGAGATTTAAAAAAGCCATGAGATATCCTTTGTTTGTTTTTGTTAGTGTTTGTGTGGCTTTTATTTTTTTGATGCTTTATGTGATACCTAATTTTAAAGATTTATTTGAAAATTTAAATATTAACTTGCCTTTCATAACTATTATCATGCTTCAAATTTATGATTTTTTACAAAATTATATCGCGATACTTGCTTTTTTATCAGTGTTTGTTTTTATCTTTGTTTATTTTATGTATAAAAAATCTTATTTTTTTGCTTATATTTGCGATTTTATCTTTTTAAAAATACCTTTATTTTCAAATTTCATTATTTATAGTCAAAATTATTATTTTTTTATGGTTTTTTCTTTACTTTTAAAAAATGGAATTTCACTTTCTAAGGCTTTTAATTTAGCGATTTTGGGGCTTGAAAATAAGCTAATTATTTTAAAATATAAAAAACTTTTATCTTTTATGGATTCTGGATTAGAAATTACTCATGCTTTTAAGAAAATAGGTACATTTGATCCTTTGGTGCTTTCTATGTTAAATATTGCGATGAAAAGTTCTAAACTTGAATTTTTAACTGAGGAAATTTCAAAATATTATGAAAATAAAATGCAAAATCTTATGGATAGATTTTTAGTTTTACTTGAACCTCTAATGACTTTATTTGTGGCAATACTTGTTTTATTGTTAGCCTTTGGTATTTTTTTGCCTATATGGGAACTTAGCTCTGGAGCAAATTTATAATTTATTAATATTTTTCATTTTTACAAATATTTGAATTTTGATATAATTTGCTTTTTTAAAATTATGAAAAAACTTTAGAGGATTTCTATGAAAAATGTAGTTTTGCTTGGTGAAAGTAATTTTGCGTTTAAAAATGGAATCACGCAAGGTTTAAAAAATAAAGGAATTAATGTAATCAATTTATCATTGGGTTTAACACCTGCTTTGCAAAATTTATATGAATTAAAAAGAAAGTATCAAATTTTGAAAAATGCAGATTTGATTATAAATACATCTAACGTCAATGATATAGGTCGTTACAATTCAATTGAACTATTTTTTAAAAGTTATCAAGTTATTAATTGGTTATACAAAGAACTATATTTTTTAAATAAAAAAGTTCTTTGTTTTATTTCTCCAACTCCGCAAAAATGGCACAACTTAGAATGTTCAAAATTAGTCGATATTTTACATAAAAAACTTATTAAAAAATATGGCTTTAATATTATTGATTTAAATGGATATTATCTTAAAAAAAATTTGTATGATTTTATAAGAAGGGATGAAGCTCATAGTTTTGATTTTATTATGAGAGAAATTGGTGAAAAAGTAGCGAATAATATTGAAAATTTTTCTTTCCCTAAAAATATAAATATACAAAATGATAATCCTAAATTTATTGCTTTAAACGTTAGAGAAATGAAAAATATAGATGAAAATAATTTTAAAAATAAATCAAATTGGCTTTGTCAAGAAGAAATTTATGAGTTAAAAAATGAATTAGAATTTAAAAAGATGTGGCATGATTATATTATTTTAGGAGTTCATACTTGGAATAATCAAGATGATAGTGAAATTGAAATAAAGAATAATAATACAGGTAATTTTAATAGAAATCTTAATCATTCGTTTTCATTTTTTTTCGATACATATAATAGAAGTATCAAAATTACTGAAAATACAAAAATTCTAAGTAAAAATAATCCTATAGGATTTATAGGACTCTTACTTGCCTCTCCTGAAGGAAACTATCATAATGAAGATATTGACTTTGAAAGTTTAGCCAAAGACAACATAGAAATCGATAAAGAATATAATTTTAATCACCTTATACCTCCATTGGAATGGTATAAAGAAATTATAGATGAATATTGCAGTATAATGGATCCTAGAAAACAGGCACTCTTACAAAATCAAATCAATACTTTAAAGATTCAATTATCAAATACT